>PSMF01000066.1:4291-20518 GCA_040290005.1 Meiothermus sp.
AACGGTGAACGCGACGCTAGTCGCGCATCACCAGACCGTGCTGGTTGAGGCAGTCCTTGATCTCTTGCAGGCTGCGGTCGCCGATCCCCGGCACCTTTTTGAGCTCGCGCTCGGAGAGGGCCAGCAGGCTTTCCACGCTCTCGATGCCCTCTTCCTTGAGGTTGTGGAGGACTCGAGTGGTGAGACCCAGGTCGTCGAGGGTTAGGCCGACGCCGCGACTGGCGGGCGCGGGGGCCGGGTGGCTGCTGGCTGCGGGGGCCGAGGCGCTGCTAGAAGCGGCGGCGACCGGGGCGGCCACAGCAGCGGGCCGCTGCTCGATGCGCAGCACCGGCGATTGGTCGAATAGGCTGAGCTGCTCGCGCAGGATGCCCACCGACTGCTGCAAGACCTCCATCGGGGAGACCGAGCCGTCGGTCCAGATGCGCAGGGTCAGCTTGTCCAGGTCGGTGCGCTGGCCCAAGCGGGTGTCCTCGACCTGATAGGCCACGCGGCGCACCGGCGAGTAGAGCGCATCCACCGGGATCGAGGAGATACGGTCTTTGATGCCGTGCTTCTCGGCGGGGACGTAACCCACCCCTTCGTCCACGCGAATCTCCATCACCAGCTTGCCCTTCTCGTCGAGGGTCGCCAGGTAGAGGTCGGGGTTCATGATTTCAGCGTCGGAGCCGACCTCTAAGTCCCGCGCGTAGACGGTCTTGGGGCCGGTGGCTCGCAGGGTGAGGGTTTTTGGACCGGTGCCGGGGTTGTGGAACTTCACCACCAGCTCCTTGAGGTTGAGGATGAGCTGGATGGCATCTTCCTTCACACCGGGGATGGTGGAGAACTCGTGCAGGACGTCTTCGATATATACGCTGGTGACGGCGGTTCCTGAAATTGAGGAGAGCAGAATGCGGCGCAGCGGGTTGCCCAGGGTCACACCGAAGCCGCGCTCGAGCGGCTCCAACACGAACTCGCCGTAGTTTCCGTCAATGCGGGCGTTGAAAACGGGGGCTTTGGTCTTGGTGGTTTCCAAAATTGGTCCTCCTTCGGAGGGCGGATAGCCAATAGCGGCTGGCTGATAGCGAAGACTTTTTCGTTTAGCTATTGGGCTATCGGCTATAAGCTATCAGCGATTACCTCGAGTAGAACTCGATAACAAGCTGTTCGTTCACCGGCAGCGAGAGCATCTCCCGGTCGGGGACACGTAGAAAGCGCCCGGTCATGCTGTCAGCGTTGAACTCGAGCCAGGGGAAGGTCTTGCGGCCCTTGAAGCGCTCGACGTTCTGGGTGATGAACTCGATCTTCTTGGCCTTCTCCGAGACCTTGAGTTCGTCGCCCTGCTTGACCATGTATCCGGGGATCGTGACCTTTTTGCCGTTCACCAGCACGTGCCCGTGCCGGACGAACTGCCGGGCCTGGCGGCGGGTGCTGGCGATGCCCATGCGGAAGACCACGTTGTCTAAGCGGGACTCTAAGAGTTGCAAGAACACCGTACCGGTCACGCCCTCGCGCCGCGCGGCCTCCACGAACAGGTTGCGGAACTGGGTCTCCGACACATCGTAGATAAAGCGCAGCTTCTGCTTTTCGCGCAGCCGCACCGAGTAATCGGAGGGGCGCCCCTTGGCCCGGCGCTGGCCGTGCTGGCCGGGGGCGTAAGGGCGGCGGTCAAGGAACTTCTGGACTTTTTCAGTCTCGGCTACGTTGATGCCCAGCCGACGGGCAATCTTTACAATCGGACCACGGTAACGACCCATGCTTTACTTCCTCCTGCGGAAAGGGTTCCCGAAACGTGCGCGGTGAAACCGGGAACCCCGAAGGTTCACCGCAGCAAACTTCCCTTACTTCCCTTGCGTCTTGCGGAACTTCTTGCGCGGACGGCAGCCGTTGTGGGGCAGTGGGGTGTCGTCCACGATTGAGCGCACCTGGATACCGCTGGCCTGCAAGGCACGGATGGCCTGCTCGCGGCCCGCACCGGTGCCGCGCACCACCACGTCCACGCTGCTCATGCCGAAGCCCTGGGCCTTCTTGGCCGCGTCCACGGCGGCGAGTTGGGCGGCGTAGGGTGTGCCCTTGCGGCTACCCTTGTACCCGATCACCCCACCCGACGACCAGGTGACGGGATGCCCGTCGCCGTCAGTGATGGTGACGATGGTGTTGTTATAGGAGGCGTGGATAAAGGCACGCCCGGCGGTTACGTTCTTTTTGACCTTCTTCTTGCGTGAACCTGCTGCTTTTTTCTCAGCCATACTCTCCTCTTTCGCCCCGACTAAAGTGGTGTCAGAGCTGTGTGTGTAGGAGTCTCAACTGGCGTGTACACGATGCTTAGGACATCTACGTTCCAGCTTTATGAAACTGCGTTGTCACAGGTCGCCGGTCTCATGTCGCAAGTCAAAATCTTCGTTTTTGGCCTGAGACCTGAAACTCGAGACCTGCGACTACTTCCTCGCTACTTTCTTCTTCCCAGCCACGGTCTTGCGGGGGCCTTTGCGGCCACGGGCGTTGGTACGGGTGCGCTGACCGCGCACGGGCAGGCCGCGACGGTGGCGCAAGCCGCGGTAGCAGCCGATGTCCATCAGGCGCTTGATGTTTCCGGCGATTTCGGCGCGGAGTTCGCCCTCGAGCTTATAGGTGTTCTCCACGAACTCGCGCAGCTTGGCGACCTCGGCCTCGCTCAGGTCCTTGACGCGGGTCGCGGGGTTGATGCCGGTGGCGTTCAGGGCCTCCTGAGAGCGGGCAGGACCCACGCCGTAGATGTAGCCGAGCGCGATGTCCACGCGCTTGTTACGCGGAATTTCTACACCAGAGATACGAGCCATTTATTCACCTCCCTCTAGCCTTGACGTTGCTTGTGGGTGGGGTCTTCGCAGATCACGAACACCACCCCGTGACGTTTGATGACCTTGCACTTGTCGCACATTTTCTTGACCGAAGTACGTACTTTCATATGCTCCTCCGTTGCGTCTTAGGTCATACATCAAAGAAAGCTTGTGGCCTGTGGCTTGTAGCAGTCTTTTCCACTTGCCACAGGCCACGCGCCATGCAACTTGCGCTTTTGGCGTACGACGTAAGACGTTCGACTTTCGACATTCTCTACCTGCTCCTGTAGACAATCCGGCCCCGGCTGGGGTCGTAGGGGGTAATCTCGACCACCACACGGTCTCCCGGCAGAATTCGGATGTAGTTCATGCGCATCTTGCCCGAGATGTAGCAGAGAATTTCCGGCCCGTTGTCGAGTTGGACGCGAAAGGTGGTGTTGGGCAGCGCCTCCGATATCACGCCCTCAGCGCGGATGGTGTCTTTTTCTTTCGCCAAGCAGTTCCTCCCGTTGGCCTCACACCGGCACAGCTTTCTGGCTCCCCGTCAGGAGGCGAGGGCCAGAGTCGGTGATGAGCACCGTGTTTTCGTAGTGGGCAGCTAGGTTGCCTTTGCCCACTGTGGCCGTCCAGCCATCGTTCAATATTACCATTTTGGCCGGGAAAAGGGAAACCATCGGCTCGAACGCCAGGGTGATGCCGGGGCGCAGCTTGGGGCCTTTGCCGGGGTCGCCGTAGTTGGGCACCTGCGGGTCTTCGTGCATCCCCCGCCCGACCCCGTGCCCGACCATCTCGCGCACACACCACAGGCCGTTTTTGCGCTCCACGAACTCCTGCACGGCGTGGCCCACGTCCCCAATGCGGTTTCCGACTTTGAGATACTCCAGCCCCAGCCAGAACGCCTCTTCCGTGACCCGCAGCAGCTTTTCGGCCTCAGGCGATACCTTGCCGATGGGGTAAGTGCGGGCCATGTCGGTGGTAAAACCCTCGTAGGTGAAAGCGAAATCTACTTTGAGGATTTCACCCTCTTGGAGCGGACGTTTGTTGGGGAAGCCGTGAACCACCACGTCGTCGAGGGACATACAGGTGGCATAGTTGTAGGGAATGCTGCCGCCGCCCCGGTAGCCGATTTGCGGGGATTTGCCGCCAACGCGAGTCATCGCCTTGTGGATGATGCTGTCCAGCTCGAGCGTCGTCACCCCCGGCTTGATATACGGCTCCACCTCGGCGAAAAGCTGGGTGTGCAGACGACCGGTTTCGGTCATCCGCTCGATTTCCCAGGGGCTTTTGATGTTGATCGCCATAGTTGCAAAACGCTAGACGCAAAACGCTAGACGCTTTATGCCTCCACTCCTAGTGCAGCTTGGATGGATTCGTACACCGCGTCCGGCGTGCCCAGGCCGTTGATTTCGCGTAGAGAGCCGGTTTTGGCGTAGTAGTCCACCAAAGGCTGGGTTTGGGTCTTGTAGACCTCGAGCCTGTTCCGAATCGTCGCTTCGTTGTCGTCGGAGCGGCTTTCCTGCTGAGCGCGGTTGAGAAGACGCTTGACTAGCTCCTCTTCAGGAGCAGTTACCAACAGCACGCCCAGCAAGCGGATTTTTAGCTCCGAGAGCAACTTGTCTAGGGCTTCGGCCTGCGCTGTGGTACGGGGAAAGCCGTCGAAGATGATTTTGGGGTTGGGCATCGCAGCGATTTCTTCGCGCACCAGGGCAAGTATTAAGTCATCGGGCACGAGGTCGCCTTTGTCCAGGATGGGCTTTACTTTTTGGCCCAGTTCAGTCCCACGGCTGATGTGGCTGCGTAGGATTTCACCCGTGGAAAGCTGCTTGAAGCCCATCTCGGCGGCCAAGCGTTTCGCCTGCGTGCCTTTGCCCGCTCCTGGGGGGCCTAAGAAAATCACCGCTTCAGCCATCAAATCTCCTAACGGGTTCTGCCGCGCAGACGGCCTTTGCTCAAGAAACCCTCGTAATTGCGCATCTGGAGCTGCGATTCGATCTGCCGCAGGGTGTCCAGGGCTACGCCCACCACAATCAGCAGGCTGATGCCAGAGAAGTGGTAGGAAAGCGTGGTCACGCCGGTTACGTTCTGGAAGATGGTCGGGAGTGCGGCGACGATGCCGAGGAAGATGGCCCCCCACAGGGTCAGGCGCGAGACGATGTGCTCCAGGAACTTCACCGTCGGGTCGCCAGGGCGAATGCCGGGGATAAACCCGCCGTACTCGCGCAGGTTCTCCGAAATGCGCCGGGGGTCAAACTGCACCGCCGTGTAGACGTAGGTGAAGGCCACGATCAGGAACACCTCGATGATGAGGCCCGAGGCGTTGCGCGGATTGAAGAAGTTGGCGATCCCTTGGGCGATGGGCGAGTTCTGAAAGGCTGGAACGCCCGTCAGAAACAGCGGAACCTGAAGGATGGCCGCCGCGAACACGATGGGAATCACGCCCGCCGCGTTCAGCTTGACGGGGATGTAGGTGGCCTGCCCACCGAAGACCTTACGACCCACCTGCTTTCTCGCGTACTGCACGGGAATCCGCCGCTCGGCTTGTTGCACCCCTGCCATGAAGGCGAAGGCCAACACCACGAAGGCCAGGAAAATCAGCAGGGCGATGAGGTTGACCTCGCCGGTGCGGACCAAGCCGAAGGTACGGCCCAACTGCGGCAGCCAGCTCGCCACAATCCCCGCGAAGATAATCATGCTGGTGCCGTTGCCGATGCCGTATTCGGTGATGCGTTCGGCCATCCACAGCAAGAGCGCGATGCCCGCAACTTGCGTCACCACCACGATAAAGCGGAAGAAGAAACCGGGCTCCCAGCCGGGCAGCAGGAAAGCCCCGGCATTGGACTCGAGAAACGTCACCGCCAGGAACAAGCCCTGCACCGCGCCCAGCGCTATCCCCGCGATGCGGGTGTACTGCTGGATCTGCTTCTGCCCTTCGGGGCCTTCTTTTTGCAGCTTCTCTAGGCTCGGGATCACCGTGACTAAAAGCTGCATGATGATGCTGGCGGTGATGTAGGGCATGATGCCCAGGGCGAAGATCGAGAACTGCTCGAAGTTTCCGCCGCTGAACAGGTTCACCAGGCCGAGGGCACTCCCAGCCTGGGTCCCCAGGAAGTCGCGGATTTTGGAGATGTCCACCCCCGGCGTGGGGATGAAGTTCCCCAGCCGGTACAGCGCCAGCACGAACAGCGTGAACAGGATGCGTCTACGCAGTTCGGGGATGACAAGCGCGGAGCGGAAGGCGTTGAGCATTCTAAGCCCCCTTGGACTCGAGGACCACCGCTTCGCCGCCCGCAGCCTTGAGCTTCTCGGCGGCAGCTTGGGAGAACTTGTGGGCGTGGACCTTTACGCCGGAGGCATCGCCCTGGGCAAGCACCTTCACCGGGTAGCCGGGGCGCACGAGACCCGCATTCACCAGCGCCTCGGGGCTAACATCTCCCGAAGAGAAGTGCTTAGCGATCAGGCCAAGGTTGACGACTTGGTACTCGACGCGCTTGATCTCGCCGGGAACCTGGCCGCCCATGCCGCGCTTGGGCAGGCGCATCAGCAGGGTCGAGCGCCCGCCCTCAAAACGGGCCGAGTTCTTCAGGCCGCCCGAGCGGGACTTCTGGCCTTTGTGTCCGCGCCCGGCGGTCTTGCCGTGGCCCGAGCCGGGGCCGCGCGCGACGCGCTTCCTCTTCTTGTTCGCGCCCTCGTTGGGGCGTAGGTCGGAGAGTTTCATCCCATCACCTCCACGAGATGGGCCACCTTGCGGATTTGCCCGCGCATGGCGGGGTTATCCTGGATTTCGCGGACGCGGTGCATCCTGGTCAGACCCAGGACTTTGAGCGCCGCTTTTTGGTCGTGCGGGTAGCCGATGGGGCTCTTAACGAGTCGAACTTTGAGGGTCGCCATAGGGTCGCCTTAGCGGGGCTACTGCGCCGCCGGGGCTTCACCTCCCTCATTGGCGGTGGGAGCAGGCGCAGGAGCGGCTTTACGCAGCCGCTTCACGTCGTCCCAGGTCTGGAGCTGGCGCAGGGCCTCGAGCGTGGCATATGCTTGGTTCACGTAGTTACGCGAGCCGAGTTCCTTGGTCAGGATGTCGGTGATCCCGGCCAGCTCGAGGATCGCGCGGGGAACCTTACCCGCAATTACGCCCGTTCCCGGCGCGGCGGGCCGCAGCAGGATCGTCGAGGAACCCCAGGTCACAGTGATTTCGTGGGGAATCGTCCCACCCTGCAAGGGCACGTCAATCATGGCGCGGCGGGCATAATTGTTGGCCTTCTGCACGGCCACGGGCACTTCCTTGGCCTTGCCCAAACCCAGTCCCACACGGCCCTGGCGGTCGCCCACGGCGACGAGCGCCCCGAAACGGAAGCGCCGCCCCCCCTGGTACGTCTTCGAGGTGCGGCGCACCTCGATCATCTTCTCTTCAAAATCAGTTTCAGGCATTCCAAACTCCTGTTGAGGGTTGAGGGTCAAGGGTTGAGGGTTCAGGCCGTTGCTCTAAACTCTGAACCCTAAACTCTCAACATTTAGAACTGTAAACCGCCCTCTCGAGCGCCGTCGGCAAGGGCCTTAACGCGCCCGTGGTATTTGAACGAACCCCGGTCAAAGACAACGGTGGTGATGCCCTTGGCCTTGGCGGCTTCGGCGATGGCCTGACCGACTTTTTTAGCGGTTTCGGTCTTGTTGCCGGTGAGCTTGAGGGCCAGGCTGCTGGCGGTGGCGAGGGTCTCGCCCTTGGTGTCATCAATAATCTGCGCGTAGATGTGGTGCAGCGAGCGGTGCACCGAGAGGCGCAGGTGGCCTGCGGACTTCACGGCGTTGCGCACGCGGAAGCGGCGGCGGTCGGTGGTAGATAGACGGGCCATGTTTCACTCCTTTACTTGGCCCCTGCGGCCTTACCGGGCTTGAGCTTGAGGACTTCGTCAGCGTAGCGGATGCCCTTGCCGTGGTAGGCGTCGGGCTTGCGCACCTCGCGCAGGTTGGCCGCGACTTGACCGACGAGCTGTTTGTCAATCCCCGTCACGCGGATGCGGGTGGGCTCGGGCACTTCAAAGGTGATGCCAGCGGGGGGATTTACGACGACGCGGTGGCTGTAGCCTACGGCCAGCTCGAGGTTTTTCCCTTGCATCTGGGCACGGTAGCCCGTCCCGCTGATAATCATTTCCTTGGTGTACCCAGCACTCACACCCTGAATCGCGTTGGCGATGAGGGTGCGGGTCAGGCCGTGCAGACTTTTGTCGGTGCGGCTGTCAGAGGCACGGCTCACGGTGACGCTGCCATTCTCGTTCTTGACTTGCATCTCGGACGCGTACGCCACGGTCAGCTCGCCCTTGGGGCCTTTGACCTTGACCAAACCGCCGTTGACATCAGCGGTCACGCCCTTCGGCAGGGTGATGGGTTGCTTACCAATTCGAGACATTTGCTTTCATTCTCCTTCTAAGATGGGGTCCCCGAACAAGCGTCCTTGGCTGGAGTTTGGTCGCTCAGCTAAGCGCTCGGACACCCTCCCAAACCAGCTGTTTGGGGTCTCGAATTACCACACCTCGCAGACGACTTCGCCGCCCACGCCCAGTTTGCGGGCTTCGCGGTCGGGAAGCAGACCCTTGGAAGTCGAGATGATGGCGAGGCCCAGCCCACGGCGCACGTTGGGGACGTTCTCTGCGCCCACGTAAACACGACGCCCAGGACGCGAGACGCGCTGGATGTGCTGGATTACCTGCTCGCGGCGGGGGCCGTACTTGAGGAACAGGCGCAGGAACGGCTTGCCGTCATTTTCGTGGCGCTCTATTCCCTTGAGGAAGCCCTCTTTGACCAGGATGCCCGCGATCTGCTCCTTGAACTTGGAGGCGGGGACATCCACACTTTCCTTGCGGACCACGAGCCCGTTGCGGATTCGGGTCAGCATGTCGGCGATTGGATCACTAAGCATTGTTGCTTCTCCTTCTTTTCAGAGCGGGCTGTCTGATTTCTGAGCGTTTGCGAAGTCAGGTCCTGGCTAAAAGTGCCAACCATTCAACTTAGAACGCTCCCAGCGCCGTCTGAAGGGCTAACCGTGCGGTATCGGAACAAACGTCCCGACCTACAGGGTTGCCTTACCAGCTTGCCTTCTTCACACCGGGAAGCTGACCCTTGTGGGCCATTTCGCGGAGCTCGATGCGCGAGATGCCAAAGTAGCGGATAAACGACCTCGAGCGCCCGCTCATAAACGAACGGTTCTTATGACGGGTAGGGCTCGCATCGCGGGGAAGCGCGGCTAATCCCCGGTAATCGCCCGCAGCCTTGAGTGCGGCCCGCTTGGCGGCGTACTTGGCGATGGTCTTCTGCTTGCGCTTCATCTTCTCCATCTGGGATTTCTTTGCCATGTATTCACCTCCTTTCATTCAACCTATCTGCTATACGTTGTCATTCTGAGCGGAATCTCAAACGCGGGTCTGTCAAAAACACTTTGGGTGCAGGACGACGTTTTTGATGGTAAAGATCTTGCGTCCAGGACAGAAACGTGTAGATGTCTCAGCATGACAAGCGGGGGTTACTTACGGAACGGAAAGCCCAGGAGCTCGAGCAAGGCCCGCGCCTCTTCATCGTTCTTGGCAGTGGTGACCACGGCGATGTCCATGCCGCGCACCGCATCCACCATATCGAAGGTGATCTCGGGGAAGATGGCTTGCTCGCGCAGGCCGAGGTTATAGTTGCCGCGCCCGTCGAAGCTGCCGGGATTCACCCCACGGAAGTCGCGAATACGAGGAAGGGCGATGTTCAGGAGCTTCTCGGCGAAAATCCACATCCGGTCGCCGCGCAGCGTGACCCGTAGCCCGATGGGCATCCCCTGGCGCAGCTTGAAGTTGGAGATGGACTTTTTGGCCTTGGTTACGGCGGGCTGCTGCCCGGTGATGATGGCGAGTTCCTTACCGGCCTTCTCCAAGATGCGGCTATCCTCCTTGGCCTCACCCAAACCCTGGTTCACCACGATTTTGACCAGGCGCGGGGCGGCCATGATGTTGGTGTAGCCGAACCGCTTCATCAGCTCGGGCCGGACCTGCTCGCTGTAGTGCTTTCTGAGTGCGACTTCTAGCGCCATACGTACCTCTAGTTGGTCTCGAGGCTGCCGCCGCACTTGGCGCAGACGCGAATTTTGCTGCCGTCATCCAGAAGCTTCTTGCGGATGCGGGTGGGTTTCTCGCAGCTCGGGCAGATGGGCATCACCTTGGAGGCGTGCAGAGGGGCCTCCTGCTCTACGAAACCGCCCTGCGGATTGCGAGGGTTGGGACGCACCGCCTTTTTGACGATGTTCACCCCCTCGATCACCACCATGCCCTCACTGGGCAGGACGGATTTGACCTTTCCGGTGGCCCCGCGCAGGCCCTCTCTTCCTGAGAGAACCACCACGTTGTCACCTTTCTTGACGTGTACCTTCATGATTCCTCCAACCTAATCGCTTTCTCCAAGCGCCAAAGAGCAAGTATAGCAAAATCTTTGGAGAAAAGCACGTGCTCGAGGTTCCTTTGAGGGCCTTCGTAGGGACGCACGGCTGTGCGTCCTGGACTAGCCATCACGTATTCAGTCGCCGCCGTCCCCCTCACCCGGCCTCTCCTGCCAGGGGCGAGGAGAAAAGCCTAGAGCACCTCGGGGGCGAGCGAGACGATCTTCATGAAGCCGCGCTCGCGCAGTTCGCGGGCGACGGGGCCGAAGACTCGAGTCCCGCGCGGCTCGTTCTGCGGGTTGATGATGACGGCGGCGTTGGTGTCAAAGCGGATGCTGCTGCCGTCGCCGCGCTTGATTTCCTTGGCGGTGCGGACCACGACGGCCTTCACCACTTCGCCCTTCTTCACCATCCCGCGCGGAATGGCTTCCTTCACCGAGGCCACGATCACATCGCCGACCCCGGCGTATTTGCGGTAGTGACCGCCCATCACCCGGATGCAGGCGATTTTACGCGCTCCGGTGTTGTCGGCGACTTCTAAAACGGTTTCCTGCTGAATCATGCGTTACCACGCTCCTTGCGTAGCTGGTAGCGCTCGACCAGGTCGGTGCGGCCTTCTTCCAAACGGCGCACCACCACGAACCGCTTGTTCTTGGAGATAGGCGTGGACTCTTTAATCTCCACGATATCCCCGGTTTTGTACTCGCCTTTTTCGTCGTGGGCAAGGTACTTCTTCGACTGGCGAATCACCTTGCCGTAGATGGGGTGCTGCATCTGGCGCTCGACCAGTACGCTCACGGTCTTCTGCGCCTTGTCGCTCACCACCACGCCAGTGATTAGTTTTTTAGGCATAGATGGTCTCCTTTACTCAGCGGCTTTTTTGGCGCGGCTCGAGGGCTTTTTGGCAGCAGGCTTCGCCGCAGCTTTCTTGGGCGCAGCAGCTTTACGGGCGGGTTTCTTGGCGGGCTTTTCGGCAGCTTTCGAGGTCACTTCGACCCCCCTGGCCTTCTCGCCCAGCACGGTCAGCATCTGCGCGACTTCACGCTTGACCTCGCGCACCCGATGGTTCTTGTCGAGCTGACCGATGCTGCTCTGGAAGCGCAGTTCCATCAGCTCTTTTTTGCTGTCTTGAACCCGCTTCTGCAAGTCGGCTTCGCTGAGCTTGCGCAGGTCACTGGGCTTCGTCGTAGGCATCGCGCTTCACCACCTTGGTCTGCATGGGGAGCTTGCGCCCGGCCAGGCGCAGCGCTTCACGGGCCTGCTCCTCGCTCACACCGCTCACCTCAAACATTACGCGGCCCGGCTTCACCACGGCCACGTACCCCTCGACGTTACCCTTACCCTTACCCATTCGGACTTCCAGCGGTTTGGCGGTGAAGGGCTTGTCGGGGAAGATGCGGATAAAGATTTTCCCACCCCGGCGGAAGTGGCGCACCATCGCCACACGCGCAGCCTCAATCTGCTGGCTTGTTACCCAGGTGGGCTCTAAGCTCACCAGACCGTACTCTCCAAAGGCCACGTAATCGCCGCCCTTGGCGGCTCCGCGCATACGCCCACGGTGGGCCTTGCGGTACTTCATGCGCTTGGGCATCAACATTATTGGCCTCCCTCTCCAGGCCCACTGCGGCGCACCGCCGAGCGGCGTCGGGGCTTGCCGTCCTCACGCTTTGGAGCGGCGGGACGGGCGGCAGGGGCGGCGCCGGGCGTAACTTTCTTCCCCCCGATGACCTCACCCTGAAACACGTAGGCTTTCACGCCCAGCGAACCATAGGTGGTTTGAGCCCTGGCAGTGCCATAGTCAATGTTGGCCCGCAGGGTGTGCAGGGGCATCCGGCCCTCAGCGGCCCACTCGGTGCGGGCCTGCTCGGCCCCACCGATACGGCCCGACACGACGATTTTGGCACCCTGAGCTCCCGACTCGCGCACGCGCTGCACGGCCTGCTTGATGCTACGGCGCACCGCGAAGCGGCGCTCGATCTGCTCGGCGATGCGCTGGGCCACGAGCGGAGCGCTGAGGTTGGGGTTGCCGACCTCTTGCACATTCAGGGCCACGGTCTTGCCGGGGAACTTGGCCTGCAAGGTCTCGCGCAGCCGCTTGATGGTCTCGCCGCCGCGCCCTATCACCACGCCGGGTTTAGCGGCGTAGACGGTCACGGCGATGTTGTCGGCGGCCCGCTCGATCTCGATCCGGGCCAGCCCGGCGGGACGGAGTTCCTTTTCGATGAGCTCGCGCACCGCACGGTCTTCCACGATGATCTGGGCGTAGGTCTTTTTACCGGCGTACCAGCGCGACTCGAATTCGCGGGTAATCCCCAGACGCAGGCCGGTCGGGTTGATTTTATTTCCCATTATTTAGCCCCCTTTGCGGCCTTGGCCCCCGACTTAGCGGGTTTGGTAGATTTGGCGGGTTTGGTTTCCTCGGCCCGCTCGCCCACCACGATGGTGATGTGGCTGGTGCGCTTTTTGATCATGTCGGCGCGGCCACGGGCGCGGGGCATCACCCGCTTGAGGCCGGGGCCTTCATCCACGTAGGCAGCCTTGACGAAGAGCTGGTCTTCCAGCATGTCATAGTTGTTGATGGCGTTGGCCGAGGCGCTGTCCAAGACTTTGCTCACTGGCTCGCTGGCGCGGTGCGGGGTGAACTTGAGGATGGCCTTGGCCTCCTCCACGCCCTTGCCACGGATTAAGTCCACCACCAAGCGAACCTTCTGGGGCGACTGGCGCACATAACGGGCACTGGCTTTGGCTTCCATGTCTCCCTCCTCTACTTAGCGGCGGTCTTGGCCTCGCGGCTGTGCCCGCGGTAGGTGCGGGTCGGCGAGAACTCGCCCAGCTTGTGGCCCACCATCTGCTCGGTGATGAACACCGGGACGTGCTGTTTACCGTTGTAAACCGCCAGGGTATGACCGATCATCTCAGGCACGATGGTGCTGCGGCGGCTCCAGGTCTTGATCACCCGCTTCTCGTTCTTGGCGTTCATCGCCTCGACCTTATCGAGCAGGTGATCGTCCACGAATACTCCTTTTTTCAAGCTACGCGGCATAGATCACTCCTCTATTTGCGCCGAGCGACGATGAAGGCGCTCGAGGGCTTCTTCTTCTTGCGGGTCTTGAGACCCTTGGCGGGCTGGCCCCAGGGCGAAACCGGTGGGCGACCACGCGGGGTGCGGCCTTCGCCACCGCCGTGGGGGTGGTCTACCGGGTTCATCACGCTGCCGCGCACGTGGCCCTTGCGGCCCTTGTGGCGGTTGCGCCCGGCCTTACCGATGATGATGTTTTTGTGGTCGCCGTTGGACACCGTGCCCACGGTGGCATAGCTCTCGGCGTGGACGCGGCGCAGCTCGCCCGAGGGCAGCCGCAAGATCACGTAATCGCCTTCGCGGCCCTGGACTTGCACACCGGTTCCGGCGCTGCGGGCCATCTTCGCGCCCTTGCCGGGCTCGAGTTCAACCGCGTGAATCACCGTGCCGACGGGGATAAACCGCAAGGGCAGGGCGTTCCCCACCGCGACGGTGGCCTCGGGGCCGCTCGTCACCTGGGTGTCTACGGTCAGGCCGTCGGGGGCCAGGATGTAGCGCTTCTCACCGTCCTTATAGAAGAGCAGGGCGATGCGGGCGGTGCGGTTGGGGTCGTACTCGATGGCCGCAACCCGGGCCGGAATCCCGGCCTTGTCGCGGCGGCGGAAGTCAATGATGCGGCTGGTGGTGCGCCCCTGGTTGTTGCGCCCGCCGGTTTTGGGCATTGGCGTGGTAAGCGACTTCTCCGGACGCTTCTTGGTGAGATCGGAGAAATCCGCTACCGTCATGGTGCGGCGCGAAGGGGTGTAGGGTCTGAACTTCTTAACGGGCATCCTTTACCTCACTTGATACGGACGGGCCGGAGTCGTCCTGCTTCCAAGTGGATTTTTTGCCTCTTCATCAGCTTCAACTTCCGTGAGATGGGGCTGAAGCGCTTCGGCCTCGAGGCTGGGGTGTTTGCGGTCAAAGTGAGCTTGGGTCTAGGAGGGCATTTTCTGCAACCCGAAATCTGCGTCCTGGACTCGATACTCTAAGCAACCCCCGATATTCGACAAGGCTCAAAGCCTATCTAGAAACCTAGATAAGCCCTTCCAGAGCCTCAATCTTCTGTCCTTGGGCCACCGTCACGATGGCCTTCTTGCGGTCAGCCCGCTTGCCCTCGAACTTGCCCAGGCGCTTGTCCTTGCCCAGCGTGTTCTGGACGTTGACCCGCACCACTTTGACCTTGAATGCGGTCTCGACGGCATTGGCGATCTCGGTTTTGTTCGAGCTGGGGGCGACCCAGAAGGTGTAGGTTCCCTCGGCGAACTTGCCGTAGGCTTTCTCGGAAAGCACGGGCTTGAGGATGACATCGAAGGGGGTTTTCATTAGGCTTCACTCCCTTCTTTTTTGGTGCTGAGGCGAGCTTGCAGACCCTCCCAGGCGCTCAAGTCCATTACTAAAGCCTCTTGGCGAAGGATGTCGTAGACGTTGATGCCTTCGGGAGCAAGTACGCGGACTTTGACGAGGTTGCGAGCGGCTCGAGCCACGTTCGCATCGCCGGTGACGAGCAGGACAGTTTGGCCCTCGAGCTTGTTGTCAGCGAGCCAAGCCACGAACTCCTTGGTCTTGCCGTTCACGCCCTTGAACCCATCCACCAGCATCAGCTTGCCGTCCTTGGCGCGGTCGGCCAAGGCCATGCTCAGGCCCAGCTTGCGCACCTTTTTGGGCAAGGTGTAGCTATAATCGCGGTTGCGCGGGCCGAAGGTCGTACCGCCACCGACGAAAATGGGAGCGCCGTAATCGCCGTGACGGGCGCGTCCGGTGTGCTTCTGGGCGTACATCTTCTTGCCGGTGAAGGCGACCTCGGTGCGGGTCTTGGTGTGGGCCGTGCCCCGGCGGCGCGAGGCCAGTTGCCAGCGCACCACCTCGTACAGCACGTGGCTGTTGATGCTCTCAGGTAAAGCGGCCTCGACGGTCTTGCCGCTCCCCAGAACAGGAAGGTTGTAAGCCATTATTTAGAGCCTCCCTTTTTGCTTGGAGCCTTGGCGGTCTGGCGGACGATCACGAGCGTGCCGTTGGCACCGGGAACCGAGCCCTTGACCAGGATCAGGTTCTCGTCGGGGAGGATGTCCACCACCTCGAGGCCCTGAATCGTGACCTTCTCGTTGCCCCAGCGCCCGGCCATCTTCTTGCCCTTGAACACGCGGCCCGGAGTCTTGCGGTTGCCGATAGAGCCGCCGTGCCGGTGAACCTTGTGGGTCCCGTGGCTGTCGTTCCCACCGGCGAAGTTCCACTTCTTCATCACGCCGGTAAAGCCGTGACCTTTAGAAGTCCCGGTCACGTCCACGGTTTCGCCGGTGTTGAAGATGCCGACAGTAACGGTATCTCCGTCCGGGTTGAAACCACGCAGCTCCTTCAGATACTTCACGGGTTCCACACCAGCTTTGGCGAAGTGGCCCTTCATGGGCTTGTTGACCCGCTGGGCCTTCTGCGCCCGGAAGCCGAGCTGTACGGCCTCGTAGCCGTCCTTATCGGCGGTGCGGCGCTGGACCACGGGGCAAGGCCCGGCCAGGATCACGGTGACAGGAACAGCCCGGTCGTTCTTCCAGACCTGGGTCATGCCGACTTTGGTGCCGAGGATGCCTTTCATCAGCGGCCTCCTACGACTTTGAGCTCGAGCTCCACGCCCGTCGGCAGGTCCAGGTTCCGCAGCCCCTCGATGGTCTTGGGGGTGGGGTCGGTGATGTCCACCAGGCGGTTGTGGGTGCGCAGCTCGAAGTGCTCTCTCGAGTCCTTGTGCTTGAAGGGGCCACGCAGCACAGTGAAGCGGCGGATACGGGTGGGCAGGGGCACCGGTCCTGCCACCTGCGCCCCGCTGCGGCGGGCCGTCTCCACGATCTTGGCCGCCGAGGCGTCCAAGCTCTTGTGGTCGAAGCCCCGGAGTTTGATGCGGATCTTGGGCATTCGGGGCTCCTTTACTCGATAATTTTAGCTACGACGCCTGCGCCGACGGTACGGCCGCCCTCGCGGAT
>PSMF01000067.1:0-20229 GCA_040290005.1 Meiothermus sp.
GTGCAAAGACGTCTACGGGCCACAAGCCACGCGCCACAAGCCTGGCTTGGCTCACTGCTCATTGCTAGTTGCTCATGGCTCATGACTTTACCTTCTCCGGCACAGCCTGTGCCTCATCCTTCCGGTTCAACGCGGCTTCCCTCGAAAGCGCGTGTAACAGCCCCATCGCAATGCCTGCGACCAGCATCGAACTGCCGCCGTAGCTCACCATCGGCAGGGGCGAGCCCGAGACCGGCAGAAAGCCGATCACCACACCGATGTTCACGGCGGCTTGCAGGGCCAGATACCCGGTCAGACCCACCGCCATCACGCTGCTGCTGCTGCGGGTGTTCGAGGAGATTTGCAGGCCGCGAGCGAGAATCAGCCAGAAAGCGAACATCACCATCAGTCCGGCCAGCCAGCCGCCCGCCCACACCACCGAGGCGAACACCATGTCGTTATGGGCTTCGGGGAGGCGGTGCGGCATCGGGGCACCCGCGCCCTGGCCGAAAACTCCGGCCTTGATCATCAGCTTGTGGCCCTGCGAGACCTGATATAAGGCATCGAGGTTGCTGAGGTCGCCCTTGTGGTAGGCCAGCCAGTTCTCGAACCTCTCGCGGACGTACTTGAAGCGCTCCAAGTAGAGTCCCGAAAACGACAGCACCAAGAGCCACGCGGTTCCGCCAATCGCCAGCAAGCGCCGCCAGGGCACGCCCACCATCACCAAGGTGAAGCCTGCCAGGAACAGGACGGTCAAACCGGTGTCGAAGTCGGGCTCGATCACCACCAAACCCGCACCCAGACTCACCGCGATCACCGGCCCCAGGATGGGATAGTCGGTGGGTTTGTTGTGGAAGAAGGCCGCGAGGTAGAGCACCACTGCCAGCTTCATGGTCTCCGAGGGCTGGAAATCGAAGCTGCCCGGCAGGTTAATCCAGCGCCGCACCCCGCCGGGGCCGTCGCCGATAAAAAGCACCACGATGCAGGCCAGCACCGCCAGGAGGAAGAAAACTTTCGCGCCTTTAGCAACCCACTGGGGGCGGAGCCTCGAGACCACCAGCGTAATCCCCAGGGCGATGCCCATGCGGATGAGATGATGCTCGAGGCGGCCTGCACCCGCGCCCGGCATCGAGTCCGAACTCGCCACGCCCAGCGCGGAGAGGGCGAAGAGGAGGAGTTGGGAAAGGAGAAGAATCGGATCCACTAGCGGCCTCCTTTCGCGTCAAGGGTCAAGGGTCGAGGGTCGAGAGCCAAAAGCGGGTTCTGTAGGGACGACCGGCTGTGGGTCCGGCGCGGGTCAGAAGAAATAGTCACAAAACGACCTTCCAAACGGGAGATATTGATGGGGAAGGCGATAGGAGTGGTCATTTCATACCCTGCCCTTTCTTAGCGTGGTGTACGGCTTCGCGGAAGACTTTGGAGCGCTCCTTGTAATCTTTGAACTGGTCGAAGGAAGTGGCTAAAGGGGCCAGCAGGACGCTGCCTGTCCTCAATCGGTGGAGGGACTCTTGCACCGCACGCTCCAGCGCCTTTCTTCCGTCTGCCTCGGTAATATCCACGACCTCGGTGACGCTGCGGAAAGGGTCGGCCATCCTCGAGCCGTCTTTGCCGACGGCCAGAATCAGCCGGACTTTGCGCTCCACTACGGGTTTTAGCTCTTCCACCGGAGCGCCTTTGTCTACCCCGCCGAGAATCCAGGCCACGGGGGCGGGAGCGGCTTCCAGGGCCATCCGTACCGAATCAATCCGGGTGGCGATGGAGTCGTCAATAAAGGCCACGTTCCCGATGCGGGCGAAGAGTTCAAAGCGGCCTTCGGGCTTAGGCGCACTGTCCCAGGCTTTGCGGAGAGCTTCGCGGCTCACCGTTTTACCGACCAGCTCAGCGTAGGCGATGGCGGCTTGTTCGGCGGCGCGGAGGTTGGTTTCTCGAGGGTTATCCGCAGGCTCAAAAGAATAGCGCTTGGCGGGAGAATTGGCGATGCCCGCGACGATTTTGCGGTCTCTGGCGTTGTAGACGAGCGCATCCTCGTCGGTGAGGTTCTTGATGAGGTTGAACTTCGCCGCGTGGTATGCCTCGACGGTGTGATGGCGGTCTAGGTGGTCTACCCCGAGCATCAGCAAAACGGCGACCCTGGGGCGGAAGTGAACGACGCGCTCGAGCTGAAAACTGCTCAGCTCCACCGCCACGACTTCGGCATCGTCCACCACGCTCGCTAAGGGCGGGTCAATGTTCCCGCCCGCCACCGCGCCGAAGCCAAGGGCTTGCAAGAAATGCGCGGTGAACATGGTGCAACTGGTCTTCCCGGCGGTCCCGGTGATGCCGATGAGCGGGGTTTTAGAAGTGCGATAAACCAGTTCAGCTTCCCCCATGATTTCCGCGCCGCCTTCGCGCAGCGCGACGAGGTTGGGATGGTCAATGGGAACTCCGGGCGCGGCGATTACCTCGTGGTAGACGCCCGGTTTAGGACTGATGTCGGGCTGGAATCCGAGAGCTAAGGCTTTCTGGACGTCTTCGGGTTTGAGGTGGTCGTCGTAGAAGTGAGCGGTCATCGCGTGACGGTGGAGGTAGCCCAGTACGCCTAAACCACTGCGGCCCAGCCCGTACACCAGCTTCCGACTCATCGCACCCCCCACAGGCCCACGGCAAGCGCTGTACAGAGTGCGGTGACGACGGTGAATCTGAACACCACCTTGCCCTCGGGCCAGCCCGAAAGCTCGAAGTGGTGATGTAAGGGGCTCATGCGGAAAAAGCGTTTCCCGGTGCGGCGGAAGTAGGTGACTTGGATGAACACCGAGACCACCTCGAGCACCGGGATCAGCGCCACCAGCGGCAAATACCACAGCTTGCCCTCGAGGATAAACAGGCCGCTCACGAGCGCTCCCAGCGCCATGCTCCCGGTGTCACCCATAAACACCGTGGCTTTGGGCGAGTTGTGCCAGAGGAAGCCCAGCAAGGCCCCGATCATCGTCTGGGCCAGCGGCAGGCCCACGAAGGGCAGCAGGATCACCGCGCTCACCGAAGCCAAGAGGCCGTCCACCCCGTCGGTAAAGTTGAAGGCGTTGGTGGCGGCGATCAAGACCAGCGTGAAAATGGTGATGTCCAGCAGCTGATAGGGGGTGTAGTGAATCTGCTCCGAGGCCCAAGCCCCGAAGACCAGGCTCATCAGCACCTGCACCACCAGCTTTTCCCTCGCTTTGAGGGGCCGCCGCAGCGAGCCCGCCAAGTCGTCGGCGAGGCCCAGCAGCGCGAAGCCCAGCACCAGCAGCCATAATCCTGCGTGTTTGTCCGTGCCGATCAGGGCGTAGACCAGCGCGGCGGCCAGCAGGAATGCCACCCCACCCATGCTGGGGGTGCCGGTCTTGCTCAGGTGGCTTTGCGGTCCGTCGGCCCGCACTTGTTTGCCCATCTGCAGGGCTTGCATTAGGGTGATCCACAGGCCCACCAGGAACCAGGAGAGAAGCCCGGCAGCGACGAGGTTTCTCATTGCACCTCCGGTGCGCGGGTGTAGGGTGCAGGGTGCAGGGTGCAGGGGAAAGGCAAAAAGCGGGAAGCCGGAAGCGGGAGGAAAAGGCAGGTTTCTTGCCGTTCCGACCCCCGACGCCTGACCCCCGGCCCCCGCCTCATGGCAGCACCTCGAGGTTCAGGTTCAGCCGGACCAACGCGCCGTTTTGCAGGGTGTAAATGGTGTTGGCATCGGCCTCGAGGCCCTCAAACGCCCCCTTGATCGAGCCGAGTTGCAAGCCTTCAGGGCTCAGCTTGTAGATGGCGTCGGGGGTGAGGACGTAAAGGTTGTCGAGCACCACTGCGGCCTTGACCGGGGCAGGAAGCGGGATTCGGGTTTGGTCGGGCAGGCGCAGGGCATCGCCGGAGAAGGCGTAGGTGTACTGGTCGTTCGCTGCTAGAAAGTTGTAATTCCCTTCGCTGATGCGGTCTTTGTTCAAGTTCAGGCCCTTGTCGTCGAGCCAGAACAGGCCGTAGCGGGTTTCCACCGCGTCCTTGGCCTTGTAGCCGAAGCTGCCCTGTCCGGGGACATACAATCGGTCTTCGGTGCCCACCACCACCTGCGGCTTGGCGCGGACAAAGCGGGGAACGCCGGGCAGCGGCTGGCTGTCGCGCAGGAAACCGTTTTGATAGACCAGCAACTGAAAGGGATAGGCCGCGTAGATGTTGTCGCCGTTGCGCGAGATGGCGAGCGGAGCGGAGGGCAGCGCCAGGCTTAAACTCGTCGCCCGCACGATTCGCCCGTCCACGATGCCGCCTTCGATGAGGCGCGGCGCGGTGGGAGGTGTGCCCAGGCTCGAGGTCTGCCCCTGAGGCATACAAGCGCTGAGCAGGCCGAGCATGACGAGCAAAACCCATCTCATGCCCGTTCCTCCTGGGGCCACAACTGCAACAGGCGCTCCAAGCCCACGCTCCGGCTGGCTTTGAGATACACCAAATCGCCGGATTGGACGCGGTCCTTGAGTTCCTGAGCAGCTTCCTCGATGGTTTCCACCGCGATTCCACCAACTTCGGTTACTTGGTCTTTGGCGAAGTCGCCAACGAAAATTAGGTTGGGGCTGACGAGGGCGGCCATGTGGGCGGCCTCGAGGTGATGCCGGTATGCCTCGTCGCCGAGTTCGGCCATGCGGCCCAGCACCAGCCATTTATTGCCCGGCTGGGTGCGCAAAAACTCCATCCCTGCCTTGAAGCTGAGCGGGTTGGAGTTGTAGGCATCGTTGATAAAGGTGATTTCGCCCCGTTCCAGACGCTCCATTCGCCCCGAAGGGAGTTTCAACCCAGCCAGATGTTCCGCCGTGTCGCTGACAGATTTCCCAAGCATCTCCGCCGCCGCCAGCGCGGCCACCGCGCCCATCGTCGGCCCAACGCCGGGATAGGGGAGGGTGACTTTGTGCCTGCCGTAGCTGAAACGGGAGGTCTCGAGCGTAAATTGCACGTTCTTAGCCTGGAAATCGCCCGCTTCGATGCCGTAAGTTTTGAGTTTGGGCACGTTCACCGTTTCCGCTGCCTGCATGCTGGCGAGGCGCAGTGGGCTCGTCTGCAACAGCCAGGACTCTTCGCGAACGACGTTCTCGAGGTTCCCAAGACCGTCCAGATGCTCCACGCCGATGCTCGTCATCACCGCGAAATCTGGGCGGGCCATGTAGGTGAGTTCGGCCATCTCGAGCAGACGATCAATTCCCAGCTCCACGACGGTTCCCTGAGTGTTCTCGAGATGTAAAAAGAACCGTGCCAGACCGGGCGCGTTGTTGAGATTGCCTTCGGGGGCGGGCCAATCGAGGCCTCGAGCCAAGCATTCCTTCGTCGTAGTCTTGCCGGAGCTGCCGCCCACCGCGAGCACTTGCCCATCAAAGCGGTCCCTCAGGGCCCTTCCCACCGCGATCAGGGCGTGTTCGGGTTTGGCGACCTGGACGGCGCCCGGCAAAGCTTCATCGGTGACGACAAAAGAAGCCCCTTGCTCGAGGGCCCCCAGCGCATATTCCCGCCCGTGCGCCTTAGCTCCGGGCAGGGCGAAAAAGGCGGTGCCGGGGCCGACTTTTCTCGAGTCCCAATGCAAATCGGTGGCGGGTTTCGCTCCGGGATGGACTTTCCCGCCGGTCAGCTTGGCGACCCACTCCGGCGTGAGAGTAAAATCCCTATTTAGCGTCCCGTGTGTATCATGCACAATATCCTCACCGATTGGTTAGTTTACCTTTTTATCGTGAGATTCCAGCTTGCCGAAGTCGGGTGGAACGCCCCACAAGGCGTAGAGCCCAGCGGCGATGTCGTGGAATACCGGGGCGGCGATATAAGCCCCGTGGATGCGCTCCCCCTTGGGGTGGTAAAACACCACCACCACCGTCACTTTGGGTTTGTCGGCGGGGAAAAATCCGGCGTATAAGGCGCTGAACACGCTCCCCGAGTAACGCCCGTTTACCACCACTTGCGCTGTGCCGGTCTTGCCGCCCACGTAATATCCGGGCAAGAAAGCGTTGCGGGCGATCTTCTCGGCCCCGTCGCCCAGCGCTTTGCGGATGGCCTGGGCGACCTCTGGGCGGAAGATGGGTTCAGGTTTGGCGGTCTGGCCCTCGAGCAGCGTCGGTGGCAGATAAACCCCATCATTCGCCAGCGCGTTGTAGGCGGCGGTGAGGTGCAGCGGCGTGATCAGGAAGCCCTGCCCGAACGTCGCATTCGCATACTCGATGGCCCCCCACTTGGGCAGGGGTCGGATTTTTGGTGCGGCGACGGTGATGGCTTGCATCGGCCGGCTGTCTGCGAAGTGCAGCTTTTTCATGTAGGTGTAGAGAAAATCCCTGGGTAGCCGCTCGGCCAGGCGGCTGATGCCCACATTAGAGGAGTACTCCAGCACCTGCCGCAGGGTGAGGTTTTCGGGGTGGTGAATCACGTCGTTGATGGTCCAGCCGCCCACCTTGCGCCACATTGGGGCGTCCACGTGGCTCTCCAGCGTGGCCACGTTCTCTTGCAGGAGCATGGCGGCGGTGAGGGTTTTCATGGTGCTCCCCGGCTCGATGGGTACGGCGAAGGCGTGGTTGCGCCAGGCCAAGTCCTCTTGCGGGTCGCCGCGCTTGGCGGTGGGGTCGAAGGCCGGGCCGTTGGCGACGGCCAGCAGCTTACCGGTTTTGGTCTCCATCACCAGCGCGGTGCCCCAATCCGAGCCGGAGGTTTGTAGCCCCTTCCACAGCGCGGTTTCAGCGATGGCCTGAACCGTGGGGTCGAGGGTCAGACGCACTGTGCCTCCGCCCGCTAGGGTGGGCTCTAAATCGCGCTCCAACCCCGACAACCCCTTCCCGTTGGCCCGCTCGCCAAACCCGATCACCTGGCTCATCGAGAGGCCCAGCGGGTGGATGCGCACCTGGTCCCCGGTGCTGGTGGCGATAGGGGTGCCGTCGGCAGCCTGGACCGTGCCGCGCACGGGGAGCGGGGTGGGAGCGTTGTTGGAGCGGGCGATCAGTCCTGGTGCGTTCAGGTACAGCGTATACAACCCGTAGCCGAGGCCGCCCGCGAAAACCAGGCTTGCCAGCGAAACTACCCAGGTGCGCGACAAGGTGGCCTGGGTCATGGCAGCTTCCTTTCCCATTTGGCGAGGCTCATGGGGGTGTAGCCGTTGGCCTCGGCCCACTGCCGCAGGGCCAGCGGTGAGAGCAGGTCAAAACGCTGGAGGGTGAGCTGGGTCTGACGGCGCTCGAGGTCGAGGATGCGGGTCTGTAGGTCCTCTAGATGGGCGGTGCGCCTCTGATTGAGATACCCAAAGGCGGTCAGCCCCGACATCAGCAACAGATAGACCCCAGCCCAGCGCCACAATGTGCTCATGCTCTTCCCCCAATCTTCTCAGCGGCCCGCAGTTTGGCGCTGCGGGCACGCGGGTTCTCGCGCCCTTCGGCCTCTTCGGGCACCACGGGTTTCTTGGTCAAAATCTCGAAGCCCCTCGAGTCGCGCAAAAAGTGCTTGACCAAGCGGTCTTCGAGCGAGTGAAAGCTGATGATTACGAGCCTTCCGCCCGGTTTAAGGACGCGTTCGCTGGCCTCGAGCAGTTCCTCGAGCGCGCCCAGCTCGTCGTTGACGTAGATTCTCAAGGCTTGAAAGGTGCGCCGGGCAGGGTGTCCAGCCTCGCGGAAACCCGTTGCTTTCCTGACAATTTCAGCCAGCCGGGTGGTGGTGGCGATGGGCCTGGAGTCCACGATGGCCCGCGCGATCCGGCCTGGACGCTGCTCCTCGCCGTACTTGCGCAAAATGTCGGCGATGTCGTCCACGTCGAAGGTATTCACCACATCCGCCGCCGTCAGCTCGCCCTCACCCATCCGCATGTCCAGCGGCCCCTCCATGCGGTAGCTGAAACCGCGCTCGGGGTCGTCGAAGTGAAAGCTGGAAACGCCTAGGTCGGCGAGAATTCCGTCTACCTGTTCGATTCCTAGTTCGTGGAGTTTGGGCTCGAGGTCGCGGAAATTAGCCTGTACCAGCGTCAAGTTGGGGATGTTTAGAGCGCGGGCCCGTTCAATCGCCTCGGGGTCTTGGTCAAACCCCACCACTTTCCCACCCCGTCCCACGATGGCCTGGGTGTGGCCCGCCCCGCCCAGGGTAGCATCCACATAAACCCCGCCCGGACGGACATTCAGCCAGTCCAAGGCTTCGTTTAGAAGCACCGAGGTGTGGGTACTAGGCTCCATAATCATCGCTATCCCACCAATGTGCGCAGGGCTTCCGGTGCGGGCGGGCTTTCCAGCACCTTATTTATGCTCTCCCACCAGCGCTTCTCGCTCCAAAGCTCGAGCCGGGTGGGAGCGCCCGCCACCACTACGTCGTTTTCGTCCTCCATCCCGGCAAACTTGCGCAGGGGTGGGGGAACGGAGACGCGGGAGGCGTTGTCCATCTGGGTTTTGAAGGCGCCCGAGTAGAAGAAGCGCACGAACTTCTGCGCTTCCAGGTCGGTGAGGGGGAGGTTCAGAAGCTGTCGCTCGATGTTCGACCAGGACACCACCGGGAACAGGTACAGACAGCCTTCGATGCCGCGGGTGATGACCACGCCATCTTCGACAAAAGAGCGGAAGGATTGTGGGATCACAACCCTTCCCTTGTCATCTAGGCTATACTGGAATTCACCGAATGGCATCGCCTCTTCTGTCTCCTAAGGTTCTGGTGGCCGCTCCTGGCCGGGGTTTATAAGCGGTTTCCCACCAACTGCGCTGTTCTGTGACTCACATTACCACAATTTCACCCTGTTTTACCACCACCTCCCACTCTCGCCCCACCACGGTACCACCGGAGTCGTGAAAGAGAGGTGAAAAACGGGGTGGGCTCGGGATGAAATGGAGGAGGCTCGAGGCTTTTCAATCCAGCATGGCATTTGCTGCTATGCTGATTTTCCGTGCTGGACAGGGATTGGCTCTTGGCGGATTGGGCCTCGAGAAGTAGGGGTTTTTGTAGGGACGCACGGCTGTGCGTCCGGCGCGGGTCGCAACCAAAATCATTGGCTGCAAAAGATTGTCTTCCAGCCCAAACTACACGCTCAATCGCCGCGTCCCCCCACCCTAACCCTCCCCCGCAAGGGAGGGGATTTAACTTTGCGGTAGGTTAGCTTTTGGGGTACCTACAAACAAAAACCCAGACTGAAGTCCGGGGGAGTTTATAAGGTTGGGAAGAGGCGTAAGCCGGGTTCTGTTTCCACGGTCATCTCTCTGGGATGGCTGTCGCCAGCCACCTCGGTGCGTCACTGCCTTTAGGTTCATGCGGTTCGGGCCAAACCTCCCTATTCGGACTTACGGACTTGCAGCGGATGGGGTTTGCCTAGCTGCCCCTGTCTCCAAGGGCACTGGTGGGCTCTTACCCCACCGTTTCACCCTTACCTGGGTTGTGCCGCCGCACGCGGCGGCACGGGCTCAGGCGGTCTGCTTTCTGTTGCACTATTCCGTCGGGTTACCCCGCCCAGCCGTTAGCTGGCATCCTGCCCTGCGCTGCCCGGACTTTCCTCAAGCGGTTGTCCGCTCGCGACCGTGCCCTCTTCCCAAAGCCATAGTCTAGCCTAAAAGCTCTAGTTCTGTAAGGATGGGTTTGGACCGGGGCAGGGTGATGACCGCGCCCGTGTCGAAACCCTTGTAGGCATAGAGTATTTCGTATACCTCCTCGAGAGGCAATTCGATGATCTCGATTAACTCTCTCTGGTGGGGCTGGCTGTATTTGCCGAACTCCGAGCGCCAGGAAGGGATTGCCCATCGAGGCCACCAGGCTTCCCAGATAGCGGTGTCGCGGCAGGGTGATGAGTTTGCCTGCCTCGAGGCCCACCTCCTCCAAAATCTTGCGCCGAATGGCGGCTTTCGGCGTTTCGTCCGGGTTGGTGCCGCCCCCCGGGAGGCCCAGAAAGTAATCGCCCCCAACGGCTCGTCCTACAGGTGGATTAGCTCCAAGCGCTCCCACGGGCTTTTCTTATCCATTGACGACCCTCTCGATCGCCTTCCGCACCGTGTCGCCGGGGGTGACCAGCCCCAGCGCCTTCATCACCGGGGCGATCGCGGCCATTGGAGGCTTGAACTGGGAGAAATCTATGTTGGCCCGCCCCCAGACTTCGATCTCGGCCTCGCTCATCTCCCTGGGTAGATATGTGTCGAGAAACTCAATCTCGAAGGGGGTGCGGTTCTCCTCGGCGGTGTCGGGTAGGGGTTGCCCGTCGCCCTTGCGATCCATATAGATGGTGCTGTTCATATCCACAGAGCTTACAGTTACAACTCCACAGAGCTTACAGTTACAACAATTGCAAGCAGTCAAGGGCAGTGCGCAAAGCAAGCAATCCGACCGTCAGGACAGTCGGGTCGGATTGCTTGGGGGCTTGGGGTTGAATGGGTAAAAGTTGGGTGGGGGTCTGATTGAGGTTGAGGATTTAGGTTCAGGGGTTAGTCGGTAGCCGGTGCGGGTTTAGACTCGAGATCTGCAGCTCGGGTTTTTTCCAAGGCGATGGCGAAAAGCAGAAGTCCGAAAAACGGTTTGGCTAAAACATCGGCAATGGAGTATCCCACTTGGACTGCAACTTCAGCACTGGCTCCGCTGAAGCCGATGATGGGGAAGAGGTAGGCAATAGGATAAAACCCCCAAGAGGCCAACAGCAGCAGGCGCATGTTGCGGGTGAGGAGCTGCACCCTGGGGGGTTGGGTTTCCAGGGCCTTGGTGAGCTCAACCCATAATACATAGAGGATGTATAGAAAAGGGATAGTGCTGAGGGTGCCCCATAGCGCCCGAGTTCCAGGGTTGTCCCGGGCGATTTCTCCGGGGTAGCCAAGGGCCAACATCAGCACCGAAGCGACCACCAGCTTGGTAATCAGATTGTTGGTACGCTCGCGGCTGAGGGCCAGCACCAAAATCAACTCGGTCAGCAACAACGGCACGGTGGCTAGCCAGTCGGCGTAGCGGTAGGCATCGTTGAAGGCCACGCCAGAAGGCATGTACATGCCATTTTTGGGGACATACGCCTCGGCCCAACTGTTGAAGATGCGGAAATAGTGGTATGCCGCGATCAGCACCACCAAGGTGGATATGTAAAGTGCCATGTGATATCGCGGAGCCACATAGCTGCGTGCCAGGATGAAAAACACGGCTGCAGCCCCCATCAGGGCTAGGGTCAAGGAAACGAAGTTGTAAACGAGTTGGTACTGCCCAAAAGACATCTCGGGAAGGTTCATTGTCGCTCCTCCAAGTGTTTGTGCTGGCTAGCAGAGTAAGCCAAGGCCTTAGCTGATATAAAACTATTCCTAATAATCTGCTTATAATTGCTCCTGAACTACAGTTGTATTGAGCGTATGCCTGGGGCATCTGTATAGAGCATGGTTTCGTGATTGGCTTCGATCAAGACGAGGCTTTGATGAACTTTATGATCACACTAAACTGATCTTCGGTGGCTCCTGCTGGCCTTGGGAAATAAAGTCAGTATGATGCCGAGGTATGCGTGCCTTGCTTTCAGTGTATGACAAGACCGGCCTGGTAGAGTTTGCCAAGGAACTCGTGGACTTAGGCTTCGAACTCCTTTCCACCGGTGGAACTCACAAGACGCTGCTCGGGGCCGGGCTTCCCGTGACCTACATTTCCGCAGTGACCGGCTTCCCCGAAATTTTAGATGGGCGAGTGAAAACGCTGCACCCCAACATCCATGCCGGGCTCTTGGCACGGAAAACGCCCGAGCATGAGGCCGAGTTGCAGGCCCACGGCATCATCCGGATTGATGTTCATGTAGGAAATCTTTACCCCTTCCGGGAGACGCTTGAAAGCAGGGCGTCGTTTGAGGAGTGCCTTGAGCAGATCGACATTGGGGGCCCGGCGATGCTTCGAGCCGCAGCCAAGAATCACCTGGCGGTGCTACCGGTCTGCGATCCGGCGGATTACCCACGGGTGCTCGAGGCCCTGCGCAACGGAATCCACCACGGTTTTCGCAAGGAACTGGCGGCTAAAGCCTTCGCCCACACCGCAGCCTATGACGCGGCCATCGCTGAGTTCTTGGCCTCAGAGAAGTTCCCTGCAGTGCGGGTACTGGCGCTCGAGCGCGTCCAGGACGTGCATCTCCGCTACGGTGAAAACCCCCACCAGGATGCCAGCCTCTATCGTCAGCAGGGGCACAGCGGGCCAGTGTTGGATGCCGAGGTGCTCTTGGGCAAGCCGATGGGCTTCAACAACTATACTGACGCCGACGCGGCCTGGGCGTTGGTAAGCGAGTTCGAACTGCCCGCCTGCGTGGCGGTGAAACACGCCAACCCCTGCGGAGTGGCCCTCGCGGGTGACCCCAAGACCGCCTGGGAGCGGGCCAGGGATGCCGACACGCTCTCGGTTTTTGGCGGGGTGGTGGCGATCAATCGGCCTGTGAATCTCGAGACCGCCCAAGCCATGCGCGGGACTTTCCTCGAGGTCTTGATCGCTCCCGAGGTGAGCGAGGAGGCTATAGAGTGGTTCCGCAGCAAAAAGCCCGATTTGCGGGTACTCGTCGCAGGGAAAGTGAGAGTGGACGGGCTCGAGTTTCGCCCCATGGTGGGCGGGTTTTTAGCCCAGGACCGAGATAACAGGCGGTGGGAAGAGCTACAACCCAAGCTCGTCACCGAGCGCGTCCCGAGCGCTCAAGAACTGATGGACCTGAAGTTCGCCTGGTACGTCGGTAAGCACACCCGCTCGAATAACGTCGTACTCGCCAA
Organism: Meiothermus sp.; assembly: GCA_040290005.1. Lineage (GTDB taxonomy): Bacteria > Deinococcota > Deinococci > Deinococcales > Thermaceae > Meiothermus. The sequence continues at coordinate 12,639 of PSMF01000067.1, forward strand.
AGACGGGGTGACGGTGGGGATGGGCACGGGCGCGGTGAGCCGGATTTGGGCTGCCGAACGCGCGATTCTGAACGCCGGGGAGCGGGCTCAGGGCGCGGTTTTATCCTCCGAAGCCTTTTTCCCCTTCGACGACGTGGTGCGGGCGGCGGCGGCGGCAGGCGTGACGGCCATCGTTCAGCCGGGTGGGGCCAAGCGCGACGAGGAAGTTATCAAAGCTTGCAACGAACTCGGCGTGGCGATGCTGTTCACGGCCAGCAGGCACTTCAAGCACTGACCGTCATGGATGAAGCCTGGGAAGCGTACAAGGCTCGAGGCTTTCAAGGTCGCTTAGATGCGGCGGATGTGGGCAAAAATCCTGCCGTTATCGCCCGAATGAGGAGCGGCTACACGGTGATGTGCGATACCCAGCTTTTGCCCGCCTACGCGATCCAGTTGCCGGTTCCGCTCGTGGAGCACCTGAACTCGCTAAGGCTCGAGGCCCAAACCGTCTACCTGCAAGACATGGTGCTGATAGGCCGCGCCGTCGAGGAGGCGACGCGGTGCAAGCGGGTGATGTACGGGATTTTCGGCGGTTTATACCCCGTTTTGCACATCCACATCCAGCCGAGGTACGCGTGGGAGGGCGAAGACTTCGGGTGCGACGTCGGGCACGCCTATTCGCACCGCTTCCTTGTTCTCGGCGGAGAAGCATGGAAGGCTACAAAAACAGTTGAGAGACAGGTTGCTCGAGCTTATGACAGAGGCCAACGCCCTGCCAAAGTAGCACAGCCTTACCGCTCGAACTTGGGTGGGGCCGCTGCTAGACGGCGCTTGTGCTCGGTGTTGCGGTGCAGGGTCTCGATGGCCCTCTCCTCCCTCTCGGAGACCTCGAGGCCCCGCAGATAGCGGTCTATCGCGTCGTAGGTGATGCCCATCTCGCCCTCGTCGGTTTGCCCGGCCCACAGCCCGGCGCTGGGTGCTTTGGTGATGACCCGCTCGGGTACACCTAAGAAACGCGCCAGCTCGCGCACCTCCCCCTTGGTGAGGTGCACCAAGGGCACCGCGTCCACCCCGCCATCACCGTACTTGGTGAAGTAGCCGGTATACCACTCGGCGGCGTTATCCGTACCCACCACCATTCGCCCGGTGAGGTTGGCTACGGCGTATAAGGCGGTCATGCGCAGCCGGGCGCGGGTGTTGCCATCGGCGAGCCGGGCCGCCTCCTCGCCCCAAGCCTCCGGCCCGAATGCTCTGAGTACCTGTTCATACAAGAGTTCGTGGGCAGGGCTCAGGTCAATCACCGCGTGGGCAATCCCGCAGGCCCGGACCACCTCGAGAGCATCGGCCTGATCCTGCGGGCAGGATCAGCCCCAGCGCCGTCTTGGGAAAAGCCCGCTGGAGGAGAAAAGCCACCACCGCCGAGTCCACCCCGCCGCTCACCCCGACCACCGCGCCCCGCAGCCCCGCACTTTCGACCTGTTCTCGTAGCCACGCGATTAGGTAATCCGCTAAGCGCTCCATAACAGTATTATCCCTCGAACCGCAAAACTTCCCAAAATAGTTTTGATGCAAACAATCTTTTCACGAGCAAAGTATCGTGAAACTCAGTACAAATTTAGGGTCCAGGAGCAGCGGCACGGCTGCGGAAAACCAGGCCTACGCCGAGGAGAATCAGGGCCGAGCCAGCGACGGTCCAAAGGGTGATGGGCTCACGCAAGATCAGCCAGCCGAGAATCAGCGCCACTACAGGATTAACGTAGGCATAGGTGATCACGATGCTGAGGGGGAGCAAGCGAACCGCCAGCACGAACGAGGTGTAGGCGACCAGTGAACCGGCCACGATCAAATACAGCAGTGCGCTCCAGCCCGCAGCAGAGGGCTCACTCCAGCGTTCGCCGATAAGGGGGGAGAGGACGAGAAAGGCCAACCCGCCGAAGAGTTGCTGATAGGCCGAAACTACGACGGGCTCGAGTCTCGGCTGTCTGCGCTGTGAGTACACGGTGCCTGCTGACCACAGCATTGGAGAGATCAACAGCAGGGCTATAGCAAAAAAAGTTGTGCTGGAAGCAGCCTCGAGCTTCGGCACACTCAGCACCGCCGTTCCTGCCAAGCCCACCAGCAAACCCGCGATCATCAGGCCTGAAGGCCGCCGCCGGTCTAGGAAACCCTCGATCAGCGCGGCCCAGATGGGGGTCGTGCCCACCAGGAGCGCCGCGTAGCCCGAAGCTGCCCACTGGCTGGCGATCAGGATCAGGCCGTTCCCACCCACCCACAGCACGACTCCCGAAACGGCCAGCATCGTTATCTCGGAAGAACTCAGCCGCAGGCGCCATTTTTGCAGCGCGGCGAAGGCCAAAAGTATCGCCGAGGCCACCAGGAAGCGCAGCGCGCCCATCCAAAAGGGCTCGAACCCACCCCCAGGCCCGACGCCGATACGAAAGGCCAGATAGGTGCTGCCCCAGACGATATAAACGACCCCGAGGTGGAAGAGACCGGCTCGAGAAAGGGAAGAGGTGGTTTGCATGATGGGTTGTAGGCAATGAGCGACTAGCGATGAACCAAAGGATTGCTGAGAGCTTAAAGCCCAAGCCGAAAGCTAAACATCTCACGTCCAGAGCAGGGATTTTCGGAGGTTGATTGTGCCCTTCCAGATGGAGGTCATGTTTTTGAGCTGTCAGCCTTCAGCTTTCAGCACTGCTTTAGCTGATCGCTCATGGCTCATCGCTTCAGAACAGCGATTCCTGGCTGATGGTTTTGATCTCCCTGCCTTGTTTCGACCCGAGTGCGTCCATCGCCCGCTTGACCTCTTGGATGTCCTGCCAGGTCAGGGCTTTGGGGCTACCAGCGGTGCGGGCCGGGTTCCTGAGCAAATAGGCTGGGTGCAGCATCGGCATCACCTTTACGCCCTGCCAGTCCAGCCACTGCCCGCGGATTTTGGTGATGGCGACCTTCTCGCCCAGGAACAGCTCGCAGGCGGTAGCCCCCAGCGGGACGATGATCTGCGGACGGATCAGCTCGAGCTGCTTGTTGAGCCACAGAGAAGTGCAGGTTTTGGCCTCGTCGGGGGCGGGGACCCGGTTGCCGGGCGGGCGGCACTTGACGATGTTGCTGATATACACCGACTCCCGCGCGATACCCGCGGCCTCCAAGATGCGGTCCAGGAGCTGTCCGGCCCGACCTACGAAGGGCCGCCCGGTCTTGTCTTCTTCCTCGCCGGGGCCTTCGCCGATGATCATCAGCTTGGCGTCGGGGTTGCCCTCGCCGAAGACTACACGGGTGCGGGTCGCGACCAGGGCGCAGGCGGTGCAGGTCTGGGCTTGGGCGGAGAGAAGCTCTAAGTTCATAGCGTATTCAAGGCTAAAAGCAAAAAGCCGAAAGCGCTAGGACGTGAATCCCCTTTGGCTTTCGGTGGATACGGGTTATTCGACCGGTTTGCGGGCCTTCCGGGCTTCGCGGCGCACCTTGGGGTCCAGGCCGATCATCAGGAAAAAGTTCTCTAAGGCGTTCTCTTGGCCCTTGATGTGGGGGTGGGCATCCTCGGCGGTCCCGGTGACGAAGGGCAGCTCTTGGTACATCTCGATCGCCTGTCCCACCACCGAATCCGGGCCTTGCGACTCGGCGACTTCGGCGAGTTTGGCATAGACTTCGCGCCGGGCTTCGGCGTGCAGACGGAAGATATCGGGGCTAGGGGTCTCCGGTGCCCGAAGAACGTCCTGCTTGGCAATGCGGCGGTAATGCTTTAGCCCGCGCACGATCTCTTCGGTGGAGAGCGTCACCTTGTACTCCATCCTGACTCCTTTCAAGCATCCCGCTAGCGGGGTCGGTCTTTACATGGTGATTATAGAAGCGCAAAAAAAGACGTGTCAACGCAGGAGTGAATCCCAGCATTTCGTATCTTCGTCTGGCCCGTCAAGTCGGCTGCTAACAGACTGGGAGTTCCCCTCCCTAAGGATATTTGGTGCAACGTGAAAGAGCAGGGGCACGGCAGCATGTTGTTTCTGCGGGCGCCACCCGTCAACGTTTCCGGGGATTGGTGCGGCAGAATCCCCCGTCCGTCAAGGTCTGTCGGTGAGGCATCTAACCTTTGGCCCTCGGACGGCCCCCCTGGAACGAAGGGGGAAACAACGAACCGCCGCTTCTTGGGTACATAACAATTGATATCTGCCTCGCATGTTATTTCCTGCAAATATCCGGGGAGGTGGCGCTCTTCTCGCCGGATACGCTCATTTCGCTGCAAAGCGGGGTGGGGTTTGCTTTTAGCCTTCAGCCATCGGCACCATTAAGAAATCCCCCTTCACGAAAGCCCTCCCAAAGCTGCGTATACTCGAGGTATGGAAAGCCTGGGGCACTACCTCTTGCGAGACCGCATCGCGCTTCCAGGGCATCCCGCGCCGGGCGGGGGTGAATCGGAAAGGGTTGCTGCGCTGGAGGCTCCTTTTGAGGTGTTCGAGGGCCAGGACGTGCGCACCGGCATCTCGGTGCTGATGTTCAAGCCCATGCCGGGTAACCCGCCCAAGCTCGAGCTGCCCGGCACGCTCCCCTGGGTGGACGGCCAGGAGGGGGCTTGGATCGCGGAGATTCCGCTGGGTGCGGTGCAGACTTCCTGGCTGGCGGGCCGGGTCGAACCGGCGCGGCTCCTGAGCTGGACGCGGCAGTTGTTAGGAGTTGTCCACGCCTGCCAAGCCCAAAACATTCCGGTGGGTTGGATCGTCCCCGAGCTGGTCTGGGCCAGGGGCAGCCGGGTTTGGCTGGGCGGGGTGGGGGCCGCCGGGGAGCACCGCTGGGACTACATGGGCCTCCTCAACACCCTGCGCACCATCGCTGGAGACACCTATCCGGCGCTGCCCTGGCGTGAGCCGCTGGAAGCTTTCGTGACCGGCAACCTCGAGTACGAGGCCCTCGAGGAGCGGCTCGAGGCGCTTTCCAATGGGGCGGTGGGGGTCCCAGTTTCGCAAGCCGTACAGGAGACTATGCCCCCACCCGCCGATCAAGGGCGAACCGGGCGTTCCGACCAACCGAAGGGGGAATCCCAGTCGGTTACAGAGATCGAAGAACCCAAACCCGCCCCCGTCAGCAAGAGCCTCAAGGTTCAAATTAATGACACCCAAGCCCTGCCCGCCGAACCCTCGCCCCCGCCTAAGCGCATCCGCATTGAGGAAAGCATCAACCCGTCCTTCGAGGTGATCGAGCCGCCGCGCACTGGACTTTCGGGGCGCCGGGGGGCGCTGGCCTTGCTGATCGTGATCCCGCTCTTGCTGGTCCTGGCGGGGGCCTATTACTTCATGCAACCCAAACCTCAGGGCGGGACAGCTCCAGCCGGCTACACCGTCGAGTTTCGCCTACAGCCCCCCGGCCCTCAGGCCAGCATCGAGGTGTTGGAAGTCCCCGAGGGTTCCAAAATCCCCCTCAACACGGTCTTGGCCCAGGTTCCGGGGCAGGTCAAGTTTGATGTCACCGGCATCTACCGCATCCGTGTGCGGGTGCAGGGGCGGGTCCCGGTGGATTCGATCATCTCTGTGCCCAACCCGAGCGGGGTGAACATCAACTTACGTTGACCGTTTACCGTTTACCGCGAAAGTCAAAGGCGACCCCACAAGTGACGAGGCCGTCACGAAATTAGTGACGGCCTAGCAGCCTTTCGCGCCCCCTGCACCCGTACCCGCACCAGCGCTAGGCCCGCTAGGGCCGGGCTTTGCCCGTGCTGGCGGAGGGCCTGTGGCCCTGCGCGTGCAGGGGGCACTGGACGATGCTCGTAATGTACGAAATCACTCGAGTCCTAGCCAACGCTGGGGGTCTGTTTTTAGGGTCGCTTTCGGCTTTCGGCCTCTGGCTTTAGGCTATTCCCTATGAGCGTTGTTATCCTCGACTACGGTTCGCAGTACACCCGCCTGATTGCCCGCCGCATAAGAGAGCTGCGGGCTTACTCGGTGATTCTACCGGGCGGTGCGAGTTTGGAGCGTATCCGGGCGGAAAATCCGCAGGCCATCATCCTCTCGGGTGGGCCGTCCAGCGTCTTTGACCCCAAAGCTCCACGTCCCGCCGATGGGGTTCTGGATCAATCTCTTCCCACCCTCGGCATCTGCTACGGGATGCAGCTCATGGCCCAGACGGGCGGCGGCAAGGTCGAGCGGGCCGGGCGGCGTGAATACGGCAAGGCGGTGTTGACCGAGCACAGCGGGCCGTTGTTTGGCGGCCTCGAGGGCGAACTTCAGATGTGGATGAGCCACTCCGATGCTGTCACCCATCTGCCCGAAGGGTGGAAGGTTATCGCCCAGACCGAGGAAAACCCGGTGGCTGGGATTGCGGCCCCGGACGGGAAAACCTTCGGGGTGCAGTTCCACCCGGAGGTGGTGCATAGCCCCAAGGGGATGCAGGTTCTAGAGAATTTCCTCGAGCTAGCCGGGGTCGCGCGGGATTGGACGCCCGAGCACACCCTCGAGACTCTCCTCGCCGACATCCGCGCTAGGGTGGGTGACGAGAAGGTGATGCTGGCGGTGTCGGGCGGGGTAGACTCCTCGACGCTGGCGCTCTTGCTCTCGAGGGCCATCGGTGAGCGGCTCACCGCTGTCTTCGTGGACCACGGCCTGCTGCGGCTCAACGAGCGACACGAGGTCGAGGCCGCGCTGCGCCCGCTGGGGGACGAGAACCTGCGGGTGGTGGACGCCTCGAAGGAGTTCCTGAGCGCATTGCAGGGGGTCACCGACCCCGAACAAAAGCGCAAGATTGTGGGGCGTGAGTTCATCCGGGTCTTCGAGCGGGAGGCCCGGGCGCTGTCGGAGCAGGGTTACCGCTGGCTTGCCCAGGGCACGCTTTATCCCGACGTAATCGAGTCGGCGGGGAGTGGCGAGGGTAGCGCGAACATCAAGAGCCACCACAACGTGGGCGGGCTGCCCGAGGATTTGCAGTTCGAGCTCCTGGAGCCCTTTCGCTACTTGTTCAAAGACGAGGTGCGTGAGCTGGCCCTCCTCCTGGGCCTCCCCGAGCCGATTCGGATGCGCCACCCCTTCCCCGGCCCCGGCCTCTCGATCCGGGTGCTGGGTGAGGTCACGCCGGAGAAGCTAGATATCCTGCGCCGTGCTGATGACATCTTCATCTCGGGACTGCGTGACTGGAACCTCTACGACACAGTTTCGCAGGCCCTGGCGGTGCTCACGCCGGTGCAAAGCGTGGGGGTGATCGGCGATGAGCGCAGCTACGGCTACGTGCTGGGCCTGCGAGCGGTGAGCACGGTGGACTTCATGACTGCTGACTGGGCGCGGCTGCCGCTGGATTTTCTCGATGAGGTGGCACGGAAGATTACGCGGCAGGTTCCTGAGATCGGGCGTGTGGTGTATGACATCACCAGCAAGCCGCCTGCAACGATTGAGTGGGAATAAGTGTCGGACAGTTGTATGGAACTCCGTATCTATGATAAGAGGCCGGGAAAGGTAAAATCATTGACTACGTTAGTCCTGCATGAACTCAATCCCAGTATTTTTTCCGGCGCTTGGAATATCCAGCAAGGAGCTTAGGGAAAGGGCAAAGAGGTATATAGCATTGAATAGGCGCTTCAGGCTGTGTAGTGCGCCCCCGAAATGAGACCATAGGCTAAGAGAGCTTGTGGATGAAATCG
>PSMF01000068.1:0-19994 GCA_040290005.1 Meiothermus sp.
ACAGACCTTGACCGACGGGGGGATTCTGCCGCGTCAATCCCCATGATTTGATGACCGACGCGCGTAGGGACGACCGGCCCTGAGTACCGGCACAGGCTCCGCGCTAGGGCGCTTCTCCCGGCCGGGGGCCGGGCGGCCCTACACTCTCATACCTACTTCTTCGCCGATGAAGAGGCTTTATTAGGAACGCCGCTTATCCCGCGAGCCGCCCGCCCAGAAAAGCGCTAGACTGGGATTACAGTGACCGATTCGTGCTTTGCTACGATGTTCAGGACCCCTTTATGATCGTCAAACCCTTTCTAGATGCCGAGCGATTGCTGCGAGAGCTGGAACAGCTTGCGTCCTACTCAGACACGCCCAAACCCTCGGTCACCCGCGTGGTCTTCACCAAGCCCGACCTGGAGGCTAGGGTCTACCTCGAGAGCCTCTGCGAGGATGCCGGGCTCAAGGTGCGAGCGGACGGCCTGGGTAACATCTTTGCCCGCTGGGAAGGCAGTGAGCCGGAACTCCCGGCAGTGGCGACCGGCTCGCACTACGATGCCATCCCCTACGCCGGGATGTACGACGGGACGGTGGGGGTGCTGGGCGGCTTAGAGGCCATCCGCGCGCTCCAGCGGGGGGGATTCCGGCCTAAGCGCAGCATCGAACTTATCCTCTTTACCTCCGAGGAGCCCACCCGCTTTGGCATCGGCTGCCTGGGCTCCCGCGCCCTGGCTGGTGCGCTGGTCCCTGATAGTTTGTGCGAGTTGACCGATTCGGAAGGGCGCACCCTCGAGGAAGTCCGGCAGGAGGCCGGATACGCCGCCGACCTCGATGACGTGCTGCTGCCGGAAAACGCCTATCACTCCTTTGTCGAGCTGCACATCGAGCAGGGGCCGTTGCTGGAGCAAGACCACGTGCCCATCGGTGTGGTTACCGCGATTGCGGCCCCCGCCGCCCTGCGGGTCACCCTAGAAGGCCAGGGGGGACACGCCGGGACCGTGTTGATGCCCGACCGCCACGACGCATTATGCGCGGCTGCCGAGATCATCCTGGGGGTCGAAGCCTTTGCTAAAAGCAGCGGCAGCATCAACACCGTTGCCACTACCGGGTCCTGCGAGGTCTATCCCAACGTGGTGAACAGCGTGCCGAGTAGGGTGCGGCTCGAGATAGACGTGCGCGACGTGGAGCAATCCCGGCGCGATCAGGTGATCCGCAGCGTGATCCAGGGGGTGGAACAGGTCGGGACGCGGCGCGGGGTGAGCTACAACGTGCAGATCATCAACCTTGACCCGCCCGCTAAGTCGGGCTCGGAAGTATTAAAAGCCCTCGTCTCGGCCTGCGGTGAGGCCGGGATCAAGTTCAAACCGATGGTCAGCCGGGCCTACCACGACGCCTTATTCATGGCTCGAGTTTGCCCTACAGCGATGGTCTTTATCCCCTGCCGCGGCGGGGTCAGCCACCGCCCCGACGAGTATGTTGCCCCCGAGGACATCGCCCGTGGAACCTACATCCTGGCTCTGACCCTGGCAAAGCTGTCGCACGCTGAGGACAAACCCGCCGAGGACAAAACGGTTCTCCCTAAGGACGAGCCACCGATTTTTATTGACTGACCCGTTTCACTTGTGACCGGCACAACAAAAACAGGGGTTTGGGGGTTTCGTCTAGGGTGAGGCGGGAACTGCGGGCAACGTGTACGTGCCGATTTGCCCTCTGGAGTACAATTGACCTCACAACCTTGGGAGGCGCGGCGGACGTGTTTAGCTTCAAACTCAACGGTAAAACGGTTGAAGTCTCGGGTGTGGACCCGCACACCACGGTGCTTGCGTGGCTGCGGCAAAACGGTTTGACGGGCAGCAAGGAAGGCTGTGCCGAAGGCGAGTGCGGGGCCTGCGCGGTGATGTTGCTGCGGCCTGATGGGGAGGGCTCGAGGTTTGAATCGGTCAACGGCTGTTTGCTCTTGCTGCCCAGCCTGGCTGGGCAGGAGGTTTGGACCGTGGAGGGTCTGGAAAATGGCGACCTGCACCCGGCTCAGGCGGCCATGTTGCAAGGCGGCTCGCAGTGCGGATACTGCACGCCGGGCTTTGTGGTGAGCATGGCGGCGGAGTATTACCGCAAGGACCGCGAAGGCTTCGACTTGGAGGCTCTTTCGGGCAACCTTTGCCGCTGCACGGGCTACCGCCCCATCAAAGCGGCGGCGGAGTCGCTCGGAAAGCCGGATACAGATGATGGTTTGGCGAAGCGGTTAGAGCAACCTGCCCCCGTACTTCAATCCTTGGATTACACCTCCGTAGGGGCGACGGGCCCGTCGCCCCTACACGCCTCACAACGGTTTTTCCGCCCCACGTCTCTTGCTGAACTCTTCCAAATCACCGCCAGCTATCCCCAAGCCAAACTTGTCGCGGGTGGCACGGATTGGGTGGTGGAAGTCAACCAGCGCTTCTCGCGCAGCCCTGTCCAGGTGGGGATTGACGCAATCACAGAACTCAAGTCCATGGCGTGGACCGATGAACACGTGGAAATCGGTGCCGGGCTCACGCTATCGGAGATGGAGCATGGTTTAGCGGGCAAAATCCCCCTTCTAAACGAGTGGTTCCCCCGCTTCGCCAGCCGATTAATCCGCAACCGCGCGACCTTCGGCGGCAACCTGGGAACCGCGTCCCCGATTGGCGATTCGCCGCCGGTTTTGTTGGCGCTGGGAGCGGAGTTGGTAATAGCGAGCGCAAATGGTGAAAGGCTCGTCCCGCTCGCCCAATTCTTCACCGGCTACCGCCAAACCGCCCTACAGCCCGGCGAAATCATCAAATCCGTGCGAATCCCGCTTCCCCTCGCCCCGGTCGCCCGTTTCTACAAGGTCTGCAAGCGCCCAATGGACGACATCTCCACCGTGGCGTCGGCCTTGGCGCTCGAGCTGGACGGCAACACCGTGAAGTCCATCCGCATTGGCTTCGGCGGGGTTGCCCCGACCCCGGTGCGGGCTTACAAAACCGAAGCCGTCTTGGCCGGCAAACCCTGGGAAGAGCGGACCATGAGGGCTGCGGCGGAGGTGGCCAAGGCGGAGTTCGCCCCGATTGACGACCACCGGGGCAGCGCGGCGTACCGCACGGCGATGCTGGGCAAGCTCTTGGAAAAGTTTTTCTATGACACCGCGGGGGTGCTGGCATGAAGGTCGTCGGGAAGGCTATTCCTCACGAGTCGGCCAGGGAGCACGTCACCGGGCGGGCGCTCTACACCGATGATTTGCTGAACCGCTATCCGGGTCTGCTCCACGCCTGGCCGGTGCAGGCCCCTCACGCCCACGCGCGTATCGTCGGGATGGACATTTCTGGGGCTTACGAAGTGCCCAGCGTGGTCAAGGTTCTGACCGCCGAAGATGTGCCCGGAACGAACGATTCGCACACCCACCATGACGAGCCCTTGTTCCCATCCGAGGTGATGTTCTCGGGCCAGGCGGTGGCTTGGGTGCTCGGCGAGAGTGAAGAGGCTGCGCGGTTGGGCGCAGAGCGAGTCAAGGTCAAGTATCAGCCACTCCCGGCAATTCTGACGGTCAAAAAGGCGATTGCCGCGGGCAGTTTTCAGGGCTCGACGCTCCATGCACAGCGGGGGGACGCGGAGCAGGGCCTGAAGGATGCGCCGCTGACCCTCGAGGGTGAGCTAGAAATCGGTGGGCAGGAGCATTTTTACCTCGAGACCCACGCCTCGCTTAGCCATTTGGACGAGACCGGCAACGTCGTCGTTCACTCTTCCACCCAGCACCCCACTGAGACCCAGCAGGTGGTGGCACAGGTTTTGAACCTACCGCGAAGCCGGGTGGTGGTGCAATGTCTGCGGATGGGCGGCGGTTTCGGTGGGAAGGAGACCCAGGCCAACCCTTATGCCTCGGTCGCCGCATTAGGGACTTGGTTGACTAAACGCCCGGTCAGAGTGCGGCTGAACCGGGTCCAGGACATTACCCTCTCCGGCAAGCGCCACCCTTTTTACGCTCGGTGGAAGGTCGGATTTACGCCAGAGGGCCAGCTTTTAGCCTTGAAAATGGAGCTGTACGCCGATGGGGGATGGTCGCTGGATTTGTCGGAGCCGGTGCTCGCCAGGGCCGTCTGTCACAGCGATAATGCCTACTACATTCCGCACATGGAGGTGATCGGACGGGTCTGCAAGACCCACAAAACCTCCCAAACGGCGTTCCGAGGCTTTGGCGGGCCACAGGGGATGGTCTTCATCGAAGAGGTCGTGGACCGCGTGGCGCGTTCGCTGGGGTTGCCGCCGGATGAGGTGCGCGAGCGAAATTTTTACGGGGCCGGGAGGGAGCACATCGTAGGGACGCAAGGCCTTGCGTCCTCCGAGCCCGACCTTGTCGAAGTCACCACGCACTACGGCCAGCCGGTCAAGGACTGGGAGCGCACGTTCCGTATATGGGACGAACTCAAGGCGAGCAGTGACTTCGCCCGTCGCAAGGCAGAAATCACCCAGTTCAACGCCGCCCACCCCCACACCAAGCGCGGCCTCGCCATCACCCCCGTCAAGTTCGGCATCTCCTTCAACATGACCGCTTTCAACCAGGCCGGAGCGCTCGTTCTGATCTACCAGGACGGATCGGTGCAGGTGAACCACGGCGGGACCGAGATGGGCCAGGGTTTGCACACCAAGATGTTGCAAGTCGCGGCACAGACGCTCGGGGTGCCGATGGAGACGGTACGCCTGATGCCTACGCGCACCGACAAAGTGCCCAATACCTCGGCCACGGCGGCTTCTTCTGGGGCCGACCTCAACGGCGGCGCGGTGAAGGATGCCTGCGAAAAGCTCAAGGCACGGCTGGCGGCTGTGGCAGCGCAAGAGTTCGGCGTGAGCCCGCAGGACGTGGTTTTCGAGGACGGGCAGGTTTGGAGCATCTGGACCCCCGAAAAGACTGTGCCCTTTGTCGAAATGGTGCAGAAGGCCTACGCCCAGCGCGTCCAGCTTTTCTCCGACGGCTTCTACCGCACACCAGGGCTGCACTGGGACAAGGGCCGGATGTGGGGCAAGCCCTTCCACTACTTTGCCTTCGGCGCGGCGGTGGCCGAGGTCGAAGTGGACGGGTTTACCGGGGCGTACAAGGTGCACCGGGTGGACATTTTGCACGACGTGGGCGACTCGCTTTCTCCTTTGGTGGACCGGGGGCAGGTGGAGGGCGGGTTCGTTCAGGGGATGGGCTGGCTGACCTTAGAGGACCTGCGCTGGGGCTCAGAAGGTCAGGTCGCCACCCGTAGCGCCGGCACCTACAAACTGCCCAGCTTCTCCGAGCTACCCGAGGTCTTCAACGTGCGGCTGCTGCCCAAGGCCACTGAGCCTGGCGTGGTTTACGGCTCCAAAGCCGTCGGCGAGCCGCCGCTGATGCTGGCGATTTCGGTGCGCGAAGCCCTGCGGGACGCGGTGGCGGCGTTCGGCGAGGGGGGAATCGTCGAGCTGGCCTCGCCCGCCACGCCCGAGGCGGTGTTCTGGGCGATTGAACGGGTGCGCGAAAAAGTCCTGGTATCGGGGGATTGATAAACTTAGTCCACTGGACTAAGCTAAGTAGATGTCCAAAGTAGTTAATGTGCATGAAGCCAAAACTCATCTCTCGAGCCTGCTCGAGCGGGTCCGGGCGGGGGAGGAGATTATCCTCGCCAAAAACGGCGAGCCCTACGCTCGATTGATGCCGCTGGAAAAACCTAAAAAGCGTAAGCTCGGCTTTATGAAAGGCAAGGTGGACGAGAGCTTCTTCGAGCCGTTGCCGGAGGAAGAGCTGGAGGCTTGGGAATGAGGCTTTTGCTCGACACCCACGCCTTCTTGTGGGCTGTATTGGAACCGGGGAAACTGTCGCGAAAGGTACGCGCCCGTCTCGAGGATACTGCCACGGTAATTGTAGTGAGCAGTGCGAGTGCCTGGGAAATCGCTACGAAATACCGCCTGGGCAAGCTTCCCAGCGCTGCCACGCTCGTGGGTGGGTACGCTCAGGCCATAGCCGGTTTAGGGGCCGAGGAGTTGACCATTTCCAGTGCGCACGTGCTCAAAGCGGGGTCGTGGACGGCAAACCACCGCGACCCCTTCGACCGCATCCTGGCGGCCCAGGCCGACCTCGAGGGCCTGCCTTTGGTGACAGGCGACCCCGTGATAGCCCACTTTGCTGTCCAGACCTTCTGGTGAGCTATATGCGCTGGTTTGAACATCTCGCCCGCCTGACGGAACAAAAGGTCCCGCTGGTGATGGTCACGCTGGTTTCGGTGCGCGGCCATGCCCCCAGGGGGGTCGGGGCCAAAATGCTCGTTACCGGGGATGCTGTCTACGACACGATTGGCGGAGGGAACTTAGAGGCCACCGCCGTCGCGCTGGCACGAGAGATGCTCGCCGCGGTAGGAGCAGGTTCGAGACCCAGCCCTACGACCCACGCCATTCGGCTGACCGAGAAAGCGCCTGCCGAGTACGGCGTGCAGTGCTGCGGCGGCGAGGTGACGATGCTGTTGGAGCCCGTCCTATCTGCAAAATCTAGCGTTGCCATTTTCGGCGTGGGGCACGTGGGTTTGGCGCTGGCGAAGGTCTTGTCCATCTTGTCGGTCGAGCTGTGGCTGGTGGACTCGAGAACAGAGATGCTCGAGGAATCCCGTTTGACCTCGCTCTACGGTGGGCAGGCCGAGGTTCGCATCCATCCCGTCCCTATTCCTGAAACCGTCATTCAAGATTTGCCCCCTGGGACGCACCTTCTGGTCATGACGCACGACCACGCCGAGGATTTAGCGGTGCTCGATGCGGCGCTGCGCCGCGCTGACCTCGGATTTATCGGGCTGATCGGCTCCTCGGCCAAGTGGAGCAACTTTCAGGGGAAGCTGCGTCAGCAAGGGTTCTCAAGTGAGGATATAGCTCGCGTCACCTGCCCCATCGGCTTTCCGCAAGTGCCCGGCAAGAGCCCTGAGGCTATCGCCATCGCTACAGCCGCCCAACTCGTCCCTTTGCTGCTGCCTACTACGCAAACCCTACCCGAATCGGTATGATTTGCCCCAATGGCCGAACCTCTGCTGCGTCTGCGCGGCATCACCAAACGCTTCCCCGGTGTGGTGGCGAACGACGGGGTGGATTTAGAGGTCTACCCCGGTGAGGTTTTGGCCCTGCTGGGCGAGAACGGGGCCGGTAAAAGTACGCTCATCAGCATCCTGTACGGGCTTTATCGGCCTGACGAAGGAGAAATCCTGCTGGGGGGCCAACCCGTCCACATCACCTCGCCTCGTCACGCCCTCGAGCTGGGCATCGGCCTAGTTCCGCAGCACCCACTCCTGGTAGGCCGCCACACCGTCGCGGAAAATCTCGCGTTGGGGGTGGGGGCTCGGCTATTCCCAGCGCAGCGCATCGTCCCCCTGATCGAGAAAATCGCGGGTGCTTATGGCCTCCACGTGGACCCCAAAGCCCACATCCACACCCTCTCGCCCGGCGAAAAACAGCGGGTGGAAATCGTGCGCTCGCTTCTGGGCGGGGCCCGAATCCTCATCCTCGACGAGCCCACCAGCGTGCTCACCCCGCAGGAGGCCGAGGCCCTGTTCACCGTGATGCGCGAACTGCGAACAGCGGGAAAGTCGCTGATCTTTATCTCGCATAAGCTCGAGGAGGTTTTGGGCATCTCCGACCGCATCACCGTGCTGCGGCGTGGCAAGGTGGTGGGCGGGTTGCCTGCGCGGGATGCGACCAAGGCCAGCCTCGCCGAGCTGATGGTGGGCCGCAACGTGAGCTTCGAGCGCAAGCGCAAGGTCCCTAAGCTGGGGGGGGTTTTGCTTGCGGTACAGGGGTTGCGAGCTAAGTCGGCTAGGGGGCTGGACGCGCTTCGGGACGTGAGTTTTCAACTCCGTGCGGGCGAGATTTTAGGGGTCGCGGGGGTGGCTGGGAACGGTCAGAGCGAGTTGGTGGAGGTGCTGTCGGGTTTGAGGAAAACCTCAGGCGGTACGGTGACGCTGGATGGGCGGCCCATCTCAGCCAATCCCGCACAACTCTTTGGGGCGGGTGTGGCCCACATCCCCGAGGACCGCATCGGGATGGGCACGGTTCCCAGCATGACCGTCGCGGAAAACCTAGCCTTGCGCGAGTATGACCGCGCCCCTTTTGCTCAAGGGCTTTTGACCGTCCCGAGACAACTCGATGCCAACGCGAAATCCAAGGTGCAGGAATACGCCGTCGCCACGCCGAGCATTCACACACCCAGCAGGCTCCTGTCGGGCGGGAACATCCAGAAGGTGATTCTGGCGAGGGAGCTTTCCGGCGTGCCCAAGCTCATTCTCGCGGTTCACCCGACCTACGGTCTAGACATCGGGGCCACCGAGCAGGTGCACCGGGTGCTGCTCGAGAAAACCTACCAGGGAGCCTCGGTGCTGTTGGTCTCGGAAGACTTGGAAGAAATCCTCTCGCTCTCCGACCAAGTAGCGGTTCTCTATCACGGCGAGCTGAAAGGGCCCTTCCCGGTGGAATCGGTCACCCATGAATCGCTGGGGCTGCTGATGACGGGAGGGGCGGCGTGAACCAGCCCATTCCAAGGACGCAGCGCTCGGCCTTCGGGTTGAAGCTGGAATACGATCCGAATCCGTCCAGGGGGCGCGTCGCGCTGGTCTTTGCCCTGGCGATAGTTGCCGCCTTCCTCGCTGCCAGCCTGATCTTCTGGGCCTATGGGGTGAGTCCGGTTAGTGCCTACACAACCTTACTGGGGGACACCCTGGGTAACAAATACGGTCTCGCCGAGGTGTTGCGCCGGGCTATTCCCCTGATCCTCATCGGGGCCGGGCTGACCTTAGCCCTGCGCGGACAGTTTTTCAACATCGGGGCCGAAGGTCAGATGGCGATTGGGGCTACTGCGGCGGCTGGGGTCGCCCTGTTTGTGCCGCTGCCCGCTCCCTTGACCCTGCCGGTGATGTTCCTGGCGGGGTTTCTCGCCGGAGGCTTGTACGCCCTGATCGCGGCCTGGCTCAAAGCCCGGCTCGGTGTCAACGAAATCCTCTCCACCCTGATGCTCAACTACATCGCGGTTTACCTCGTGCTGTACTTGGTGCAGGGGCCCTGGCGCGGCAAAAGCCTGTTCGGGTTTGCCTTCACCGACACCTTTCCGCCGCAAGCCCAACTCGCCACGCTGCCGGGGACGCTGGTTCACTGGCCCACGCTCATTATCGGTGTTGTACTGGCCGTGCTTTTTCAGGTGCTCCTCACCCGTACTACGCTCGGTTACGGGATTCGGGTGGTGGGCGAGAACCCCAAAGCCGCCCAGTACGCCGGAATCAACATCGGGCGGGTGGTGTTGTTGGTCGCGCTGTGCTCCGGCGGGGCGGCGGGCCTGGCAGGAGTCGGCGAGGTCGCCAGCATCCACAAAAAGCTCCTCGACCCCTCGCAAATCACGCTGGGGTACGGCTTTACCGCGCTCATCGTGGCGTATTTGTCACGGGGCAACCCGATCTTGTCCATACTCACGGCGTTCCTGATGGCGGTGATTTTCGCCGGTGGGGACGGGATGAAGCTGGCCTATCAGATGCCTTTTCGGGTGGTGGACGTGTTCAGCGGGCTCATCCTGCTGTTTATCATCGCCAGCGAGCCGCTCGCCAACTACCGGCTGAGGAGGAAAGGTGGATAGCCAAGAAATCCTCGCCGCTTTGGTGCGTTCCGTGGCGTTCGGCACGCCAATCCTGCTGGCCGCCCTAGGCGAGATTATCGCCGAGCGCTCAGGGGTGGTGAACCTCGGGGTCGAGGGGATGATGGCGGTGGGAGCGCTGGCCGCATTCTCTACCACGCAAACCACTGGAAACCCGGTATTGGGCGTACTCATCGGCATCGTTGCGGGATGCTTAGCGGGTCTACTTCATGCCTTCGTTTCAGTCACGCTGCGGGCTAACCAGTTCGTCTCCGGTTTGGCCCTGAGCATGTTGGGTTTGGGCATTGCGGGTCTGCTGGGCAAGCGGTATGAGGGGCAACCGCTCGTAGCCTCGTTGCCGGAAGGTGTGTTCAGTGTCCTGGCGATCGTTCTAGCCATCGTAATCTGGTTGGTGTTCTACCTGACTCGAGCCGGTCTAACCCTGCGCTCGGTGGGCGAGAATCCCGCCGCCGCCGATGTTCTAGGCATCAACGTTGTCAGAGTTCGCTACCTCGCCGTAGGGCTGGGCGGGATGTTCGCGGGGCTGGCGGGGGCTTTTCTGGCGGTGTCGTACCGCTCTTCTTGGACCGAAGGCATGACCAACCAACTCGGTTGGATCGCTGTCGCCCTGACCATTTTCGTGGCCTGGGAGCCGATTCGGGCTATCTTTGGCGCGTTTTTCTTCGGCCTGCTCTACTACCTAGCCTTCGCCCTACAGAACTCCGGCATACCCTCGATGTTCCTGCAAGCCCTTCCTTACGCGCTGGTCATCATCGTCCTCGCATTGGTAGCGTTGCGCCGCCGTCAGGGTGCGGCCCCGGAAGCTCTAGGTATACCGTATCAGCGTGGGCAGCGCTGAATAAGCCATGTTCACCCTCGAGCAAGTCAATGACCTCCACGCGCGACTCGTTAATGCAGAAACCCTTTCTGAGTATGCCCGTGCTCTCAACGCTATCGGCATCGAAAAGTACGATTCCTATTTGACCGATGGGCACTCAGAGTATTTTGGAAAGCAGGGACACAAGGTCGCCTCTCCTGTACACCAAAAACTGTCCGTAGCTGAACAAGGCAATAGGAAAGATTTCTTTCAGCATTTGAAACTTCATGAGCAGGGCAAAACAACCTATATCGAAATGTCTATAGGGTTAGGGCAGAGCGGTATAGAAAAGTAGATGGTAGATACAAAAGAGCTAACCATGACCTTCTACGACAAAGCAGGTAACGAAATGCTGGTTGAGAAAATCAAGTAGGGCCCAAAAAGCTTCTCAATATTTATGCCGAGTGCTCATCAAGGCTCGTCATCTTGTCAAGGGAGCGTCGAACGGTAAGAATACGGCTGGCAAGTTAGACCGCCCATTTCCCATATGAGTGAAGTTCTGCGCCGCTCCTGGCTCCCGCTAGCGATGGTCTCGGACGTAGAGTCCAGAAGGCTAGTTTCCGCTCGTTTGCTGGACGAGGAAATCGTGTTGGTCGGCTTGGAAACCGGCGTGGAAGTCTGGCAAGACCTGTGCATCCACCGGGGAACCAAGCTCTCGCTAGGGAAGCTCGAGAACGGTCAACTCACCTGCCCCTATCACGGCTGGGTCTACGAAAGGGGTGGCAAGTGTGTGCGCTTCCCCGCCCACGCCCAGCAGACACCTCCGGCTAAAGCGGGGGCGAAAGTGTATGCGACCTGCGAGCGCTATGGGATGGTGTGGGGGGCGCTCGAGGCTCCCGCCGCCGAAATCCCGCCCTTTTACGAGTGGGGCAAGCCCGGCTTCAAGACGGTGATGTGCGGCCCCTATGCCTTCAAGGCCAGTGCGCCCAGGGTCGTAGAAAACTTCCTCGACGTGGCCCATTTTCCCTTCGTCCACGAGGGACTTCTGGGTGACAAGGCCCATCCCGAGATTCCCGACTACGAGGTCGAGGAAAACGGCGGCCACATCATCGCTAGGGACATTCGCGTGTATCAGCCCGACCCCGACGGAACCGGCGTTGGGCGGTATGTGAGCTATACCTACGAGGTGCTGGCCCCGCTCACTGCGTATTTCGCCAAGCGCGACGAGAACGGGCAGGTCTTCTCAATCTTCATGAGCGTGACCCCGGTCTCGGAACTCGAGTCGCTCGGCTGGTTCTACGTTGCCATGAACTACGGCCACCAGAGTCCTGAGGAGATCCGCGCCTTCCAGGACCGGGTAGCGATGCAGGACGTACCTATCGTGGAATCCCAGCGGCCCGAGCGGCTGCCGCTCGACCTTCAGGCCGAGTTGCACTTAAGATCGGACCGTGTGGCGATTGCGTACCGCACCATGCTCAAGCGAATGGGTATGGGGTTTGGAACCGCGTAGGAGGAGAAATGAAGAAAGCACTCGTAGCACTCGCACTGCTGGTCTTGGGTGGATTGGGTTTCGCTCAGGGCGACAGGCTCAAGGCGTGTTTTATCTATGTGGGGCCGGTGGGCGACTTTGGCTGGACCCACGCCCACGACGTGGCCCGGAAGGCCACCGAGAAGGCCCTACCCTGGCTCGAGACCAAGTACGTGGAGTCGGTGCCGGAAGCGCAGGCTGAGCCGGTGGTGGACAAGCTCGTCCAGGAGGGGTGTAAGGTCATCTTCGCCACCAGCTTTGGTTACATGGACGGCATGGTCAATGCCGCCAAGAAGTACCCTGACGTGATCTTTGGCCACGCCACCGGCTATAAGCGGGCCCCCAACCTGATGACCTATGAGGAGGATTTCAGCGAGCTGTACTACCTCTGTGGCATCATCGCCGGGGCCCTGTCTAAGAGTGGCAAAGGTGGCTACGTGGGGGCTTTCCCGATCCCCGAGGTCAAGCGCCACATCGGGGCCTACGCCCTGGGGATGCGCGAGGTCAACCCCAACGCCACCGTGCAGGTCAACTGGATCAATAGCTGGTTCGACCCGGCCAAGGCCACCGAGGCCACCAACGCCCTGATCGCCCAGGGCAGCGATGTCTTTGCCTTCACCGAGGACAGCCCAGCCACCATCCAAGCCGCTGCTAAGAAGGGCCTTCCTGGGTTCGGCCACTACACCCCCATGAAGAGCGTCTCGCCCAAGACCGTCCCCTCGGGTCAGATCGTCCACTGGGAGAAGATCTACATTGACTTCCTGACTAAAGTCCACAACGGCACCTACACCGCCAAGAACCTCCAGGATGTGGACTACTGGTGGATGCTCAAGGAGGGCGGGGTCGAGCTGGGCAGCGACTACGGCGAGCCAATCAACCCGGCCTTCATCCCCGCGCTCAAGGCCAAGAAGGTTACCGACCGCCTCACCGGCAAGCAGACCACGGTCTACGACTTGGTGATGTCGCGCTTGGCTCTGATGAAAGCGGGTAAGTTTACCCCCTACACCGGCCCACTAAAGGACCGGAACGGCGTAGAGCGCATCCCGGCGGGGCAGAAGTACGGTCCGAAGGAACTTGCTAGCCTCGAGTGGGCCGCCCCCGGCGTGGTGGGTGAGTGGGCGAACGAGCCGAAGTAGGTTGAAGGTCAGAGCCTAGTTTCTTTCAGGGGCTGGTTAATCGAGGCATAAAGAATCCCCGTTCCCAACGGGGATCTGATTTTGGCCTTGGTCCTTCGGCCTTAGACCTTTGACCTTCGACGCGGTAGCATTGACTATGCCCAAGCCGCCGAGCCTCGAGAGCCTGCAATTCGCCGTAGATGCCGCGATGGGGCGTAAGCCCGGAACATTGCTGCTGAAGAATACGCGGCTGGTCAACGTGCTTACCCTCGAGTTTCAGGAAGCCCACGTCCTGGTAGCGGGGTCGCTAATCGCTGCGATAGGAAAGGAGTACGTGGATGCTCAGGCGGATGAAGTTATTGACCTGAACGGTGCTTATCTCGCTCCGGGTTTGATAGACGGCCACCTGCACATCGAAAGCTCACTGGTGACACCCGCCGAGTATGCCAGGGCTGTCGTCCCGCGCGGTGTAACCGGCATCGTGGCCGACCCGCACGAGATCGGCAACGCGGCGGGAGTCTGCGGCATCGAGTGGATGATCGAGGCAGGCCAAGACCTGCCGATGGAGGTCTGGTTCTGCGTCCCCAGCTCGGTTCCCAGCACCCGACTGGAGACCACTGGAGCCGAACTCGGCCTGAAGGAAATTGATGAGCTGCTACAGCACCCCAGCGTGGTCGGGGTGGCCGAGCTGATGAGCTTCCCCGACATCATGGCGGCCTCGAGCCTTGAGCTTTCCAAAGTCCTGCTCGCCGAAAAATACGCTAAGTCGCCCGAGGGTCACGCGCCCACGCTGGTCGGAAAGCCGCTGCAAGGTTATTTAGCGAGCGGCATCGTCTCCGACCACGAAAGCACGACGTTGGAAGAGGGGAGAGCCAAGCTCGAGTCCGGCGTGTTCCTGATGGTGCGCGAAGGCTCTACGACGCGAAACCTCGAGGCTTTAGTTTCCCTGATTAACCCCCAACACGCCGACCGCATCGGCCTCGTCACCGACGACCGTTTGCCTTCAGATTTACTGACCGAAGGGGGAGTAGATTTTCTTGTGCGCAAGGCGATTTCGCTCGGCGCGGACCCGCTTTATGCGATTCGCGCGGCGAGCTGGAACACCGCGCGGCACTACCGTCTGACGCGGCGCGGGGCGGTTGCGCCAGGCTACCAGGCGGACTTTGCGGTGCTGGACGATTTGGATGGGTTTAGGGCGGTTGCCGTTTATCAGGCGGGTAGAAAAGTCGCAGAGAATGGTGAACTGGTGGTAGACCTGCCAAAATTTGCCCCCTCCGCCGCCGTTACCAACACGGTTCGCTTGCCCGCGCTCACCACCGTTGATCTCAAAATTCCAGCCACCGAAGGCTTCGTGCGGGTAGTGCGGGCCATCCCTCGTCAGGTTTTGACCGTCGAGGAACGGCTAAGTCCCACCGTGCGGGATGGGGAAATCGTCGCCGACCCGTCTCGAGACCTGGCGAAGTTGGTTTGCCTCGAGCGCTACGGCAAAAACGGTAAGGTCGGCAAAGGTTTGGTCACGGCCTTCGGGATTCAGAAGGGCGCTTTGGCTTGCACCGTCGGGCACGACCACCATAACCTCATGGCGGTTGGGGTCTTCGACGCGGATATCCTCGTCGCGGCAAAACGGTTGGAAACTTTGGGTGGTGGGATGATTGCCGTGCTGGACGGTGAGGTGCTGGCTGAACTGGCTTTGCCCATCGCGGGTTTGATTACCGATGAGCCCATGGACACGGTGAACGCTAAGCTGCGAGTGCTGGACGAGGCTGCGGGGAGCCTGGGTGTGACGATTCCCGACCCCTACATGGTGCTCTCCTTCCTCGGCCTAGCGGTGATTCCCGAGCTGCGCCTGACCGATTTCGGGCTGGTGGACGTGCTCAAGGGCGAGCTGGTGGGGCTCGAGGTGCTTGATTAAACTTTGTGTTGAACCACCTCGTCTGCGTCGAGGTCGAACCGTAGGGGCAGACCTACATGTCTGCCTTCTAATCTCCGGGGCATGATGGGCGAACACACAGGTTCGCCCCTACAATAAAGGCATCAGATTATGACGCTGATTCTGCGTGGTTTTGTCGTTCACACCCCGAAAAATCCATTCAAAGAGGCGGATGCACTCGAGTCCTTTTCCGATGGTGCAATCGTGATCCGGGATGGCAAAATCGTTGCACTGGGAAACTACACCCAGGTTGCACGTCAATATCCAAAGGCCGGAACCCAGGATTGCCGCGACGGAATCCTGCTTCCGGGCCTGATTGACACCCACGTCCATTACCCGCAGACCCGCGTTATCGGCGCGATGGGGTACACCCTGCTGGACTGGCTTCAGCAGCGCACCCTGCCCTTAGAGGCCCGGCTTTCGGATAACAAGTTTGCCAGGGAACTTGCCCGCGAATTCGTCCGCCTCCTGCTGCGAAACGGCACGACGACGGCTTTAGTCTTCGGCTCGCACTTCCAGGGCGCGACGGCCAACCTTTTTGGCGCGGCAGAAGACGTGGGTTTGCGCGTCTTGGCCGGGCAGGTTTGCTCTGACCGAATGCTGCTGCCCGAACTCCACACCACACCCGAGCGCAGCTACGAAGAACAGAAGATGCTGATTGGTCGCTTCCACAACCGGAGCAAGCTCAAGTACGCGGTTACGCCGAGGTTTTCGCTCTCGGCTTCGGAGGGGCTTTTGGAGGTCTGCCAAACCCTGATGACTGAGCACCCCGACGTGCATTTCACCACGCATATCAACGAGAACGCCGATGAAATCAGCGCCGTCGCGGAGCTATTCCCTTGGAGCGAGAACTATCTCGAGACCTATGACCGCTTCGGCCTCGTCACACACCGCTCGGTGTTCGCCCACAACGTCCATCCCACCGAGCCGGAGTTGACGCGGCTGGCTGAAGCTCAGGCGGCGATTTCGCACTGCCCGTCGTCGAACGCGTTCATCGGCAGTGGGATTTTCCCGATGAAGAAGCACCTTCAGCACGGGGTCCGCTTCGGAATGGGCTCGGATGTGGGCGGCGGAACGGGCTTCTGTCTGCTCAAGGAAGGTCTGACCGCTTACATCGCCCAGCGCTACGCCGAGGACGGGTTTTTGCTGACCCCGGCGCACTTGCTGTATCTAGCAACCCGTGCAGGAGCCGAAATCTTGAACTTAGAAAACGAGGTCGGGGACCTAACTCCTGGCAAAGCTGCCGACATCATCTACGTCCGGCCCCAGGTAGGGAGCGCTTTGGAAGTGCATTTCCGCCATCTGGACTTGGTAGACCAGCTCTTGGGCTCGCTGTTCACGCTGCACGGCGAGGCCAAGGTCAGGAAAGTCTGGCTGGACGGCAAAGAAGCCGTGCTGAACTGATATGGAACACGTCTACGTCCTGCCCGCGCACCGTTTCCCGGCTGCCTGCTCAAGCCTCATCGAACTCGAGCCTACCCTCCTGGGCGCAATGAGCTTGGAAGGCTCGTTCCTGCCGCGCCCCCAAGCTGAGGAAGACCCTTCCTACCGACAAATTATCCCTTACGCACTCGTGCGCCACGCCCAGAAATTCTTCCTGATGCGTCGGACGAAAGGCGGGGGTGAGGCTCGGCTACACAACCTCTACACTTTGGGCGTAGGCGGCCACATCAACCCCGAGGACGTGGGTGGAAATCCAGTGCTGGAAGGCTTGCGCAGGGAACTGCTCGAGGAGGTCGGCATCACGCGCTATAAAGCCGAGCCGGTCGGGTTTATCGTTCTGGACGACTCACCGGTGAGCCGTGTACACGCCGGAATTGTGTTCTTGGTGGACTCCGAGGATGAGCCGAGGATGATGGAGACGGAGAAACTCGAGGGCCATCTGGCCGGGCTGGACACAATCCAAGAGGTGTATGGGGGGCTCGAGTCCTGGTCGCAGCTCGTCTTTGACTGGCTCACGAGGGTCTGACCACCAGCCAGGCCCCAACCAATAGCAGAACCAGGCCCAGCATTTTCCCGAGGTCAATGGGCTTGACCGGAGTCTCGAGCCAGCCGAAATGCCCCACCACTGCAGCGGCGGCGAGCTGGGCCACCACAAACAGCACTACCGTCCCGGCGATGCCGATGCGCGGAGTGGCGTAGCTGAGCGCCATTACGATGCTCACCCCCATCGCCCCACCCAGCCAGCCGTACCAGGGCACGCCGCGCCAGCCCGCGAACTGCCCGCCGGAGGCGAACAGCAAAATGCCACCCGAGAGCAACAGTCCGACCAAGTGAACCGCGAACGCCGCTCCCAGCAGCCCGATGCGGCCCGAAAGCAGGGCGTTGAGCGGCCCCTGGACCCCCGCGAATAGCCCTGCCAGTCCCACCACCACCACGACGAAAGCCAACGTGTTCATACCCTCCAGGATACCGCTCAGGCTGCGGGTTGGCGCACTGGACGTCGGGCTTGTACCTGTAATAAACTTTGACTTGGTACAAAAATATCAGCACTCATGCTAAGGAGGCTCAATGCGAATCAAAAAAGTGGGTGTAATCGGCGCGGGGACGATGGGTGGGGCGATTGCCGCGCTCTCGGCCTCGGCGGGGGTTCCGGTAGTGCTGCTCGACATTCCAGGCAAGGGGGACCAGCTCGAGTACGTCAAGAAGGGCTTAGACCGACAACTCAAGAGCAAACCCGCGTCCTTTATGGACAAGTCGCGGGCTTCGCTCATCGAAATCGGCACGACCGAGCAGCTCGAGAAGCTGGGGGACTGCGACTGGATTGTCGAGGTCATCATCGAGAAGGTCGAGCCTAAGCAAGAGTTGTTTGCGCGGTTAGAGCAGGCCGCACCCCGCTCAATAGTCAGCTCGAACACCTCGGGTATCCCGATGAAGACGCTGCTCGAGGGCCGTTCAGAAGGATTCAAACGGCGCTTCCTGGGCACGCACTTCTTCGCGCCGGTGCGGTATCTGCACCTGCTCGAGCTGATCCCCACGCCCGACACCGACCCGAAGGTGCTCGAGACCATGCGCAACTTCGGCGAGCGAATTCTCGGTAAGGGGACGGTGCTCTGCAAGGACGCGCCCGGCTTCATCGCCAACCGGCTCGGCGTGTTCGGGATGAACCAGGCCATGCGCTTAATGATGGAGGAGAGCTTGACGATTGACGAGGTGGACGCGCTCACCGGGCCGCTGGTGGGTCGCCCCAAGTCGGCGACTTTCCGCACCGGGGACATTTCCGGCCTGGACGTGCTCAAGCTGGTCAGCACCGAACTCGCGCACACCACCGGTGAGGATTTCGCCATGCCCGACTGGGTGGAGAACCTAATTGCCCAGAACAACCTGGGCGACAAAACTGGCGCGGGGTATTACAAAAAGGTCGGCAAGGACATCCTCACCTACGATTACAAAACCGGCGAGTACAAGCCGCAAGAAAAGCTGCGCACACCAGAAATCGGGGCTATCAAAGACCTGCCCTTGAATGAGCGCCTACGCAAAGTGGGCGAATTGCCCGGTAAATACGGCGCGTTTGCTAGAAAGCTGTTTCTCATCACCTCGCATTACGCCCTCGAGAGAGCACAAGAAATCGCCTACGACATCGTTTCGGTGGACCGGGCGCTCGAGTGGGGCTTCGCCTGGGAGCAGGGGCCATTCAAGAACATGGACGCGGTGGGGCTCGAGAACCTCAAGCGCGGCTTCGCCGAGATGGGCCTCAGCGAGCCCGAACTCCTCAAAAAAGCCCATGGCAGCTTCTACAAGGACGGCAAATACCTCGGCTTCGACGGGCAGTATCACCCCATTCCCAAGGAAGAGGGCGTGATTCGGCTGTCCAACCTGAAATCCGAGGGGAAAACGCTGCTCGAGTCCAAGGAATACGCTCTCCTGGACCTCGGCGACGGCGTGGCCCTGTTCGAGAATCGCGCCAAGATGGGCACGCTCGGCGAAGGCCCGGTCTCCGGCCTACACAAAGCCCTGGATTGGGTCGAGGCCAACAGCTACAACGGCCTAGTTCTCTCCCATGAAGACCCGCGCACCTATTCGGCGGGGGCCAACCTGGCACTGGTCCTGATGGCCGCGCAGGAGGGGGCCTGGGACGACATGGAACTCGCCACCCGGCGCTTCCAGCAGACCTCGATGCGCCTGCGCCGCTCACCCTTCCCGGTGGTTTCTGCGCCCTTCGGCCTGACGCTAGGCGGCGGGGCCGAGTTCAGTCTGCACAGCGCAGCGATTCAGGCCCATGCCGAGCTGTACATGGGCTTGGTCGAGACCGGGGTGGGGCTGCTCCCCGGCGGCGGCGGGACGAAGGAGATGCTGTTCCGGTTTACCAAGGAACTGGAAGCCTACGGCCCCGAGGCCGACGTGTTCGAGGGGGTCAAGCGGGCCTTCCAGATGATCATGCTGGCGCAGACCTCGACGAGTGCCCTGGAAGCTCGCAACATGGGCTTCCTGCGCCCACAGGACGGCATCAGTATGAACCGCGACCGCCTGATCGCCGATGCCAAGCGCAAGGTGCTCTTCCTGGCCCCGGACTACGTGCCGCAGCCGCCGATGCGGATTCGTGCCCTAGGGGCCGAGGGCATCGGGAACCTGCGCTACGCCCTGTGGCAGTTCCAGGAGGCCCGGCAGGCCAGCGAGCACGACGCGCTGGTGGGCAATCAGGTGGCCTACGTGCTGTGCGGCGGGGACGGGCCTGCGCGGGAGGTGAGCGAGCAGGACATTCTGGACTTGGAGCGCGAGGGGTTCTTGAAGCTGCTGGGGACGAAGAAAACCCAGGAGCGGATTGCGCACACGCTGAAGACTGGAAAGCCGCTGAGGAATTAAGCGTCCATCCTGGCTAGTAATTTTCTCAAAGTAAGAGGGCTTATCGAACGCTTGGATGCGTGGTTGCGCTTGTATCGGCCCTCGTACTACAAACTTTTGCAACCTGGATTGAATGAAGAGGAAGTTTCTCAGCTTGAAACTGAATTGGAACAACCTTATACCCGATGAGCTTAGAGAGTTACGCCGTTTAGGGGTTGAGCCAGAGGTTGAGGTTA
>PSMF01000069.1:0-19975 GCA_040290005.1 Meiothermus sp.
TGGGGGCGGGGTTTGCACCGGGCGGGTCAGGCCAGAACTGGTGCCTGAGGCATTAATCGCCACCAGACGGTAGGTGTACAGGGTGTTGGCGGTGACGGAGGCGTCGGTATAACCGCATTCCCCAGCGCCCAAAACGCTGAGCTGCGCATAGCTTGTCCCGCCTCCGGTGGCCCGCTCGAGCCGGTACTCCGCCGCTCCCATCGCCCCCGACCAGCTCAGCACCACCCGGTTGTGCGCGGGGGCAGTGGCGGCAAAGGTGGCAGGATTTTCCGGCGGAGCCACTGGAACAGTCACCGTCTGCACCGCCGCCGCGCCCTCCCTGGCGCTGTTTACCGCTCGGAGGCGATATGTGTAGGTGGTGGCCGGGCTCACCGGGTCGGAGAAGCTGTGCTGCGGGGCGGCGAGGCTAGCGAGGGGCACGTAAGCGCCATCTGAAGCCCCGGTCTTGCGCTCGAGCACATAGCCGCTGGCCCCATTTACCCTGTCCCAATCCAAATCCACCCGGTTCCAGGAGACCGCTCGAGCCGCAAAGGCGGTTGGGGAAGCAGGCTTGGTGGGGACCTCGGCGGGGCGGGTGCAGGCCACCAACCCCAACAGCAAAATGAGCGATTCCCAGGGCAATCTTGGCATCTCACACCGTTCCGTCTCCAGTGTAGTTCAGCCCGTCACCAACAGAGCAGAAATGCCGTTGCTAACAGCGTTATTTCTTTCTGTCCATAATCTCAACCCAACTTCTGACTGGGTGTTACAACCTCCCCACCTCCCGAAATAGCCCGGTTAACGGCCAGCGTGATGAAGTACGACCAAACGAACATTGTCGCCTACTGGCGTGGTTTATAGTTGGGGTTAAAGGAGGTGATAGCGTGAGTCAAAGTCTTTGCTACGAGGTGGTTTCGGCCTAAATCTCTAGCGCTTAGCCTCTGGAACAATGGCTAAAGCAACCCCCGCAGATTGCTCTGCGGGGGTTTTCGCGCTCTTATAGGGAGGGCTATTTGTACGATGGGTACTGGCTCTTCAGCTTGGCTGCTGCCGAGGCGGAGAGGACCTGGAACTGGAAGTTGATGTTGTTGGCGGGCACGGTTACGGGAGTCGGGTTGTCCTTATTCGGATACGCGCTGAAGTAGTTGCCGGGCTGGAAAAGGCCGCCGCTACCTACATTGTTCTGACCGGCCCGGATGATATAAGAACCGGCAGCCAGGCCAGTGATGGTGTAGGTGCCGTCCGAGTTAAGCGGTACCAGCTTGTTATTGGGCGAGCCCTCATTGCAGGCCGGAGTGGGCGGCACGCTTTCAACGAAGCAGGCAGTCACGCTGCCTTCGCCGTTATATTTGCCACCCGGCGGCAGCGTCACCGTACCGCTAATGGTCCCTGGCGCAGGCGCAGTGGCCGCCACGACTGTCACGGCCACGTTCGCCGAGGTCTTGCCCCCACTGCTGGCAGTGATGTTGGCGGTGCCTGCTGAGACCCCGGTGACGACACCATTGGTATCCACCGTAGCGACCGCCGTGTTATCACTATTCCAAGTAAAGGTCGTGTTGGGAATCGGTTGGTTCGAGGCATCCAAAGCTGTAGCGACAAGTTGGGATAAGCCACCTACCTGAACAGGATTGGCGGGCGAGGTAACTTGAATCGTACTGATCACTGGTGCGGGAGTTGTTACCGTCACGGTGGCTGAACCCGACTTGTTCCCGCTGTTACTAGTGGCAATAATATTAGCAGTTCCTGCTGCTACCCCAGTTACCGTACCATCGGCCCCTACCGTGGCAACCGCCGTATTGTTGCTGCTCCAGGTGAAGGTAATGCCGCTGATAGTCTTACCGCTGGCATCGAGTGCGGTCGCCGTAGCCTTGGTGGTCTTGCCAACCTCCACACTGGAGGCAGCAAGCGTGACCTGCACCGTCGCCACGACAGGGGCGGTGCTGTTGGTACATGCGGCTAACCCCACCACCGCTCCTAGGATCATCAAGCTCCGAGCCAAGATTCCACTAATCATGATCATTCCTCCTTCGTAACAAACCATACCCTAAGGATCGAGAAATACATGCGCTGTTATCTGGATTACGGCCTTAACAAAGAGTAAATGCACCTCTCAGGATTCCCCGGAGCTAGCCCCCCCTTATTTGGCGTTTGGCCGTCGGCTGCAATACCATGTTGCGGTGCAGGAGATTAAGCCCCAACTTAAAGCGGCAATTGCCAAGGCCCTGAGCGATCTGGGCATCGCTGAGCCACCCGAAATCATCGTTCAAGAGACCCCTCCCGATAAGGAGGGCGATTATGGAACCCCGATAGCGATGGGTCTGGCCCGGAGTCTGCGCAAGCCTCCTCCCGCGATTGCCGCAGAAATCGCCGGGAAGCTCCAGCTCCCGCCTTGGGTCAAACGGGCTTTCGTGACCGGTGGTTACCTCAACTTCGAGTTGGACGCGGGATTCGTGACCCAGACGGCCTCGCAGCCCGCTCAACCTTTCGCCAAAGTGCCCGGAAAAGTTCTTTTGGAGCACACCTCGGTTAATCCCAACAAGGAACTTCACGTCGGGCACTTGCGCAACGTCTGCCTGGGCGACTCTTTGGCCCGCATTTTGCGCTTCGCCGGGCGCGAGGTTGAGGTGATGAACTACATTGACGACACCGGGCGGCAGGCCGCCGAGAGTCTCTATGCTCTCGAGTACTTCGGCCTCGGGGCTTCGGAGGGGTACAAAAAATACGATCATTTCGTGGGCGACGCTTACGTGCGGCTGCATCAGGAGATGGAGGACCCCGAGAAAAAGGCGGCCATCGAGAAAGGCGTGCAGGAGACCTTGTACCGCCTCGAGCGCGGCGAGCTGCGGGGCGCGGTGGACCGTATCCTGCGAGCGCAGCTAGAGACCATGTATCGATTGGGGGCCGAGTATAACGCCTTGGTGTGGGAGTCGGACATCGTGCACGAGGGGCTCTTGGAAAAGGCCATGAAGGCTCTGGAACACACACCCTACGTCAGCCGCCCCAGCGAGGGCAAGTACGCCGGGGCCTTCGTCATGGACATGTCACCTTTCATCTCGGGCCTCGAGGACCCCTACCTGGTGCTGATCCGCTCCAACGGCACCTCGACCTACACGGCCAAGGACATCGCTCTACAATTCTGGAAGATGGGCCTCTTGAGCGGGGTCAAATTCAAGGAATACGACACCCAGCCCAGCGGTCATATCCTCTACAGCAGCGCCCCCGAGGGCCGACCGATGGGGTTCGGCGGAGCCACTGAGACGGTCAACGTGGTGGACGCGCGGCAAAGCCACGCCCTGCGGATCGTACAGGCCAGCCTCGAGGTCGAAGGACGGCACGACTTGGCCAAAGGCTGCTTCCACCTGGCCTATGAAACGGTGCTCTTGGAGGGCAAGCAGATGTCCGGGCGCAAGGGCATCACGGTTTCGGTGGACGAGGTGATGGACGAAGCGGTGCGCCGTGCCCGGACCATCATCGCCGAGAAGAACCCCGACCACCCCAACCCCGACACGGCAGCAGAGCAGGTCGGGGTGGGAGCTGTGCGGTTCGCCATGATCAAAACCGAGGCCAAGAAACAGATTGACTTCCGCTACGAACAGGCCCTCTCCTTCGAGGGCGACACCGGCCCATACATTCAGATGGCTTATGCAAGAGCAAGTTCAATCCTACGTAAAGCTGGGGAACAAGGTCTCTCAGCCGAGAAAGCCGATTTTGCTCAGACCACAATCCACGAAGTTGAGCTTTCCAAGACCCTGATACGTTTCTCCGAAGCCGTCCAGGACGCAGCTCGTAATAAAGCACCGCACATCCTGGCTCAGTATCTACTTGACTTAGCGGCTGCCTGGCACAGCTACTACAACGCCAAAACTCCTGATGGAAAGCCCGCTACTGTTGTGCTGGCCGCGTCTGAAGGTTTGCGGGGAGTACGGCTCGAGTTGGTCAAATCCTTACAAAGCACCCTCAAGATGGGCCTTACCCTCGTGGGCCTGGGGGCTCCTGAGGTGATGTAGCGTAGCCAACCCATTGATTCCTGATGCGGCGCATACGACAATAGGACGGGTTTATCTTGATGACGCACGCCCTACCCCTCTCTCCAACCAGTCCTGGTCCCAAGGTCCTCGCTCCTCTTTCAGAGGTTTGCGCGGCCCTGACCCGGCGCTTCGTGTTTCGGCTGCTGGGCAAGGCCGCCGTGCTCTACCTGGGCACCGTTCCGGCTTTAGGGCTTCCCACCCTGGCCCAAGCCCCCCGCCTTACCACCCCTGAAGAAGTCGCCAGGGTGGAGGTAGTTCGCCGGGCGATGCCCGCGGTGGTCAAAATTTCCGGCATCGTGCGCGACCCCCAGACCGGCAATGAAGGCCCTACCAACGGCTCGGGGTTTTTCTATAGCTCGAACCGCATCATCACCAACTACCACGTGGTCCAAGACCTGCGTGACATCAGCGTCGAGCTTTTCGATGGGCGCAGCTTCCCGGGCACGGTCTTCGCAGTGGACAAGGGCATTGACATCGCTATCCTAAGCGTCCAGGGGGCCACCGCCCCGGCCCAACTGAGCTTCGGCAGCTCGCAGAGCTTGCCCACCGGAATGGGCCTGGTGGTGATCGGCAGTCCCTTCGGGCAGAGGAACCTCACCAGCTACGGGATTCTCTCCGGCATTGGCCCCACCACCGCCCAGAAGAACGACCTCGACCCCGACATCGGCTCGGAGATCGGTGACCTGATCTTTACCGACGCGCGGATCGTGCAGGGGAACTCCGGCGGGCCGGTGCTGGACCTGCAGGGCCGAGTGGTGGGGGTAGCGAACAGCATCCTGGGCGACATCAGCGGGATCGGGGGCATCGGAGTAGCGATCCCCGGCGACCTGGTGAAGCAGAGCGTGCAGGACTTGGAGCGTTTTGGGGTTCCCCAGCGCGGCGGTCTGCGGGCTACCCTGATAGATTTGGCCGACTTAGACCCACTATTGCTGGGCAAGGTGGGGCTCCTCTCGACCAAGGGCGCGATGATAGAAAAGGTGGAGCCGGGCGGACCGGCAGCGCAGGCCGGGCTGCGTCCAGCCCAGCGTGACCAGCGCGGCAAGCTGACCGGGCTGGGCGACATCATCCTGGCTGTCAACGGCAAAGCCGTCCGCAACGCCGGGGAAATCACCCAGAGCCTCGCCCGCTTCCGGCCCGGCGACAAAGTCAAGCTCACGGTCTGGCGCAACGGGCGCAACCTCGAGGTCACGGTGACGATGGTAGCGCGCAGATAGGTCGAACGTCTAACGTCAAACGCCCCCCAACATCGAACCCCGCCGGCTCGGCTAGGGTATGCGGATTATGCCGTACCAATCTTCGAAAACTTGATTTGGGGAATTCTTCAGTCCAGCGGCCCGCTCGAGAAAGCCACCTGCAGCGCCATCTGCCAACTCGATTGTTCCTGTGCCAACACCCGCGCGACCCACTCGTCCACCACTCCTTGCGGCAGGTTGTTGGCAGCTTCCAGGGCCAAGCTCCCCAGGTCGTGGGTCAGGGCCTGGGTTTCGGGGGCCAGCCAGTGCTCGGAGAACTCACCTGGCAGGTCTTCCAGCGGCCCCAGTGATCGCCAGGCGTCGAAGAAGGCCCGCTGCCGCACCCAGTGGGCCACCGTGCCCACCTCGTACGACTCGTGCTCGAGGGTCTCCAGAAAATCCAGATACTCCAGCCGAACCGGGTGCACCGGCAGGTTGGGCAGCTCGAGGCTTTCCATCCAGTCCAGCTCTTCGATGGTGATTACCAAAGCCTGCGCCACGATCAGCCGGTGGGGGGGCGGGGCGCGGCGCAAAAGGGAGGTCTGCAAGCCCAAAATCCCTTCGTACAAACACCGCTCCTGCACCAGCCATCCCTCAAAGGCACGCCGCCCCACCCGCCCTTGCCGCAGACGAGTGAGAAAAGGCTGGTCTACGATCCCCACCCAGCCCTCGAAGCCCTTGAGGTCCATCACCCTCACTACAGTGAAGCCAAAGCGCCAAACCAGGTGTGGGTGAGATTAAAATTCGTCTGGCAATTTTCCGTTTTGGCGGAACTGGTACAGGGGTAGGAGTAAATGCTAACCGCCTACCGCCGAGTGAATAACCGTCGCAAGTCTCAGGCCTCCGGTCAAAATCCTCGTTTTCGGCTTGCGACTTGAGCCTGAGACCTGGGACACTCTTTACTCCAGTTCCTCGAGACTCCCCAGCAGCGCTTCAGCGAGGGCATACGGCTCGTCAATCCAGGGGTAATGCCCGGCCCCGGCGAGGACCTCAAGCCCTCCCCCGGTCAAATCCGCGGCGGTTTGAGCCTCGGGATAGGCGGTCCCGTCCCTGTCACCCACGATCACCGTCAGGGGGGGGCGAACCTGCACCAAGTAGGGGGTGTAATCCAGCCGCCACAGCCCGTTGCGCACAAACATCTGCCCCGGCGAATGCGCCCCTACGATGCCCTCACCTTCAACCGTCCATTCGTACTCCATCCGGCTGTGCGCGCTAGGGAACATCAGATGGTCGAACACCGCCTTGGGCTCGACGCTGGCGAAAGCCTCGTTGAGCAGGGCGGTGGGGTCGTCCGGGGTCTCGACCTCGATGTCCGCCGCTGACATCCCGCGCAGCTCGAGCGAGGCCCGGTAAAGCTGCTTGCTGAGCCAGGGGAAGTTGGTCCAGGGGTTGATCAGGACGAGGCTCTGGGCAGTTTGAGGAAACTGCCGGGCGTATTCCAGCGCTGGTATCGCCCCGAACCCATGCCCCAGCAGTGCCCAGGAATCGATTTCCAGGTGCTCGCGCAGGGCCTCCAAATCCTCCACCAGCGCGTCCACCGTGAACAACCGGGTCTCGGCGGGCAGTTCGGGGCTGCGGCCTGAGCCGCGCTGGTCCAGATACAAAACCCGAAACGCCTCGAGCTCTTCACCAATGCCCTCCCGTAGGGGGTAGCTCGAGCCCCCCGGCCCCCCGTGCAGCACCACAATCGCCGGAGCCTCCTCCGGGCCCACATCCTCGAGGTAGACCTCCACCTCGCCCAGTTCGATGACATCAATTGCTTCGCGCATGGACTGAAGTATAAGAGCAATGAGCTATGAGCGATGAGCTAAAGACCTATCGTCCAGGACAGGGCTTCTCGAGCCTCAATTTCATCGTTCTAGACAGGAGCTTCTATTTGGCTATCCGCTATAGGCGCCCTTGCCTTAGCTCATCCCTATAAAACCCGTGTCAGCGCCTTTTCCACCGCCTGCTCCGGGCTCATCGGCAGTCCCACGTAATAGCCTTGGGCGAAGTTGCAGCCGTGCCGGGCCAGCCAATCGAGTTGCAAGCGGTTTTCCACACCCTCGGCGAGCGTCTTTAGGCCAAAAGCCTGGGAGAGCTGGAGGACGGCCTCGAGGATTTCCTCCGCCACCTTGCCCTCACCGATGTCCTGGACGAAGCTCTTGTCAATCTTGATGAGGTCCACCGGCACTTGTTTGAGATGGGAGAGCGAGGAGTAGCCCATCCCGAAGTCGTCCAGCGCCACCCGCACGCCCAGGCCGCGCAGCGCCACCAGCCCGCCCAGCCAGCGTTGGCGCTCCGGCAAGAGCGCCGATTCGGTGATCTCGAGCCACAACCGCCCTGGCTGCATTCCCTCGTCCACCAGGGCCCGCACCACCTCGCGCACCCAGTTGGGGTGGGCCAGGGTGGCCGCCGAGAAGTTGATGGTGAGCTCGCCCCCCAGGCTCTTGTGGTCGCGCACCGCCTTGCGCAGCACCGCCAAATCCAGCTCACCGATCAGACCGGCCTCCTCGGCCAGCGGTACGAACTCGCCGGGCCGCAACAGGCCGCGCGTGGGGTGGGCCCAGCGCACCAGGGCCTCCCATTTGCTGACAAACTTGTCCTCGATGTTGAGGATGGGCTGATACTGAATCAGGAACTCACCTTCGCGGATGGTCTCGCGCAGCTCTTGGACGAGCTGCAACCGCTCTAGGGAGTTGCGGTCCTGTTCGGGGTCATACACCGCTACCCCGGCCTTGCTCTGCTTGGCTTGGTACATGGCGACATCGGCGGCCCTAGCCAACTCGTCGAGGGTATCGCCGTGCTCGGGGTACAGCGCCACCCCCAGGCTCCCCAGCACGTGCAGCGAGTGGTCCCCGACGATGAAGGGTGTGCCGAACACACCCAGCACCCGCCGCGCGGTGGCTTGGGCGCTGGTGCGGTCGGCGGTGCCCAGCAGGATGGCGAACTCGTCGCCGCCGAGCCGGGCCAGGATGTCGCTCTCGCGCAGCTCGGCCTTGATGCGGGCCGCGACCTGTCGCAGCAATTCGTCCCCGGCGGCGTGGCCCAGGGTGTCGTTGACCATCTTGAAGTTGTCCAGGTCTAAGTAGATCAGCGCGGGGGTGTCGCGCTTGCGGCGGTCGGAAACCAACAGGCTCTCAGCCTCCTCCCACAGCTTGCGGCGGTTGGGCAGGTCGGTGAGGGGGTCGTGGTAGGCCAAGTATTCGATCCGGGCCTGCTGGTTTTTGCGCTCCACCACGTCCCGCACCGTGACCATGATCTGCTTTTTGCCGCCCACCATCACCAAGGTGCCCTGTGACTCCACCTCCAGCGTCTCGCCCCCCCGCCGGATCACCGTCATCTCCTCAAAACTGTCGGTTTCCCCGGCCAGGATGCGCTGGGCTCGCTCGGCCACACGGGGCAGCGAGTCGGGGTGGATGAGCTGGGTGATGGGTTGGTCGAGCACCTCGTGGGGGTCGGTATAGCCCATCGCCTCGAGCCCCACCCGGTTGAGATAGAGCAGCCTACTGCCGTCGTACACCGCCACCGGGCTGGGGATGGCCTCTAGCAGCGTATGGTAGAGCACTTCCTGCTGGCGCAGGTCCTCGTAGGCTTGGGCCCGGTCGAGGGCCAGGTTGAGCTGGGCCGCCACCCCTTCCAGCAGCTCCACGTCGCGCTCGTCCAAGCTGGCCCCGCCCACTACCAGCACCCCGCGCACACTGCCCTGCACCAGGATCGGCGCGGCAATACGCCCAGCCACCCGGTCGCGCTCGAGCACCGTCTGGGCCAGCCGCGCGGCCCTGGCGACGCTCTCTTCTTCGGAAGGGATCTCTTCCCCTAGCGTCGGTTTGCCCTCCGAAGCCACCAACGTCACGTGCCCGCCGTCTTGGGTGGAGTAGACCGCGGTGTTACGGAAGCGGGGATAAGCTGCCAGGAGCTTCACGGTCTGTACCAGCAGCGGAGTGGGCTCCATGCTCTGGGCCGCGTCCCGAACCTGGGATAACAGGGCCAAGTCCACCGCGTGCCGCCCGGTTTGGGCCAGGGCCGCCTCGGGCGCATTTGCGGCGAGAGTTTGGCCGACCGCGCGGCGGGCCACCGCTGAGCGAAACCACCCGGTGGCGACACAGGCCACTAGCCCGGAGCCCGCGGCCAAGATCAGGGCCTCGAGGGTCGGCGGGTTTAGGGCCGCCCCGGCCAACCTAAGCAAACCCAGTTGCAACCCGATGTTGAGCAACCCCACCAGGATCGCCCCACCCAGCCCGGAAGCCCAGCTCAGCAGCATTAACCCCGGCAGGGCCAACACCAAGAAGGGGTCACCCAGGCTCTTATAAAGCCAGGGGAACAGCAACGCATAGGCCAACAATGCCACCAGTCCGGCGGTAAGCTCGAGCCGCCCGGAATTCCCACTCCGCTCAATATTCAACGTGTACTCCTATTTTGTTTTGTTCGGTGCAATGCAACGACATAAGAAGTCTACCGCAAACCGGGATGAAAACAGCACCATACGAACAGGCTACCGTATTCATGAAGAACCCCCGCCTCGAGGCGGGGGTTTCAGGTTGGGCTTTACTTACGGAAGGGTCTTAGTGGCAATGGCGATACTGGTGATACCTACAGGAGAAGTGGTATAGGCGGGACGGCCTGCGGTAATGCTCGAGGTGCCCGGAATCAGCTCGACCACTTTGCCAGTATTATTGCCATCGGTGCCTACCCACAGGTTGCCTTGGTTGTCTACTGCTAGGCCCGCCGCGTTGGCGATACCGGTGTTGTAGCTCAAACCCGTAGCCAGAGGACCAGAAGCGGCATTGGTTGCCAAGGGAACCTCGAACACTGAGCCTGCGGTGTAGTCGGTGGCCCAGAGCGCATTGCGGCCTGCATCAAAGGCTAAGCTGAACACGTTGGCCCCCGCCGCTAGGTCCAGGATAAGGTTGGGTGTCACCTTATCGGGTCCTGGGCCGATATCGTCATCGTCTAGGACTTGTGCAGGATAGGTGGTCGTTTTGCAGGTTGCGTCTGCAGCAGCGATGCGAGAAATTTTAGAGGCAGAGGCAACCCATAAGTTGCCATCCTTATCGAAGGCCAGCGCCCGCACATCGTTCAAGGAAGCAGTCGCGGATGCGGCTGCGACATAGTGGCGCTTGTAGGTAACGAGGAAACCGTTACCGTTGGGGTTGCCAGCGGCCGGGTCAGGAGCATTGGAGAAACCGGTAGTTCTACCTGTCTCGAGGTCAGCATTACTGTAGCAGAGCAGGCCGTTCGTGCCCTGAACCGCGACCCAAAGGTCGCCGTTGGGTGCGAAGGTCAGATCGGAAATCCGATTAGGCTCTCCAGTATAGGTAGTAGCAATGGTAAAAGCGCCATTGCCAACGACATTGAATCCGTTCGTACCGTCAATGCCCTGATAGCTGGCAGGCTTCCACACCTCGATCACATCACAAGCTGCACCTGAACCGCCGCCACAAGAAGGGTTGCCCCGTTGACGAGCAATGTAGAAGAAGCCTTTCGAGTCTACGGCCACTCGAATCTGGGCTTTGGTTCCCGCTGTTGGG
Source organism: Meiothermus sp. (assembly GCA_040290005.1). GTDB lineage: Bacteria > Deinococcota > Deinococci > Deinococcales > Thermaceae > Meiothermus. The sequence goes on from PSMF01000069.1 coordinate 10,750, forward strand.
GTTTCGTTGGCAAAGGCGGTGGTGATGAAATTGGGCGCTACAGTCGCGTTTTCGAGACCATCCCCCAAGCTCACCAAAATCTGGTCGCTGCCCAAAAGCTGCCCGTTACCCATCGCAAACAACCAGCCGGTATTTTTCTTCACCACGGCTATGCTTGGGCTGTCGCTGCCCACCGGGGCGCTGACCCCGCTCGTAGAAGCGTAAGTGTTGACCGCAGTGAGCGCCTGGGCAGTGATGGTGTAATCCACCGCAGACAGGCCACCTAAGGTTACGGGAGTGCCCGCCGTCCCGGTTTGAATCACGGGGCTTCCGCTGCTTGGGGTGGCTGTAACCACCAGCTTGGAGCCGGACGGCGCACCGGTCACGGTAACGGTAATGGAGCGTGCATCGGCAACATAGTTCAGGGTGGCGTTAGCCGTCGAGCCGTCGTTGGGAAGGGATACTGTCTGTGCCGCCGCTGTGTAGTTGATGGAGCCTATCGCTACAGTCGAGCCAGTTACGCTGTAAGTGCCGGTAGGTACGTTGGTAAAGGTGTAGGTCGGACCATTACTGGTCGCGGTGTAATCACTGTTAGATAGGGTGACGGTGGGAGCGGATGCATTTGCGGGCAGACCGCTCACGGTGACCGTAACACTCCCTAAGCCCTTCGCGTAGGCCACGGTGCTAATGGCCTCTTTCCCGGCAGTCACGTTGACTGTACCGTCCCCGGCCTTTTTATAGCCCGCGATATCCGGTGCGGTGATGGTGTAATCGCCCGGAGCGACATCGTCAAAAGTTGTATCGGCAGTTAAGCTCGCGTTGAAACCGCCCGGCCCAGCGACCGTAACAGCCCCTACGTTGACACCGGTTGGCGCTGTTATCTTCACCGTGAGCTTGCCGGTAGTCGCGGTGTAAGCAACCGTGCTATTGGCAGTCTTACCCGACTGGACCGTAACCGTGCTAGGGTTGGCCGTGCCCTTGTAGCTGAACCCGCCCGCTTTTAAGTCGGCAACGCTAATGCTGTAGGTGCCGGGTTTAAGGCTCAAGGTTTTGCTGGCGTTTACAGTGCTGGTGCCGCTTGGACCGGAAACGGTGACTTTGATGTCGCTGGCGGCTGCACCGCTAGGCGGTGTGATGGCGAGGTCTAGGTTGCCGTTCGCGGGACCGCCGCCAGGCGTACAGGCCGCCAGCAACAACAGCAGGGATGCCGAAGCTGCAAGCCAGAGGGTTGAGCGTGTTTTCATGTATGTTGCCTCCACAGTTAGCGTAGGGGGTGCGGCGTAATCTGCCCGTTATAGGCCTGCAAGCGATGCGGGCCGCTTAGATTCACAGCGCATTACCTCCGCTCAGGGGGGGGGCCTCGAGACGACATAGATTCTTAACGAGTAATGTAACGTAGATTAGAGAGCTTAGGATAGGGTCCGAAGCGTTACCTTAAGACGGGCTGCTTAAGCCCCTGCTCGAGGGCCTACCCGGACTTCTGCTGGTGGGCACAAAAATTACACCGAACCTGAGGGTTCGGTGTGACAAACTTTAGAGATTCTTACTGGAACTGGATGGTGGCTTGGTCTATGCGACCCAACATCAATATGGACAACACGGTTCCGGCGGTGAGAATAATCAGCACCAAGGCGAAGCCGATAAACCGCAGGTCAGCCCCTTCGCTATCGTATTCCACGCTGCGAGGGCGCAGCGCCAGATACAACAAGGTCGTGACCAACACCGACCCTACCGTAAACAAGATTCCAAGTGTCCAGCCCAGCACGGTATCCTCCTAAGCCTTATCTCTCAGGTACTGAGAGCTTCCAACCCTCTAGCAGCACCTGCAAGCTATGCTCTAAGCCTACCAGACCTGCCCCGTAAGTAGGTATACCTGCCTCACAGCTCACCGACCCCACTCGGAAGCGGCTTTCGGCGGGGTCGGGGGGACGATTGTCCCCTTGTGCTTGGGATAGGGCAGGAGCCGTCCAGGGGGCATAGGCCAGGGTTTCTGCGTAGCTATAGTCGGATCGCACCGATACCTCGAGCCGAGCTGCCTCGCGCGGGTCTTCCCAGGCTACCCATGCGCCCCTTTCCAGCCCTTTGGCTCCGGGGAACCCACCGACGATACCCTGGCCCTCCCCGACCAAGACCGCATAGCGCGGCGCGGCCCAGTACAGCGCCCGCGCAAACGGCACCGCGTACCCGGGCGAGGCGTCCAGGCCCAGCACCAGGCGGCCCTTGAAAGACTTTGGCAGCGCCGCGAAGACCTCAGCGAGATGGGTCTTGGGGGCCCATATCAACACGGTTTCCCCGCCCATGGCCCCCTCAAAATAGGCGTAAAAGCTGCCGTACTCGTCTTCAAAGGTGCGGGTGTGCTGACTAAAGCGGGCCTCGAGCCAACCGGTCAAGTCCGCTCGGGAAGAGAGAAGGTTCATCGGCAACAGCATACGGGGTGAAAGTGCCGAGCGGCTAGCGATGGGGGATAGGCCGAAGGCTGAAAGCCGAAAGCTGAAGGCTAAACCCAAAATGTTAAAATCCGGAGCCCTGTCTGGTGGGGCGAAATTTCGATACTAAAAATCAACGTCCTAGACAGGAAAAGTCTTTTGCCTTTCAGCCTCGGGCATTTAGCTCATCACCGCTAGGCCTTCAGCCCTTCTAGCACCGGCTGGCCTTTAGGCAGCTTGAAGCGGAGGTACTCGCCCTCCAGGCGCATCAGCAGGGTTAAGCCGTCCTCGTTTTGCAGACGCAGGAATAGCGGAAGGAGGTGTCGCGCCGCACCGCGCTCGACTCGCTCCCCGGCCAAGGTGTAGGCCATGTAGAAGTCTCCGTCGCTTTGCATCAGGTTGGTGGTGTAGAAGACGCTGAGGTCAGCCCCTTCTTTGTCGGCCATTGCCAGGGCCTCCCAGACCAATTCTTTGGCCTCGCCGTCGCTCAGATAATCGCCGCTCACCGGGCCGGTGCGGGCATAGAAGGCCGCAGGGAACTCCTTGAACTCGTAGAAAAGCCCGCCAGGGCCATGCCACAGCCGCACGATGGCGTTTTCGTAAGCTTGGCCTTGGGCCCGTTCCAGCGCGTACTCGCGCGCCAGGGCCAGGGGCTCTAGGTCGGGGAAGGTTCCGCTTTCCATGCCCTCCAGGAGCAGGCGTTGGGGGTCAATTTCAATCACGAGGTTTCTCCGGTGCGCAGCACAGACGGTTCGTCGCCCGCAAGGGGTTTGTCCCCTAAGTGCAGGGCGGCGATGCCTCCGGTAAGCAGCTTGTACTGGGACCGGAAGCCCGCCGAGCCCATCATTGTACCTAACATCTCGGGTTCGGGGAAGCGCTCCACCGACTCCGGCAGGTAGCGGTAGGCCGCCGCGTTGCCCGAAACCAGGCCCCCGACGAGCGGCAGCACCTTGGTGAAATAGAGGCGGTACAGCGCTCCCAGGCCACCCGAAGGGGGCGGAGGAAACTCCAAAATCGCCAGCCGCCCTCCAGGGGCCAGTACGCGGTACAGCTCTCGCAGGGCTTGGTCGTAGTCGGCGAAGTTGCGAAAGCCAAAAGCGATGGTGATAGCGTCGAAGCGCTCCTCGGGGAAGGGCAGGGCCAGGGCATCGGCCTCGACAAAGTTGATCTCAAGCCCGGCTTTGCTGGCCTTCTGACGGGCCAGCTCGAGCATCGGCGGGGCGAAATCACCCCCGACGACCTCCGCTTCCGGGGCCAGCTTTTTGAGCAGTAGGGCGATGTCGCCGGTTCCGGTGGCCAAATCGAGAATGCGTTTGGGGCGTTTTTCTAGAGCTGCTGCCACCGCAGCGGCCCGCCAGGAGCGGTCCACCCCGGCGGAGAGCACCCGGTTGAGCAAGTCGTAGCGCGGGGCAATTTCAGAGAACATCTGCTGCACCCGTTTGGCTTTTTCCTGGCTGGGGTCGGGCACGGGGAGAGTTTATCAGGTACCGAGGCCATGAGCCATGAGAATGAGCAATGGGCCAACAGACGAAGGTCAGGAATAAGGGTTGTTCCGCGTCCGGAACCGGGCTTCTTGAATCTTCATTTTCGTTCTTCCAGGCAAGATAGGCTCTTTTAGCCTTCTGCTCATCGCTCATTGCTGGCTGCTCATCGCTCTCCTCACGGTGTAGAATCCCCCCATTACGGGAGGACGATGAGCCGGTATTTGTTTCTTGGGGTCAATCTGGTGGTGTTGCTCCTGTTGTTGGTAAGCCCTTGGGGCGTGCCCGCCAGGGAATTCGATGGCTCGGGGTATCTGCTCAACCCGCTGGGGGCTATCAACCCGGCAGCCCTCAAGCTGCCCGCCATCCACTTTGGCTGGCTGCCACCCATGTTTTGGTTGTGGGTAGCGCTATTGGGGGCGGCCAGCGCCGCGCTGTTCCTGCCCGACGAGCGGCTGCGCTCGAGGGTCTTCTACATCCTCGGCGGCATCGGGATCGCCCTTTTTCTGGTGGAAGCCCTGCTCTTCTATCAATCCGTAAACTCCGCCAACAGCGTCGCCGCCGCCGCCGGAGCCCGCCGCCCCCCGCTGCGGCGCTTTGCCCTCTCGCTGGGCGCGTATACCGGGGTCTTCTATGCCATCGGGCTGCTGCTGCTCGCCAGGGTGCAACTGCCCGGCGGCAGGGCCTTTTTGGTGCGCTACCGGGGCATAATCGTGCCGCTTGTGGCCTTGATTTTAGCGGTGATCATCGGGGCGGTCGTGGTGGCGGTACTGCGTCCGGGGCTAGGGCTGGCAAACGCTCAAAACGTCGGGCTGCGCGACTTCCTCGCCGCCAAGCTCGACCTAGTGACCTACACCTACCAAATCCTCTTCAGCCCGGTGCTGAGCCTGACCGGGATTTTCTCCTCGCTCTCCTTCGCCACCCCTCTGATCTTCGCGGGTCTGGCGGTGGCTTTTGGCTTCCAGGCCGGGCTGTTCAACATCGGCGGGCCGGGGCAGATCACGCTGGGCGCGGTGTGCGCGATGCTTGCCGGGGTTTATATTCCCGGCCCGGCTTGGCTAACGCTGCCCATCGCAGTTTTGGCGGCGATGGCAGGCGGGGCTTTGTGGGCGGGGATCGCGGGCTGGCTCAAGGCCCGCTTTGGGGCCAACGAGGTGATCAACACCATCATGCTCAACTACGTGGCGGCCTCGGTGCTCTTATTCCTGATCGCCAACAACACCTACAAGTTCTTTGGCAACACCGTGACCCTGCCCTTCAAGGCGCCGGGCTTCGAGGGGCGCAGCGCCGAAATCCTGCCCGGAGCCCGCATCCCGCCGGTGATCAACCTACTGGTTCCGGGCGGGAATTTCTCCTGGGCCCTGCCGCTGGCGGTGGTCGCAGGAATCGCGGTGTACTTAGGGTTTAGACAACAAGCCCTGGGCCGCCGACTGCTGTTTGCGGCGGGTGCGGTGATCGTGGGATATGCTCTGGGCGCGGCTATTCCGGGCTTCCCGGTCAAGGTCAGCAACGACCTCAGCTCGATCCTCTTCAACGCCTCGTTTTTGCTAGCGGTGGTGGCCCTGCTGTTCTATAACTTCTACCTGTTTCGCACTGCGGGCGGCTACGAGTTGCGGGCCGTCGGCCTAGCCCCCAGGGCGGCGGAGTACGCCGGGGTCAACCTCAACCGCAAGATTGTGGTCGCCATGCTGATCTCCGGGGCACTAGCCGGGTTGGTCGCCACCCACTACGTGCTGGGCGCCGGGGTGGACGGGACCTATCGCCTCAAACAGAGTCTTCCCACCGACGCCGGGTTTTTCGGCATCGCCATCGCCTTGATGGGCCAGAATACACCGCTGGGCATCTTCTTTGCCTCGGCGCTGTTCGGCGTGCTGCTCTCGGGGGCCACCACGCTCAACGTGCAACTGGGCATCAGCCGCGACCTGGTGACGGTGCTGCAAGCCCTGATCATCATGTTTATCGCGGTGGGCGGGCTGCTGCCGCGCTACTTCACCGACCCGCTCAAGGCCGCGCAGGTCGAGACCGAGGACCGCGCCCGCCAGGACGAGCAAGAGGCCAAGACCGCCAAGGTTGTGGGGGACTAGACCATGGAACTCGTCATCGCTTTATTCTTCTCGACCTTGCGGCAAGCCACGCCGCTGCTGTTTACCTCGTTGGGTGGGCTGTTCTCCGAGCGCTCAGGGGTGGTGAACATCGGCCTCGAGGGCATGATTCTCTTTGGCGCGGCAGCCTCGGCGATCGGGGTGCAGCGGCTGGAGGTCGTCACCGGCGGGGGCCAGCACTGGTGGATTCCCTGGGTGGGACTGCTCTTGGGGGCGCTGATGGGCGGGCTGGTGGCCGCGGTGCACGCCGTGGCCTCGATCAAGTACCGCGCCGACCAGATCGTCTCCGGCACCGCCATCAACATCCTGGCCTTGGGTGCACCCTCGATTCTCCTGCAAGTGCTCTACAACAACACCTCGACCTCGCAGGAGGTGGTGAACCGCCTGCCTACGGTTTCCTTGTTCAGCGACAACCTTTCGGTGCTGGTGTTTCTGGCCTTCGCGCTGGTCCCCGTCATCTGGTGGGTACTGTTTAAAACCCCCTGGGGGCTGCGTTTGCGCGCGGTGGGCGAACACCCCGAGGCCGCCGAGACGATGGGTGTGAACGTGATTCGGATGCGCTACATCGCGGTGATTCTCTCCGGCGTGCTGGCGGGAATCGCCGGAGCCTACCTCTCGATCGGCTTCCTCAACCAGTTCGTGCGCAACATGAGCGCTGGGCAGGGCTTTATCGCCCTCGCGGCCCTGATCTTTGGCAAGTGGCACCCGCTCGGGGTGCTGGGGGCCACGCTCCTGTTCGGCTTTTTCCGAGCCTTGGCGATCCAGCTTCAGGGCGGGGAAATCTTGCCTTCGGTGATTATCGAGGCCCTGCCTTACATCCTGACCATGCTCGTGCTGGCCGGGTTTATCGGGCGCAGCAGGCCACCGGCGGCGGTGGGCAAGCCCTACGACAAATAAGGGGCTCGAGTGCCGGAAAGTCAAGAGCAACCCCACTGCCCTACGGGCAACCTCCCCTGATGAACGCCGAGAATACCGTCCAGGATAGGCGCGGATAAGGATGTTCCTAAGGGGAGGCGTTGCTGTGTTTTTCCCCTTCATTCAAGGGGGCCTTCTGAGGGCCAAAGGTTAGGTGCTCCAACTGTAGACATTGACCGACGGGGGGATTCTTGCTGTACCGCACTCAAAAACGCGATTCGGGTGAAGGCTTACGCCCCTAAACCGGGCGCAGGTCTTCCATCAGTTGCCACCCGACTTCTTTCGGCGTGGAGTAAAGGTAAGGGTTTAGCTCGTTGGAAACTTGCTGGGTCACCGGCTTAAGCTCGGCAGGCTCGGCCTCGGTGAGGATCAGCAGCGTAACCTGGTAGAACTGCTGGGTGTCGGTGGGGGTGCCATCCTCGAAAAAGGTGAAAGGCGCACGTACCGGGTCTATTAGAACGTGTACATCCCCGAGCTGACGCGGAATTCGGGCTTTAGGATCGAACTCCAAGCCCTTGGGATGCCACAGATAGCCTTGAAACAGCTTGATGGCCTTCATCGCAGTTTAGATTGTGCCGGTCAAAACCAGAATTGAATGGGTTATACAGCAGCTTTGAACGGTAGGTCAGGGAAGGATTTATCGCTTCCCGACTTCAATTGGTTCGGGTGGAAAAACCTGCGTGACGGTGAAGGCAAAGGGGGTAGGGCCGTGGGTGCGTAGGTGCTTGAGCCGCTCGGTCCCCTCCTGCAAACTGGGCAGATACCCCGCCGGAACCCACCACAGCACTAGAAACCGCTCGCGCATCGGGGCGAACCACTCGCGCCGCTTGCGCAGGTATTCCAGGTGGCCGCTCTTGTAGGTGTAGTCCTTGAGCGCTTCGACGCTCTCCCACACCGAGAGGTTGACCAGCACGTCGTCGCCGTAGGGACGCAGGTCGGTGGCGGTGTCGCCCTCGCCGCGCAAGCGCCAGACAAAGCCAGGGGAACGGTCGGCCAGGGCGTTGATCGGCTCCAAGCCCTCCACGAAACCGCGCATCGCTTCGGAGTCCAAAGGGCCGACCATCCGCGCGATGTTGAACTGGGCCAGGTGAAACTGCATAGGTCTATTTTCAGCCATTCTGCCGTGCCACTTCCACCCCGCCGCGCAGATACACCCTTGGGAGCCGCGCAGCCAAACGCACCGCAGGCTCGTAGCTCACCGTCCCGGTGAGTTCGGCCCAGCCCCAGAGGCTTCCCCTCGGGTCAAAATCTGCGGTGGCTATGGCAAAAACGGTATCCAACCCCACCGGCCCCGGCAGCCGCACGGTGATTTGGTCCATCGAGATACGGCCCACCACCGGGCAAACCGCGTTCGCGTCCAGAGACTCCAGCAGCCGCACGGTCGCCCGGTTGTAGAGCAGCCGCGGCATCCCGTCGGCGTACCCGACCGGCAGGGTGGCGATCCACTCGTCGCTTTGAGTGGTGTAAAGCCCGCCGTAGCCGATTCTCCGCCCTGGGGGGAGTTGTTTGACCAGGGTAGGCTTGGCGAGCAAACGCGCGACGGGCTTCAGACCCAAGTCGGGCAGAAGCCCGTATAGACCGATGCCCGGACGCACCGCCCCCAGCCCCATCCTAGGGAAGTTCACCGTCCCCGCGGTGTTGCACAGGTGATAAAACTGCTGTGGGCCGAACACCGCTTGGACCTTGGCGAAGTTGGCGATCTGCTCTTCCGTCCAGGTCAGGTTTTCCTCGGCGTCGGCGAAGTGCGAGTAGATGCCCCCAACCTCGAGCCCCTCCAGCCTCCCGTGCTGCTTCTTGACGGCGTGTGCGTCCTCCACCGGGAACCCGGTTCGGCCCATCCCGGTGTCAAACTCGAGGTGCACCTCCACCTTTTTTCCCGTTGCCCTCGCCCGCGCATCGAGAGCCTCCGCGCTCTCGACGGTGGAAAGCGTAGGGATTAGACCTAACTCGATAACCTCATCTGCTTGAGTGGGATGCAGGCTGCCCATCAGTAAAATCCGGGCTTCTATTCTCGCCTGGCGCAACTCCCGCGCTTCCTCCACCGTCGCCACCGCCAGGCCCCAAACGCCCAGCCGCACCAACTCCTTACCGATTTCCACCGCCCCGTGCCCGTAAGCGTTGGCCTTAATCACCCCGATGGCGGGCACGTTTCCCGCCTTGGAGCGCAAGAGGTTTAGGTTGTGGGCGAGCGAGTCGAGGTTGACCTCGAGCCAAGCGGGTCTCATCGGTATGAGTGTATGGGTGGCTTTATCCAACAGCAATGTGCTCGCATCTTCGGTCTCGAGCCAGGCGGGGCGCATTGGTACAAGTGTATTAGCCCCTC
>PSMF01000070.1:0-19829 GCA_040290005.1 Meiothermus sp.
CCCGGCCACATCGGTGGCGGTGATGGGGCCGGGGAACCGCACGATCCCGCCGCTGATCTGGTTATCCCCGCGAATCCCCTTGGAGTTGATGATCCAGTGCCCCTTGATGGTTCCGGCCTCGACCCCGTTGTACCAGTAGCGGGCGGCCCTGGCATCCGCCGTAGCCCGGATGTCCCAGGCCTCGAACTCGCGCCCGGTGCGGCGTACGCTGGCGGTGGCCTTGCCCTCAGGCAACTCGACCCCTACGTTATAATCCGGCCCTTGCCCCGAGATGCTGGCTTTCATCGTCGGGATGGGAAAGCGCTTACCCTGGTTAATCGAGACCTGGACGTTCTCCAATCGGAATTCATCCACCCGCAGCTTGAGCGCCCCCGACGGCCCCGGCGGTTTGCTGGGGATAATCGTGTCCCAGTTAATCGCGGCCACCCCATCCTTAGCGGAGATACGCAGGGGCAGCTCTTTACGCGCTAGACTGAGCAAGCTATAGCTGACCCGCACCTGCCCGGCCTCGACCTTGATGCCGTTCCCGGAAATCTTGGCATCGTTGGCGTGGATTCCGGTGAGTAAATACCCGCCCACCCCGCTCCAACTGCCCTTGAACCCGCCCGCCTTTAGCCCCTCCTGGAGCACATAACTGATCAGTGGAGGGAACGCGGGCAGGACCAGCAGTAGAAGAAGCAAAATTGTGGGAATCCACCGCCAGACCCGCATCTCGGTATTCAGAATATCGGAAAAGGCTGAGGGGAACTTAGGAACGGGGACAAAAGAAGCTGATAGCCCAGGGCAGATAGCGGATAGTCTAAAATAAAAACCAGTTTCAGTCTGCGACGTTAACGTTCGAGAATCCTGTCTTGGACGTAGATTCGTTAGCCATCTGCTATTTGCTATCGGCTATCCGCCTTACAGTAGGGGTGTGGAGCGCATCACCGCACTGATTTCTGGAAACGTCCAAGGCGTTGGGTATCGGTATTTCACCAGGGCCCGAGCCTTAGAGCTAAACCTAGTCGGCTACGCTGAGAACCTGAGCGACGGGCGGGTGGAAGTGGTGGCGGAGGGCGAGCGAACCGACTTAGAGCACCTGATCCACCACCTGCGGCAGGGGCCGAGGGGCTCGAGGGTGGAAAACGTGGACGTGCAGTGGAGCGAGGCTACGGGCTTGAGGGGGTTTCAGACGTTCTAAGATGACTTTTGCTATGGCGAGGCCCGGCTTACTCGAGCCTCATATACGTCACGTCCAGGTCGCGTTCCCAGTTCACGCCGTCCCGCGATAGTTCAGACCCGGTGGTGATGGTTTTGCCGTCCTCACTCAACCCGCCCGTACTGCGCCGCGAAAAACCTGGGTGATCTCGCCAGCGTTTCCAGGTTCTGTCGCTGAAACTCATCTGGTAGACCCGTGAAACGCCGCGCGAATCGAAGTAGTGCTCGAGGAGCGGGGCGCTGGGGCCGTCCGCGCCGATGATGGAGATGCTGTCCGGCATCTCGGGGTGGTCAATCGTCTCGCGCTTGATGAGGAAGCGCTTTCCCTCGAGCCACTCGAAGGTGGTCTTCCCCCGCAGAACCGCGCCTGGAATCATCGCGTGCGAACCCTCGTAAGACCACTCGCCAACGAGCGCGTCGAGGGCCTCGAGGGCCGCCGAACGCTCAGGTGGTATGTCCCCCGGTTTTGGAGTTTGCGGTTCGGTGTTGGGTTTGTTTGCCATAGCCTTTCTCCCGATTCACCTTACTGGCTAACCGGGCTTGTTACTGGCTAACCGGGCTTGAAAACCATCGTCCACTCAGTTAGCACCTGTCCGCATCTATGCTTAGTCCCCGGAAGCCGAGTAGTTCGGTGCAGGCTCGTGGTACACGTAAGCCCAAGGCACGGGCCGCACGCCCTTCGCCAGCAGCGCATCGGCCACCGCCGCCTTGAGTTCGGGCAAGCCCTCGCCCTTCACCGCCGAGACCGGAATCCCGCCCAGGCGCTCTTTGAGGAACTCGAGGTCGTATCCCCCGGCCTTGTCCGCCTTGGAAAGCACCAGGATGCGCGGAACCTCGACCCCCAGCTCGCCCAGCAGCGCTTCGACCACCGAGTGGCGCTCGAGCGCCCCTTCCTGCGAGGCATCCAGCACGTGCAGCAGCACGTCGGCGTGGCGCAGCTCTTCCAGGGTCGAGCGGAAAGCTTCTACAAGCTCGTCGGGCATGTGGCGGATAAAGCCCACCGTGTCGGTGTAGAGAATCTCGCCGATTTCGGGCAGGAAGCCCCGGCGGGTGAGCGGGCGCAAGGTGGCGAACAGCTTGTTCTCACCTGCGTCCCCGGCTTTAGCGAGCGAGTGCATCAAGGTGGTCTTGCCCGCGTTGGTGTAGCCCACCACTCCCACCGTCGCGGCCCCAGACTTCTCCCGTTGGCGACGGGCCTCGTGGCGGCGACCGGCAATGCCCCCTAGCTTCCGCGTCAGCTCGGCGATGCGGTCTTGCAAGCGGCGGCGGTCTTGCTCGAGCTTGGTCTCGCCCGGCCCGCGTGTGCCGATGCCGCCGCCCAGACGGGACAAATCCTTGCCCTGCCCGACCAGTCGCGGCAGCAGGTATTTGAGCTGGGCCAGCTCGACCTGCACCTTGGCCTCGGGCGTTCGGGCGTGCTGGGCAAAGATGTCGAGGATGAGCTGGGTGCGGTCTAGGACTTTTAGACCGGTGACGGCCTCGAGTTCCCGGGCTTGCACCGGGTTGAGCTCGATACCAAAAATCAGCGTACCGGCGTTTTGGTGATACGCCTGGCTCAAGATTTCCTCGACCTTACCGCGCCCGATGGCGTAGCGGTTGTCGAGCGTGGGCCGGAAAACGAGTTCCTGATGCGTGACGACGGCCCCCGCAGTTCGGGCCAGCTCGGCCAGCTCTGCTAAATCTACCTCGGCCTGCGGGCCTTCCCCCCGGTCCACCCCGACCAGAACAGCCCTTTCGCCCGAGCCGTCTTTTACGTCCAGGACGCGAGCCTGCCTCGAGAGCTCCTCTTCCAAAGCGGACACGGCCTGCGAAACATCCCAATCGAGATATTCAAAGTACGGCTTGGACGGCAGAATCTGCCAGTCCTCCTCGTCGGCTTTGGGCGGGGAGAGCAGGGCTAAATCCAGCTTGCCCGGCTGAGCGTTCTCGACCTCGAGCGCCGCGATCACGTCCAGTCGGTTCAAAAACAGCATTGAAAGGTCGGGGCGCGAAAGACCGCCGTTTCCCAAATGGGTATGAACCAACCGGTAGCCCGAAAGTCGGGTCTCGACGAGCGCGGTCTGGGGCACAGGAATCTCTTTAGCGTCCCCAACGGCCACGCGCAGAACCCGGCCTGCGCGGTCCATCAGCAAGCCAATAGGTTTTTCCAGTTCCCCCGACAACGCGGCCAGGGTGCGGGCCAACTCCGCCGACAAGAGTCGACTGGCTCCCACACGGCGGTTGTACAGGTTAGCGAGACGCTTTTTTTCGCTTGGCTTGAGCCCGTTGGTGCGTCCGAAGATTTTATCCACTAAGCAATCACCGAGCCGGACAAAACGCACACGCTCCCCGCCGTAGATTTCACGGTCTGGGGAGCGCGAGGAAGTCTCAACTCAAGCGTTAGTATAGCACCCGGAATGTCAGCTCAAGTTGAGTTATCTCACATCCTTGCGCCAAAACCGTTACGCGCGGTTTTCTTCGACATGGACGACACCTTGCTGAAGCCGCGCCATCCCCACCCGCTCCCCGTCTTCAAGACCAAACACGGCCTCCCGCTCGACCAACTCGTCGTCGAGGGCATCAAAACCCGTTCTGTTGAGGAGCAAAAGGCGATTCTCGAGGAGTTCCACGCTTTAGAACGCGAGCTTTCTGCCGCCTCGGAGTTGCGCGAGGGAATCTCAGAGCTGCTTGCTGAACTCAAACGCCAAAACCTGCACCTAGCCCTCATCACCAACAACCACCGCGACTCAGTGGAGATCGTGCTAAAGCGGCACGGGCTCTCTTTCCCCCTCGTCCTGACCCGCGACGATGCACCGCCCAAGCCCGCGCCCGACCTGATTTTGCGGGCCTTGGAGCACTTCGGGCTCGAGCCCGAAGAGGCCATTCTGGTGGGAGATTCCACCGCCGACTTGAAAGCGGCGGAAGCGGCGGGAGTAAAGGCTATTTTCCTGGCTACGCCAGATAACGCCGGGTTTGAACCCCGTCACCAACACCCTTTCGAGTTGCTCGAGGTCTTTAAGCTGAGTCCAGGCTGACAGAATCGTGTAAAATCAGGGACGCTATGCGCTGGCTGACCGGCTTAATCGCCCTCGGAATCCTGGCATTCGCCTTTCCGGGCACGCTGAGCCATGTCCTAAACCACTTCGGGCCGCCTGCTTTTTCGCTGGGGAAAGCTCAGTCGGGGACGGGAAAAGCCGAGTGGATTATAGTGCTGGGGGCCGCGCAACTCAACGGGCATCCCTCGGTGATTTTGAAGAACCGCCTCGAGGCCGCCCTCAAGCTCTACCGCAAGGGCAAGGCACCCCGCATCGCCACCACCGGCGGGCGCTCGCCCGGCGACCGCTACAGCGAGGGCCAGGTGGGATGCCAATACTTGCATGACCGAGGGGTTCCCAAAGAGGCGCTCTACTGCGAGGGCGAGAGCCGAAACACCTGGGAGAACTTGGAAAATATCACCAAGGTCATCGGCGACAAACCCGCCATCATCGTCACCGACGAACCACATCTGCCCAGGGCGCTGATCTTTGCTGAACGATTGGGTATCCAGGCGAGCGGATATCCCGTGCAGGGACAGTTCAAGGAGTCCTATCGTCAGCGGGAAAATCTGTTGGCATTTCTGGCTCAGCTCGGGTTGAAATAGGTCGAATGTTCGATTCTGAACGCTAAAGAAGGCTGAAAGCTAAAGGTCGAAAGCCCAAAGCTAAAAGCCAACCTCCGCTTCTGACGCCGAAATCAAAACATGCGGCAACTCTGTCCTAGATGAGGACTGGCCTTCAGCCTTCGGCCTCTCGAGTTCGACTTCTATCGTTCGAGGCTAGGCGCTTCAACTGCCGCCGACTCCGTGGAGTGCAATATCCGCGCAGAAATGGGCGAGCATCGCGTACTCGAGGCCCCGCCGCCAATACAGCCACCCAAACACCAGCCCGCCCAGCGCGTTGAGCACCACCGTACGGAAGACCACCACCGCGGTGAGCGGCCAGATTCCCGCTACCGCCGGTAGATGACCCAAGCCAAACAGCACCGCCGAGGCGATAATCGCTGTCCACAACAGCGGCGATGTGGGAGGGTGGCCTCGGAAACCAAGCCGCCATACGAGCCAGGCGATCAGGGTCATCAGAAAGAGGCGCAGCAGGAGTTCCTCGGTGATCCCGCCATAGAAAGAGGCCAGTAAGCGTTTCCATAGGGCGATGTCCAGGCCACCGGATTGAGCCACCGCTGGCATATACGGCCTCAACAACCAGTCCAGGCCCATAATTGCCGCCCCGCTCGCTAATCCCGCGACTACCGCGACACTCAGACCCCGCCCCGAAACGGGTATTGGACGCTGCCCGTAAACCAGTGCGCTCGCTAGCGGCGAGCCCAGCCCCAGCGCTTGGCCCATGCGCAGCCCGAGCCAGCTCAGGACGAAGAGGAGAACCGCGCTCTGCACGGCAGAGCCGATGGCAAGCACCGCGAAGGGGACGGGGAGCCGGGCCGCCAGAGCGGGGTTGAGGGCGAGCGAATACGGCAATATCGCCACCGCGGCCAGCGCCGCCAGCACGGCCCAGAACAGCGCCAGTTTCCAAGGGTTGGTTGGAGGACGAACTTGGCTCACTCCGGCAGTCTATTTCTTGTAGCGGTCCAAAGAGGTTAAGTAGCCCTCGAGCAGCGAGCGAAACTGAACCAGGAACAGGTCGCGCTCGTTTCTGGCCTGGTCTATGTCGCTTTTCATGCGTTTGATCTGGTCTACGGCTTCTCGCAAGGCGGCCTGACGCTCGGATTCGGTCTCGCGCTTGATGATCTCGGCCTCACGCTCGGCCTGGGCCTTGATCTCCCTGGCGATGCGCTCGGCAGCGACCACCGCCCGCTTGAGTTCGGCCTCCCCCTCCCTGGCGCTGGCGAGTTGGGCCTCTAAGTCGCGCATCTGGCCCCGCATCCGCTCGTTTTCCTCGATCAGCATGCTCATCTTGTCGGAGACCCGGCCCAGATATTCGCGCACCTCGGCCACCGAATAGCCTCTGAGCCCCTGCCGGAATTCCTGATAACGGATGTCAAGGGGGGTCAAATCCACGCGAAACTCGCCGGTCGTGCGCTCGGGGTTGGGTTCCACGAGCACTAGATTACCGCATAAGGAGAACGTCTACGGTTTATGGTTGGCCGTTGATGGAAAGTTTGTTGCAGGTCACAGGTCGCGGGTCAGAGGTCAAAACCTCGCCTTTGCCCTAAGACAATGCCTTTCACGGTAAAGGATTGGTCCCTCTAATCCGGGCTGAAAATTGCCGTCCCCACCCGCACCAGCGTGGCCCCTTCCTCAACGGCTACCTCGAGATCGCCGGACATCCCCATGCTGCGCTCTTTCAACCCGAAGCCATCGGCAAGTTTTGAAAGTCGGGCGAAAATCGGGCGCACCGTCTCAGGGAGGTCGGTGTAGGGGGCAATGGTCATCAAGCCGCGCAGCTCGAGCCCCTCCATCTCTCGCATCTGGGCCACGGCTTCGGCCAGTTCCTCTTCCATAAACCCGTGCTTCTGTGGCTCGAGGCTCAGGTTGACCTCGGCCAGGACGGGCTGAGTTTTACCGATCTCGAGGGCCTTGCGGGCTACGGTCTCGGCCAGACGCAAGGAGTCTACCGAGTGGATCAGGTCGAACCGGACGGCAAACTTGGCCTTGTTGCGCTGCAAGGGGCCAATAAAGTGCCACTCGGCGGACAAAACTTCCATCTTGGGCAGGGCTTCTTGCGTCCTGGACTCTCCGAGCGGGAAGGTTCCGTAGGCTAAGACCTGCTCCCGGATTTCCTCGATGGTGTGCCCCTTGGTGACGGCGACCAGACGCACCTCGGACGGGTTTCTCCCGGTTCTGGCACAGGCGGCTTCGATGCGCTGGAGGACGGTTTGGATTCCCATAGGTTAGCGATGAGCGATGAGCAATGAGCTAAGGATACAGGCGACCCCCACAATTGCCGAGTTCGTTAGCGAATTGGTAGTAACCCTCTGGCCTTTCGCGCCCCCCGCTAGCGGGGGGCACTGGGCGAAGCTCGCGGTGGACGAAATTACGAAGTGGTCGGCAATATCGGGGGGTCTGTATTTGTTCATCGCTCATCGCTCATCGCTTGCAAGATTCCCCGCACGAACCTGCGGAACTGTGCGCCGCTCCGGGCGGCGACCTCCAACACCTCTTGCTCGGTGGCGTGGTGGCCCCGCTCAGGGACGGCCATATCGGTGATACTGGAGAGTCCTAAGACTCGAGCCCCCAGGTGACGCAGCGCGATCACCTCGGGCACGGTGGACATCCCGATGGCATCGGCCCCGATGGTACGCAGAACCTTCAGCTCGGCCCGGCTGGCAAACTGCGGCCCCGGCCACCAGGCGTACACCCCGTCCCTTAGGGTGAAATCCTGGCTCCGGGCGACCTTGTGGGCCAGCTGCCTCAGCTCCGGGTCATAAGCATCGAAGGTCACCGGGAAACGCGGTCCCAACCGCTCATCGTTGGGGCCGGTGAGCGGGGAGAGCCCGGCATAGTTGATGTAATCGCTGTGCAACATCAGTTCCCCGGCGTTCCAGCCGGTGTTCAGGCCGCCTGCCGCCGAGGTGATAAAAAAGGTCTTGGCCCCCAGAAAAACCCCCACCCGCTGCGGGAATGCAGCCTGAGCAGGTGTATACCCCTCGTAGCAATGTACCCGCCCCTTGTAGGCGAGGACGTTTCGGCCCTCGAGCCGCCCCAGAATTAGCCGCCCCTCGTGACCCGGAGCCGTCGAACGGGGAAAGTGGGGTAGCTCGGCGTAGGGGAAGCTGGCAACAGTCTCGATTTCATCGGCCAGCGGCCCCAACCCCGAGCCCAGCACGATTCCTACACCCGGCGCGAAGTCGCTGCGCTCCCGGATGTACCGTACGGTTTCTTGTATTTGGTCGTAAGAGGGGCTCATGGGAGCAATCATATAGCGGTTAGCGGTGAGCGGCCAGCCATGAACCGTGAGCCGAAAACAAGAGCCCATAACCGAGAGCCAATACTTCATTACCAATGACCTTCATCTAGAACGAGGTTTTTCCAATCTCAGTTTCGCTGTTCCAGACAGAACATAGTTTCTGGCTATCGGCGATGGGCTCTAACGGTCAGCTCTTGCCTTAGCTCATTGCTCATCGCTCATAGCTCCCTTCTATCCCCTCTCACACGGGGTTCACCGCCGCCCAATATGGTTGAAGCCATGAAGCGATTATCCTCGCTGCTGCTTTTCCTATGCTTTGCCTTTGCAGCGCCGATACAAGAAGTCGAGGTGCGCGGGGCCGACACCGTGCTACAGGCCCTGGCCCGCATCGCCCTGCCGTTCGGGGTGGGCGACGAGCCGGGGGATTTGGCCCAGGCCAAGGCCGCGGTATTGGCGACAGGGTATTTCAAGGATGCCAAGGTTAGGCTCGAGGGCCAAAAGCTCGTCGTGGAAGTCACCCCCAACGCCAACATCAGCAAGGTTTCGGCCACCTCCAAGGCCTTTCCCCAGGACGCGGTGCTCAAATACCTAGAGACCGAACAGGCTATCGGGGTCGGCTCGACCTTCAACGCCAAAAAGGCCACCGAGGCCGCGGCGGCGCTGGGCCAGATTTACCGCAACCAGGGCTTTCCCTTTGTCCCCACCATCACCCCCCAGGCCAAGGACACCCCCCAAGGGGTCGAGCTGACCTTCGAGGTGAACGAGGCCCCCGAGGTCAAGAGCGTCCAGGTCGCCAACCCCACCTATGTCAGCAAGGACAAAATCGAGCCTCTGCTGCAAAACATCCCCGAAGGCGGGAAGTTCAACTTCGAGCGCTTCCGGAGCGCGGTGCAGCAGGTGGGCGACCTCTACACCAACGCTGGATTTCGCGGCAGCGGGGTGGATTTGGCAAAGACCGTGCTCGAGGACGGCACCCTAAAAGTGGCCCTCAACGAGCTGAAGATCGCCGAAATCAACGCGCCTGACCTGGACATCAGCTCGCTCGGTATCAAGGTGGGTGACCCCTTCAACGTGGACAAGATTCTGGACGGGGTGAACGCCCTCTCTAAACGCATCAGCCGGGTGGTGAACTTCAACCCCGAGCGGGTCGGCGAGGACGGCGTGCGGCTCACCTTCCAGGCCGGGGAGCAGCGCTACGGGACGATTACCCAGGTCAGGCTCGAGGGCAACACCGTTATCCCCACCGCGCAAATCCTCCCCAACCTGCGCTTGAAAGTGGGCGACGAGTACAACCCCACCTTGGCCCAGGAAGATTTCGCCCGCGTGCTGCGCCAGTACCGCGACGCCGGTTATGACCTTGTGCAGCAGCCCAACATCACCTTCGAGGGCGGGGTCTATACCCTAGGCATCAATGAGCTGCGCATCGCGGGCTACCGGATTGACCCACCCCTGACCCGCACCCAACCCGAGGTGGTACTGCGTGAGCTGCCCAAGCCGGGAACCCTGCTCTCGGTGCCCGCACTGCGCCAGGGCATCTCCAACCTGCTGCGCACCGGTCTCTTCTCCGAACCGCCCAACGTGACCTTCCAGGGCACCGACCAGCCGGGACAGGTGACGGTGGTCCTGAGCCTCAAAGAGGCGAGAACCGGAACCTTCCAGCCCGCCATCGGCTGGAGCAGCACCACCGGCTGGGAGGGGAGCTTCGGGGTGAGCGACACCAACCTGTGGGGCTTGGCTCACCAGTACAACGTCACCATCGGGGCCAACCCCAACGCCACCGGGCAGCTCTTTAACTTTAGCGCCTCCTACACCATCCCCTGGCTCTACACTGACTTTGCCGACCTCAAAGAGGTCAAAACCTCGCTGACCTTTGGGGTTTACAGCTCGCTCACCCCCAACATCGCCCTGTACGACAAGGCCAATGTCAACACCGGCTGGCAGTACACCGAGCGGCGCACCGGGTTCCGGGTGAGCGCCGGCCGCCCCTGGTCAGCGAGCCTGCCCAAGCTGATCGTGGGGGCCGGGCTCGGCTACGAATACGTGGTGGACTATTTGCAATCGCGCTCCGACGTGCAGATCGGGCAGCCCTTTGAGAGTGGGGCCAGGGCCTTGCTCCCCACCAACTACGGCAGCCTGAGCCTCAATCTCTCGGCCACCTACTCCGACCTAGACCGTCCGGACTTCCCCACCCAGGGCTATTCTATCGGGGTGAACACCGGCTACGGCATCACTTTCCCCAGCGGCGGTTCACCCGCCCAGTACGTCCCTTTTGTGGTCACCGGGAAATCCTATTTCCG
The DNA here is from genome assembly GCA_040290005.1 of Meiothermus sp. Taxonomy (GTDB): domain Bacteria; phylum Deinococcota; class Deinococci; order Deinococcales; family Thermaceae; genus Meiothermus. Next base: position 10,373 of record PSMF01000070.1, read on the forward strand.
CCTCGACCAAGCCGCGCGTCAGGCCATCGGGGTGCGGCTTTCCGTGGGCACCATCCTGGGAACCCCGCAGGACAGCCAGAAGTTTAGCTTAGGGGGCAACAGCTCGGACATCACCACCCTGCGCGGCTACGACGCGCGATTCCTTGATAAGGGCACCTCACTGCTGTCGGGAACGGTGGAATACGGCTATGACTTTGGCCTCAACCCCCAGGGCGGTACCAACCTCTACGGCTTCGTCTTCACCGACTTTGGCCGTCTGTGGCCCGCCGTCACCCAGCCCGATGCCTTCTATCTGGGCGCAGGGGTGGGTTTGCAGCTCAACCTCGATTTGCTGGGCGCGGTGCTCCCGCCGATTCGGCTCGACTACGGTTTCAGCCAGAGGAATCCCACCGGCAAGTTCAGCCTGCGGCTGGGGTTGAGCTTCTAGCATTTCGTAATTCTTGTACCGGAGGCTTCACCGGCCTCCGGTATTTTATTGCAGCGGCCTCGAGTAAACACCAGCCACACGCATTTTTGGAATCAATAACTAAGCCCTCGAGGGCAGGGCTCACCAAAGATGCGCGTGAAGGTCATGCGGCTTATCCGGGATGATTTGCGGTTTGACGCACGCCCATCGCACAACTTAGCACCCCACCAAGACCCCGGTGATACGAACTCATGGATGACCCCGCACCCTAGATTTTCCCCGTCCACCGCTTATGATAGGCCCGATGACCGATGCGGCCCGCAGCTTCAAGACCTTTAGGCCCGCCCTCGAGGAGAGCCTCGACCTGTTCTGGGAACACTTCTCTCCCTACGCCACCCCTTTTCCCTTAAGCCCCGAGCCGATGGGGAGCCCGCTGCTGGAGGTGCTCACCCCGCTGGGGCCGGTGCTGGCTTTTGACCGTAGCCTGACCCCGCTACCGCGCGGAAACGTCCCCATCCTGCTCCACGCCCAGGTTGAGGAATGGCGCGAGGAGGCTGCTGGGAGCGCCCTGCGCCACCTGGATGGCGGGCGCTACGAGGCGGTGGGCCGGGTCGAAGCCCGGCTGGGGGGGCCATTTTTCTTATTTAAAGTGGGCACCGACCCCGAGTCGTTGACCCTACTCCTGGCCGACCTCGAGCCCCCACCCTCGGGCAGCGTGGGTACGGCGCGGCTGGCCCCTCCGTTGATGGCCTTTCGGGCTTAGAGAGAACGGTTACGCGGTCCTATTTTTCAAAGGTTTTTCAAATAGGGTGTATATTCTAAGGTGCTTCACTTCGAGATGCGCCAGCGATAGGAAACCCTTTTGAGAACGGACTTTTTCTTCTAGCATGGTTTGCCCACGCTGCGGCTATACCAACGCACCCGGCGACGAGACCTGTGCCCGTTGCGGCAACGCCTTGTTGCCCGGCGGCAACTTGGTGCAGGAGCGGCGCTGGGTGAGTGTGGTGTTTTTTGACCTCTCCCGCTTCACCGAATACGCCCTGGCCCACCCGCTGGAGGACACCTGGCAAGCGGCCAACACCGCGCTGCAAAGTGCGGCGGGACACGCCCGGCTCTACGGCGGGCATATTGATAAGTTCTTCGGCGACGGCTTTCTCTCGGTGTTCGGGGTACCGCGCAGCCAGGAGTCGGACGCCAAGGCCGCCTTGGAGGCGGCGCGGGCCATGGTGGCCTCGAGCCCGCTGCCGGGCCGGGCCGGGGTGGCGAGCGGGCTGGTCTTACGTACCCCTTTGGGCGGGGGTCTGGCGGGCGACCAGACCGTGCTGGGCCCGGCGGTGAACCTTTCACAAAGGCTCTCGCAAGCGGCCCCGCCGGGCGAAGTCTGGGCCGATGCTACCACCATGCGGCTGGTGAACATGGCGATAGGCGAACCCCTGCCGCCCCAGCCGCTCAAGGGCTACGCCGAGCCGCTCACCCCCTTCCGCTACGAGGGGCTGCGGGGCGGCAGCCCCGGCATCGTGGGGCGAAAGGCGGAACTCGCCCAGCTCGAGCGCTTGCTAGAGAAAGTACGAACTGGGGGGGCCATGCGGGTGGTGCTCTCGGGGCCGATGGGGGTGGGCAAATCCCACCTGGCGCAGCATTTCGTAGCGACCCTGGGCGAAGGCGCACGTGGCCTGGTGGCCCCCAAGCTGACGACCGGGGTGGCCCTGCGCTACGCCCTGCGGCAAGGGTTGCAGGAACTCCTGCCCGAGGGGCTCGCTGGGCTGCGCAGCCTGGAGCTACCCGAGCAGCTGCGCGGGGTCTTGACCTTTAGCATCGGTCTGGACGAACACCCCGGCCTGCCCGCTGGCGAGTTAGACGCGCTGCTGGTGGAAACCTGGTGGCAGGTGCTGGCAAGGGTCGCCGAAGCCGGGCCGCTGGTGCTGGTGCTGGAAGACCTGCATAACGCCGACCCCACGGTTTTGGAGTTCACCCGGCGCCAGCCCCCGCCCGGCGTGCTGCTGCTGATGGTGGCTCGGCAGAACCGCTGGGGCACCGCCCCAGACCTGGTTTCGCTCGAGCTGAGCCCGCTCTCGCTGGAGGAAACCCAGACCCTGGTGCTGGGGGTGCGCCCCGAGCTGGGAGCCGCTACCAGCCTGCACTTAGCCGAGGCCAGCGGCGGTTTCCCGCTGGCGGTGCAGGCCCTGAGCCTGACCAACAGCGGCGAGCCGGAGCCGATCCCGCTGTACCAGCCGCGTCTGGACAGCCTGCCCCGCCTCGCGCGGGTGGCGCTGCAAGCCAGCGCGGTGCTGGGCCCCACCGTCCCGCCCGAGCTGGTGCGCCACCTGGTGGGCGAGGAGGCCGACCTAACCCGGCTGGTGGGTGAGGGCTTCCTCGAGGGCGACGAGCGGGGACAGCTCAAGTTCGCCATCCCCTGGCTGCGCGAGGCCACGCTCGGCCAGGTCGGCGGGCAGCAGGTGCAAACCTGGCACCAACAGGCCGCGCGGTGGTATCAGCGGCAGGGGCGGCTGGCCGAGTCGGCGGGTCACCTGGAGGCGGCGGGGGAAGTTAGCAGCGCCTACCGGCTGTGGCGGGTAGTGGCCCAGACCGCCTGGAACGAGGAGAACTACGCCGGGGCCATCCTGGGCTATCTGGAAGCGCTGAGGCTGGCCGAGGGCAACGTGCGGCTGAGTGCCGCCCTCGAGGCCGCCGAGGCCCACCAGGCGTTGGGTCGCTTCCAGGAGGCGGGCGAGCTGGCCGATCTGGTGCTCCAGGTCCCCGAAGCCCCCCAAGCCCTGCGCGAACGGGCCTTGGCGATCCGGCTGGAGGCGGGGATCGAGCTGGGCCAACCGGAAACTCTGGGGGTAACCCCTTCCTCCGCGCACGAGCCCCGGCTGCGGCTGGCCCTGGCCCGGACCCTGCCCCCTGCCGAAGCCCGGCGGCTGCTGGGCATCCTGCCTGCCAACCTCGAGGCCCCCGCCCACCTGATCCTGGCGCGGGGCTGGCTGATAGAGGGCCACCTGGCGCGGGCCCAGGCCGAGTGCGAGATGTACCTCGACGGGGGGGCCACCCCCCCCGCTGGACGGTTTCAGGCCCGGCTTCTGCTGTCACAAACCCTGTGGCGGCAGTTCAAGCTGCAAGACGCCTGGGAGGCCCTGGGCGAAGGCCCCAGCGAGGCCCTGCCCGCCTGGTTTACCGCGCTCCACGAGGCGGCCAAAGCCGCGCTGGCGCTGGATATGGGCGACCTAACCCACGCCGAGCGGCTGCTGGGCGGGGCCCTGGTGCTCAGCGAGGAGGCCCCCGGCCCCTGTTTCGAGCGGGTCAGCAGCGTGTACCTGCGCTTCCTCGAGGAATCGGGGCAACTGGCCGAGGCCCGCAGCTTTGGCGAGGCCGCCGTAGCCCGTACGCCGACCCCCCTCCTGCTGGCCCACCTGGCCCTGGTCTATGCCCTCACCCCCGGCCAGGAGGCCGCGCTGATGCTGGACCGTCTGTTACGCGGGCTAGACGGGGTGGAGACCAGCGAGGTCCGCGCGCTCTGCGCCCTGGCGACCGGTTTCCGCGCCCGCTACGAGGGTTTACCGGCCCGAAGCTATCTGCGCCAGGCTGCGCTCCTGGCCCGTAAGGTCCATCACCCCACGCTCTATTTCTACGCCCTGATCGCGCTAGGGCAGGAACTCGAGGCCCAGGCCCCCCAGAAAGCCTTAGCCCTGTCGCAGTATCTCCTCAGCCAGACCGCCGGGCGGGGTTTCGAGGTGGGGCACGGCTACGCCCGGCTGCTGCGGGCCCAAACCCTGATGAGCCAGGGCCGCGAGGCCGCGAGCTTGCTCGAGTTCACCCCCATCACCCCGCTGGCCAAAACTTGGCGAGCCGCACTGCAAGGGAACACGGTCAGTGACGACCCTTCCGCCTCTGCTCAAACCCTGAACGGTTATGGCATCCTGGGAGTCTGGGCTAGGTGGCTCAGCCGGTCCACGGGAGCGAATATTAAGGCCGAGAGATCGCCGTCGGAGAAAGATATAAAGCAATGAGCTGGGGCCTAGTGGCTTGTGGCAAGTGGATAAAAGCCACAGGCCACGGGCCACAAGCCTGTTTTAGCTCATCGCCTATGGCTCACGGCTCATCGCTTCCCCCTATCTAAAGACAGCCAACCCGAGCATGGTCTAGAATAGCCGGAACGGAGTTTCGCGTGGATTCACAAAGCGCCCAAGCCATCGAGCTGATCCGCTCGCGTATGCCCATCCAGGAGTTGGTGGGGCGCTACGTGGCGCTAAAGCCCGTGGGCAAGGGGCGCTGGAAAGGGCTTTGTCCCTTCCACCAGGAGAAAACCCCCAGCTTCCAGGTAGACGAGACCAAGGGGCTGTGCTACTGCTTCGGCTGCAAGAGCGGCGGCGACATCTTCGCCTTCTTGCAGAAGATCGAAGGGGTGGATTTCCGCGAGAGCTTGGAGCGCCTGGCCCAAGAGACCGGGGTCGAGCTGCCGCAATTCAAGGGGAGCGCGGGCCCCAAAAAAGAGCTGCTGGGGGTGCTCGAGCTGACCCAGGAGTTCTTCAAGGCCAACCTCAAGGATGAACCCCTGGCCTATCTACAAAAACGCGGCCTGACCTCTGAATCGGTCGAGAAATTTGGCCTCGGCTATGCGCCACAGGGTTGGGATGGTCTGTTGAAATACCTGCATTCCAAGGGGGTAAGCCCGCAGGAGGGGCTCGAGGCGGGCGTATTGATGGAGAAAGACGGTCGCTTCTTCGACCGCTTCCGTAACCGTGTGACTTTCCCCATCCAGGACCCGCTGGGCCGCACTGTGGCCTTTACCGCGCGGGCGCTGTCGGCCGAGGATAATCCCAAATACCTCAACTCCCCGGAGACCGCGCTGTTCAAGAAAAACCTGCTGCTCTACGGCTATCCGCAGGCCAGAGCCACCATCCGCGAGACCGGGCGGGCTGTGGTGGTGGAGGGGCTTTTCGACGTGATCGCGCTGCACCAGATGGGGTACTGTGAGGCCGTCGCGGTGCTGGGCTCGGCGCTTTCGGCGGATCAGGGGTTGCTCCTCAAACGGGCTGACGCTAAGGACTTATACCTCTCCTTCGACGCCGACGGGGCCGGACAAAAAGCCGCCCAGCTCGCCCTGAACGTGAGCGCGACCTTCGATAACCTGCCTTTTGCCATCGCTAAGGAATTTGTGGTGTACGCGGTTTCGCTCGACCAGGGCAAAGACCCCGGCGATTTGCTACTGGCCGAAGACGGCAAAGAGCGCTACCGGATGGCCCTCGAGACCGCTCTCCCCGAGGTCGAGTATCGCTTTGCAGTTGCCGCTTCGGGATTGGATTTGAGCCGCCCTGAACACAAACAAAAGGTGCTCGAGGCGCTCAAACCGCGCCTGCTCTCCACCGAGCCCTTCGACCGAGTGGTGGAAAAGCTCAAGGCCAAGGTGGTCGGCGAACTCGGGCTCACCCCGCGGGCGCTCGAGGATTATCTCGCCAGAGGCCGCAGCGAGACCCGCCGGGGACCGGCCCGCCCCGACCCCAAGCTGCCGGTAGGGCTAGGCCGCCCGGACCTCACCGAGAAGCGCCTGTTGCGCGAGCTCGACGTGATCGCGCTGCTTTACGGGGTAGCTGAAGAGGAGTTCGTGCAGTGGTGCCTCTACATCGAGGACCACACCTGGCCGCCCGAGGGCACGCTTTTGGCCGAGTTCATGGAGGCAGCGCGAAGCGAGCAAGGCAAAAACCGCGTGCTCAAACACTTCGAGCAGCGCGGCGAGGGGGCGCGGCTGATTGACGTGCTGATGAAAAGCCCGACCTTCGAGCGCTCGGACTTAGAGACCCACATCACCACCGCGATGGCACGGCTGCGCGAGGTCTACTACGAGTTGCGTCTCGACAAGCTCAAGGCCCAACTCAAAACCAGCCCTTCGGTGGAGCTGCTGCGCGAGATTTCCGAGACCCAGAAGGCCATCGAAGCCGAGCGGCGGGTCTACAAGCGCTGATTCAGCACATGACTACTATCCCTTGACCTGTGCGGCCCCCTTGGGATGCGATTGCGTGCTCGGCCTAATAGTATCCACGACCTTACGGCAAGCCTGAGCTTAAGCTTGCCCTTTACTTAGTTAACAAAACTTGTCATTATTAACCGTAACAAACCCCATCATCGGAGTCGGGGTTGCACTGGTACAATCTCAAGGAGGAGAAATCGCATGGGCTACGCAAATCCTGATGTGTTGGTCAGCACCGACTGGGTTTTGGAGCATCACTCTGACCCGAACCTGCGCATCCTCGAGGTCAACGAGGACATCCTGCTCTACGACACCGGTCACATCCCCGGTGCCCAGAAAATAGACTGGCAGGGCGACCTCTGGGACCCCATCATTCGAGAGTTCATCCAACCCGAAGAACTCGCCAAGCTCTTCGAGCGCTTAGGGATCAGCAATGACACCACCATCGTCCTCTACGGCGACAAGAACAACTGGTGGGCGGCGTATGCCTTCTGGTTCTTCAGCTACAGCGGCCACTCTAACCTCAAGCTGATGAACGGTGGGCGGATCAAGTGGACCCAAGAAGATAAACCCCTCACCACCGAAGTTCCCAGTTACCCTAAAGGAAACTACACGCCGGGAAAGCGCGACCCATCCTTGAGGGCTTTCAAAGACGAGGTGTTGAAACACCTCGAGAGTGTCAAAGCGGGGAAAGGTGCGCTGGTGGACGTGCGTAGCCCCGCCGAGTTCAGCGGCGAGAAGACCCATATGCCCGAATATCCGCAGGAGGGCGTGCTGCGCGGCGGGCACATCCCCGGCGCGAAGAGCATCCCTTGGGCCACGACGGCCAACCCCGATGGCACCTTCAAAAGCGCCGAGGAGCTCAAAGCCTTGTACGAGAGCAAGGGCGTGACCCCGGACAAGGAAGTGATCGCCTACTGCCGCATTGCTGAGCGCAGTAGCCACAGTTGGTTCGTTCTGAAGCACCTGTTGGGCTTCCCCAACGTGAAAAACTACGACGGCTCCTGGACCGAGTGGGGCAACAGCGTCGGAGTGCCCATCGAGAAGGGCGCTTAGGACAGATGGCTTAGGCAGTAGGGCTTAGGGCTTAGAAAAAATACTAAGTCCTACTGCCTACTCCCTAAGCCCTTTAGACTAAGCTCATGCCGGACGTGAAATCTGAATCAGACATCAACAGCCTCGAGCAAAACGCCCTAAACAAACTCTTACAGTTCCCTCTCGTAGACGCACTTTTTGGTCGCCGTTCCCGGCGCTTTGCCTTGGGCGGCGAAGTCCCCGACGGGCCGCTGGCCTATAAATCGCGGTACGAGCCAGTTCCGCTGAGTGAACTCGAGCGCCTCCTGATCCTCACCGCCGTCTCCGGCGTGACCGGCTGGCACTACGGCATCACCCGCCACGCCAAGGTCGCACCCAAGCTTCCCAGCTACTCGGGCGCGGCTGCCGGACGGAGTTTTCCGTCTGCGGCGGGTTTCCACACCAGCCAAGTTTTCTTCACCGACGACAGCGGGACCTACACCTTCAAAACCCGCGATGCCGCCGTCCCCGTGCCGCGCGGGGCGGACGGGAAGCCGGATTTGCTCGATCTGGTCAAATCCCACGCCCAGTACATCCACAAGCTCTCCGATGGACGCTTGTACATCCCCCGCCGCGAGCCCTTCATGGCCGGGCACAACGCCTGGAACGCCAATGTACCGGGGAGCCTGGTGGTCTGGCCGGTTGCCGATGTCGCCCAGCACCAGCTTCTCAAGCTGATCTTCATCGCCCAGAACGGCTTTGTCATCTACGACGACGTGAACAACCGGCGGATTCCGGGGCTCGAGAAGTTTTCCGCCCACGTGGACACCGAGAAGCCCTACCCCCTCTCTGCCTTCGACCAGGCCACGCTTTCCGAGGTCGCGGCAGAGATTTCCACGGCGACTTTCGCAGGCCATCTGATGCAGCAAGCGATGGGGCTGGGTGGGTGGATGCTTAACGGTTTAGACCGGGTGCGCACCCTTGGCGCTTCGGGCGACCCCGAAGTACCCGGATTGGGATTCCGCTATGACTTCAAACCGGGCTGGTCGCGGCCCAATCCGACGGGGCTCGAGGGGGTTTTCGAGGGCTTCTGCCCGCCGCATTTCCCCGACATGCGCGCAGCGGTGGAAGCCCTGGTCGAGCGGAAATACCGCGAGGGCGGACCGTTCAATCCAGAGACTCCGGGACCTTGGAAAGATACTGCTGGGGTGCGCTCCGAGGCCCGGCCCCACGACAAGTGGATTGTGGACGTGGTGGCGACGCAAGCCCAGTATCTCTTCGACACCTTTGGCAAATTCCCCGCCACCGTGCCAACGATTTACACGCTGATGTTCTTGCAAACGCACCATTTGGACTTGGAGTATTACGACAACTTGTTCGAGCCCGGAGCGTATTTAGAAACCCACGCCGTGCACATGAAAACTTGGCACGGGATGGAACTCGAGTATTTACCTCAACGTAAGGAATAGGTCTCCTGAACAGGGAAATTTCTATGCTCGCTTAAGCCATCGGGGACGCAGGGTGTGTTTTAGAGACTTGTCACCAGCAAGGCAGCCGTAGCCAAAAGCCCGCCAAGCACACCCAAAATGCTCGGCCCAAAGCCTGAGCGGCGATTGGGCAGGCCGCGCCAATAAAACCAGGCCGCCAGCATAAACAAAAACCCGCCCAGCGCGAACCAAGGGCCCCAGACGTAGGTGTAGGACTCGAGCACCGCCCTTGGCAATGCGCTGGAAACCGGAATCATGCCGAGCAACGCCAGTCCACCCAGGCCGAGGAATGATAATCCGTGTCCCAACAGCAGGGTTCCCCCGCCCCAGGCGAGCAAAAGCAGCAGCCTAGACGGAACTCTTCGCCCCAGAGGAAGCACCAGCGCGAGGGCCACCAGCCCAGCAAAAACCTTGAGCAGCCCGGTAATCCATACCACCGCAATAAATCCCGGTTCGTGGGCCATATTGCTGATCTCCGGCGAGAGCAAGCCTGTCCCTGCGGTGCCCCCCGCCGCCCAGTAAAAGCTCGGTAGGGCGAAGAGAAACGCCCATGCACACGCAGCATAATCGACGTAGGCCTTTGTT
>PSMF01000071.1:0-19703 GCA_040290005.1 Meiothermus sp.
CAGGAGAAGCGCCCTAGCGCGGAGCCTGTGCGGGCCGCGTACCTATGCGCGTCCGTCCTCCATTCCTAGGGACTGGTGCGGCAAGAATCTTCCATCCATCACGGTTTATGGGTACAGCAACTGTCTTGTAGCGACCTCGGAAGGTCCAAGGGGGTAAAAGCACCACCTCCCCTCGAGCACGCTGTTATCTGCTCCTGTCCAGAACGCCATTTTCGCTTTTACAGAGGGGATGGCCGCAGGCCAGAGGGGTTTGCATTTGCCCTAACTCATAGCTCATGGCTTCCACCTACTTAAACGCACCCTTTAATAACGCTCGAGAATGTCTATTTGCCTACACAAGGCGCCTTTTCTTGCTCCACACTGTGCCCATGAGCCCAGCCGAGCTAAGCCGCTACCTCTCGAGCCTCGTGGAGCATCGCCTCTCCCTCTCGACGATGATCTGGGGGCCGCCTGGTGTGGGCAAATCCTCCATCGTGGCCCAGACCGCAAGGGAGCACGGCATCGGCTTTATTGACGTGCGGCTCTCGCAACTGGCCCCCACCGATTTGCGCGGGCTGCCCGTGCCCCTAGACGGCGTTTCTAAGTGGTATCCGCCGGAGTTTTTGCCCACTGAGGGCGAGGGCATCCTGTTCCTCGACGAACTCAACATGGCCCCCCCGACCATGCAGGGCATGGCTCAGCAGCTCATCCTCGACCGCAAAGTGGGCTCCTACACGCTGCCCGAGGGGTGGTTCGTGTGGGCAGCCGGCAACCGCAAGGAGGACCGGGCCGCCGTCTTCGACATGCCCGCCCCGCTCGCCAACCGCTTTATCCACTTGGAGGTTTCGCCCGACCTCGAGAGCTTTAAGCGCTACGGCTTCGGTACAGGAATCCACGAGCGCATCCTGGCGTTTCTGGCCTTCCGCCCGGCCCTCTTGCACCAGATGGACGCCAAACGCCCGGCCTGGCCCAGCCCGCGCAGTTGGGAGATGGCTTCCACGCTGCTCAAGGCCGGGCTAGACGTGGCCCCGGTGGTGGGAGAGGGGGCGGCGGCGGAGCTCGAGGCCTTCGCTCAAGTCTACGAGGTGTTGCCCGAACTGGGCGCGATCTTGGGGGGCGAGTTCGCCCACCCCTTTCCCGAGGAACCCTCGCAGCGCTACGCCCTGACGATGGGCCTCACCCTGCGGGCCGAGACGGCTCAGCAAGGACTCAACGCCTTCCGGTATTTGGTGGAGGTGGCTCCAGTGGAATGGGTACAACTCTTCGTGGCCGACCTATTTCAGCGCTTGCGTAAAGGTCGCCCCCGAGAGTTCGCCCTCTTGGTACAAGCGGACCCCGGCATCAAAGAGTTCATCGCGGATTACAAAGACGTGGTGTTTGGCTAGGACTAGGATTAGGTATGAGGCTTGAACTGCACCCAAACGTACTCTGGGAAGCCGAAGGGGACACGGCTCCTGAACAGTTGCGGCGGTTAGCCTCCCACCCCAGCCCCGAAGTGCGCCGCCGAGTCGCGGGGAATCCCAACACCCCCGAAGATGTTTTATACCGATTGGCCCTGCATTTCCCTGAGCAGTTCCTGGAGAACCCCGTGCTCGACTTGCTACTTTTGGTGAACCCCAATCTTCTCGCCGAGATGCCAGGATATACGCGTAGGCGGATTCTCAGTCACCCGAAGGTGGGGGCCGGGTATTTACGTTGGGCCGCCAAATATGGTGATACGGACGCGCTTTTGTGTATCGCCCAGAACCCCAATACGTCCGCCGAACTCCTCGAGCCCCTGCTCAGCAACCCCGTTCCCGCCGTGGCGGAGGCGGCGCGGTTGCATGTTCGCTTCGAGGCCAGCCCCTGGGAGACCGCTCTGTTCTGGCTCGAGGGCGATTCCGACGCGGTGGAACTACAGCAGATGGCCCTCACCGGGCTGGTTCCCCCCTGGCTGACCCCCCGCCTGGCCCGCGAACCCGACCCCGCCTTAAGGGCCAGCCTGGCGGCCTCTGGAAGCACCCCGCCGCAGGTGCTCGAGGCCCTCTTGTTGGACGAAGACGAGGAGGTGCGGCGTGCGGCACGGGCCAACCCGCGCACCCCCCAGGAGTCGTTGAGCCTCTTCGCCCGCTTAGAGCGGGGGGAACCCGCCGAGGCCCCGCTGGAACTGTTGGCAAGGGGTCACGTTTGGCTGCGGGGGCTGGTGGCCCGGTATCCGCACACCCCCGAAGCCCTCTTGGAGCGCTTTGTGAGCGACGAGGACTGGCGGGTGCGGCAGGCAGCGGCCTCAAACCCCAACCTCCGCGACCATAGCCTCACCCTGCTGGCCTCGGACTCCGACCGCGACGTGCGCCAAGCGGTAGCAGCCAACCCCCGCACCCCGCCCGAGCTGTTGGAGCGGTTGGCCGGGGACGAGAACGAGGAGGTGCGCTCCGCCGCTGCCGCCAACCCCAGCATCCCGGCGCGGGCCCTCGAGCTCTTCGCCCGCCACTATCGGCCGCCCTGAGCGAGTGGGCCCGGCGCCTCGCCGCGGGTCACCCCAACGCGCCGCACGAGACCCTAGAGCGCTGTACCAGCGACGGCGACTGGCACACCCGCTTAGCCGTGGCCCGCAATCCCAAGGCGCTCCCGCACCTCCTGGCGGGGCTGGCCGCCGACTCCGACCCCGACGTGCGGCAGGCGGTGGCGAGACACCCCAACACCCCGCCCAGCAGCCTGGAAGCCCTCTGCGCCGACGACCAGCCCGACGTGCGGGCCGCGCTGGTACAAAACCCCGCCGCCCCGCTCGCGTTGCTGGCAAAGCTAGCCGCCGACGACCACTGGAAGGTGCGCCAGGCGGTGGCGGCGCACCCGTTTGCCCCCGCCGAGCTGCTGACCGCACTCGCCCAAGACCCCGACCGCGATGTGCGGCAGGCCGTCGCCGACAACCCCGGTGTGCCCGAGGCCGCGCTGGGGCCGCTGTTCTCCGGTTGGTTCGCGGGGCTGGGGGCCGGGATGAGCCTGCTGGAGCTCTACCAGAAGGCCAAGAACCTCGAGCCTGACCTCCCCACCGCGCTGCTGGGCAAGCTCGCAGGCGGCAACGAGTGGGCCCGGAGGCTAGCCGCGCGGCACCCCTCCACCCCCGCGGAGTTCTTGCGTCGCCTCGCCGCCGACGAGGACTGGCGGGTGCGACAGGCGGTGGCCGAAAACCGGGGAGCGGGTACCGATCTGCTGCTGCAACTGGTCGCGGATGCCGATGCCGACGTGCGTAAAGCGGTGGCCCGCCATCCCGCACTTCCGGAGTTAGGGCTATCTATCCTCTCCCTGGACGAAAACCTCGAGGTGCGCTCCCTGGTCGCGGCCCACCCGCAAGCTCCCCAGGACGCGCTACACCTGCTGGCTGGGGACGACGATGAGGGCGTACGCGGGGCAGCTCGAGCCAACCCTGGCCTGGACTCGCAGGTCCTCGAGCTGTATCGCCGGGCCGCGGCCCTGGACGCCGGGCTTCCGACAGAGTTCCTGACCACTCTTTCCCGGCGCAGCGCTTATGCCCGCGCCCTGGCTGCACAAAACCCCGCCACGCCCCCCGAGCGGCTGGCCGAGTTAGCCCAGGACGCCGAGTGGCGGGTGCGCCAAGGGGCCGCACTGAACCCTGCGCTAGGCGCGGAGTCTTTGCGCCGTCTGGTCCAGGACTCCGACCGCGACGTGCGCCAGGCGGTGGCCGGGCATCCTGAAGCTTCGGGGGAAGTTTTGGCCCACCTCTTGCGTGATCCTGACGAGAACGTGCGGCTCCTGGCCCTGCGCCACCCCAACCTGGACGCCCAGACGCTGGCGCAGTACACGGCGCGGCTGTTGGTGGGGGCCTCGAGGTCGCGCCACACCCTCAACCGCGCGGTGGCCCTTTCCCACCCCGAGTTGCCGCTGCTCGAGCTCGCCAAGGTGCGCCACCGGACTGCCTCCTGGACGGTTCGCCTCGCCTTGGCGAAAAATCCCAGCGCCCCCAGGCAAGCCCTGGAAGAGCTCGCTCAAGACGGCAACCGTTGGGTGCGAGAGGCCGCGGAGAAAGGATTGCGGACGAAGGATGAAGGCTAGGGGCTAAATCGCTGCTTCTAACCTGGTTTTCCCTTCATCCTTTATCAAACATGACCCCGACCCCCGACCCCCGGCCCCCGACGCCCGACCTGGATGGGCGGATCAGCGCCTCTTTACTGCGCCTGCGGCAACGCTCACCGTTCTTTGCCACATTGGCCCTCTTCGCCCGGTTCAAGCCAAGCTTGGACCTCCCCACCGCCGCCACCGACGGGCGCGACGTGTTTTACAACCCGCAGTTCATGGGGGCACTTTCCGAAGAGCACTTTGACGGGGTGTTGCTCCACGAGGTGTTGCACGCGGCCCTGGCCCACGTTCCGCGTCGCTCCCTCCGTGACCCACAGGGCTGGAACATCGCGGCGGACATCGTGGTGAACGGGATTCTGCTCCAGAACGGCTTCGCCCTCCCGGACGGGCATATCCGTGACGTGAGCTTGGAGCACTATAGCGTCGAGGAGGTTTATGCGCTGCTCCCGCGGGAACCGCAGCAGCAGCCCGTTTTGGTGTTCGTGGACTTGCTCGGGGAACCTCCCGAGGACGGCGAGGGGGAAGGTGGCCCGAGGGAGGAACCGGGTCCTAAGGGCAAACCCAAGCGGTTTCGCGGCAAACGGCTGAACCGGGGTGACTCGATGGGCGAGGCGCAAAAGGCCGAGTTGGAACGGCACTGGAAACAGGCCGTAGGGCAAGCTCAGGCGGTGGCGCGCGCGCTCGGAAAGGGCAACCTGCCCGCCGGGGTGGAGCGGGCCTTTGGCCTAGGCGGGCCGCCCCAGCTCGACTGGAAGAGCGTGCTATGGCGCTTTCTGGTGCGCACCCCTTCCGACTTTGCGGGGTTTGACCGCCGTGGCATTGGGCGGGGGCTGTACCTGGAAACCCTCGAGAGCGAGAACCTACGTGTGTACATCGCCGTAGACACCAGCGGCTCGGTGGACGACGCCCAGATCAAGCTGTTTCTGGCTGAGGTGGTGGGCATCCTGCGGGCCTACCCCCACTTAGACGCCCAGCTTTACTACGCCGATGCCGCCCTGTATGGGCCTTATCCGCTGAGTTCCGAAGGCGAGATTCCTCTGCCTCAAGGCGGGGGTGGCACCGATTTCCAGCCCTTCTTCGCTGAGGTGGCCGAGCGCCAGGAGCCGCACCTGGGCGGAGTTTGCGTGTATTTGACCGACGGATTCGGTGATTTTCCTGTTGAGGCCCCCGCATTTCCGACGCTGTGGGTGGTCACGCCGGGCGGTCTGGACGCGGAGCAATTCCCTTTTGGGGAAATAATCAAGTTGCTTTGAAAACGTTAACCGTCAATTGTTGACCCTAAAGCCAGTTTTTGTAGGGGCACACCAGGGCATCGCCTCTGCCGACCGGCAGGGCCGGAAACCTGGGCTTTACGCCGAGCGCGGGTCCGTTGCTAACTTCATCAACCCAACCGTTGTCATTCTGAACCCTTCGACTCCACTTCGTTTCGCTCAGGGCAGGCTCCGCGGTAGCGCAGTGAAGAATCCCCCACGCGGGTCAACCATCTAGTGCTTGGGTAAGAAAGGACCTTCTTTGATGCCCGAGGAATCATGTACAGACGCGCGTGGGGGATGTTTCGCGTTCGCGGGGCATGACAACGCCTCAGGTGAAGGGCGTTGACGAACAACACGCGTATTTGGACGACAAGCTATAAAGTCCTGACAAGACGAGGGTTTGAGGTGCTGGTCGCCTCGAGCCCACCTCCTTGATACAATCGGCGGCGTGACCGAAGTTTGGTGGATACGCCACGGTGAGAGTGATTCCAACGCAGGGGCTAGAACCGCCAATGCCGCGGCCCCCGTCTTGACCGAGCTGGGCTGGGCGCAAGCCAGGGCCGTTGCGGGCGCCTTCGACCGCGCCCCAGATTTGATCGTTACCTCGCCCTTTGTCCGCACCAAACAAACCGCGCAGCCGCTCTTGGAGCGCTTCCCCGAGGTTCGCCAGGAGGAATGGCCGGTACAGGAGTTCACCGAGCTTTCCTATGCCAACCGCAACAACACCAGCGGCTTGGAGCGGCTTCCCCAGCTCGAGGAATACTGGAGCCGCCTCGACCCTGACTATCTCGATGGCGAGGGAGCCGAGACCTTCCGCGACCTGATCGGGCGGGTAGAGGAAACCCTGAAACGGATGCGGGAACAGCAGGGGTTTACCGTCATCTTTGGGCACGGGCTGTTTATGCGGGCGATGCTGTGGTGGATGCTGGCGCAGCCCGAGCGCCTCGACGGGGCCGCCATGCGCCGCTACGCCCTGTTCCACGATTCGCTGTGGATTCCCAACTGCGCCATCGTGCGGATGCAGCTGATAGATGGGCGCTGGTTCTTGAGCCCGCCCGACGTGGGGCATTTGTCCGAAGTTGCGGTGACGAAGGCGAACGAGTCGGAGGCGTAGGTTAGCGATGAGCGATGAGAAAGGACAAAAACGCCTATAGCTTATAGCCCATAGCCAAAGACGGGGTGTTTAGCTATGAGCTATCTGCTATCGGCTGTCAGCTATCTTTAGCTCATCCCTCTCCACTTGTTGACGCTAGAGGCTAAGCGGTGAACGATAAAGCCATGCCCGTCACCCTCGAGGATATCCGTGCGGCCCAAGACCTCCTGCACGGTATCATTGCCCCCACCCCCACCCTGCCCGACGAAGGGCTATCCTCCGAACTGGGGGCCAAAGCCTACGTCAAAGCCGAGGCCCTGCAACGCAGCGGCAGCTTCAAGATTCGCGGGGCATACAACAAAATCGCCAGCCTGAGTGCGGAGGAAAAGGCCAGGGGGGTGATCGCCCCGAGCGCCGGGAACCACGCCCAGGGTGTGGCCCTCGCCGCCAGCTTGCACGGGATCAAAAGCGTCATCGTGATGCCGGAGTTCGCCCCTTTGACCAAGGTCGTCGCCACCCGGCGTTTCGGGGCCGAGGTGATTTTGCAGGGGGCCAGTTTCGACGATGCCGTCGCCCACGCTTACAAGCTCGCCGAGGAGCGCGGCCTGACCTACGTCCATGCCTTCAACGACGATAAGGTCATCGCGGGGCAGGGGACGATTGGTTTGGAGCTGCTGGAGGCCCTCCCCGAGCTGGATTTGCTGGTGGTCCCCATCGGCGGCGGCGGGCTGATCGGGGGAATCGCCACCGCCGTCAAAACCCTGCGACCCCAAGCCCACATCGTCGGGGTGCAGGCCGCCGGTTGCGCCCCGGTAAACCCTTCGCTCGAGGCCGGGCATCCGGTGAGCGTTTCGGCGGCCCAGACCATCGCCGATGGTATCGCGGTCAAGCGCCCCGGAGAACTCACCCTGCCCATCATCCGCGACCTGGTGGACGCGGTGGTCGAAGTCAGCGACGACGAGATCGCGCGCGGCATCGCCCACTGTGTGGGTAACCTTAAACTGGTCGTGGAGGGTGCGGGCGCGGCGGGGATGGCGGCGATATTGTCGGGCAAGGTCGCCGTTCAGTCCGGTCAAACCGTTGCGACGGTGCTCTGCGGCGGGAACATTGACGGGAACTTGCTCTCGCGTGTAATCGAGCAGGTGATGGTGCGTCAGGGGCGCTACATCTTGCTCAAGCTCTCGGTGGTGGACCGTCCGGGGGCGCTGGCGAGGGTTGTAACCCAGGTCGCGGGGGCCGGGGCCAATATCGTGGACATCTTTCACCGCCGGGCACTTTGGCTGGCCCCTTTGGGCAAGGTGGGGGTGGAACTGGTGCTCGAGGTGCGCGACGAGGCCCACGGGCGCAGCGTGGTGGAAGGCTTGGAAGCCGCGGGATACCACGTGGAGCGCGAGGGGCTGGGGTTGTGGCCGGACTGATTGACCGAGCTAAACCGTGACAAAATCATCAGGTCTGCCGCTCGATTCCTCCGCCCCCACCCCGAAATCCTCGGCGATCAGCCGCGCGGTCATCTTAGCCGACATCATCACGCTGGGTGTGCCCGCACCGGGCTGGGCTCCAGCGCCCACCAGGTAGAGGTTGGCGATGTCCTCCGAGCGATTGTGGGGGCGGAAAAACGCCGATTGGATCAGCACTGGCTCCGGCCCGAAGGCGTTGCCCAGGTAGGAGTTGAGGGTCCCCTCGAAATAATCCGGGGTGACGAAGCTCTGGTAGACCAGCCGCTCGCGGAGGCCCGGCAGGTAGCCGCGCTTTTCCAAAAAACCTAAAATCTTCTGCGCGAAAGGCTCACCCATCAACTCCCAGTCGAGCCGAGAGCCGTTGTGCGGCACCGGAACCAAGGTGTAAGCGGCGTGGTGGCCCGGCGGGGCCAGCTTAGGGTCGGTGAGGGTGGGGACGTGGAGGTACTGCGAGAAGTCCTTGGCGAGGACCTTATTTTGGAAGATGTCCTCGAGCAACCCCTCGTAGCGCGGCCCCAGGATGATGTTGTGGTGGCGCAGCTTTTCCGCTTCGCTGCCGTCGGCCCGGAAGCCAAAGTAGATCACAAACAGCGACATGCTCTGTTTTCTCGCCTTAACCACCACGTCGCTGTTCCAGAAGCGGTACTGGGGTTCGATCAGCCGCAAGTAGGTGTTGGCATAATCTCCGTTGGAAACGACGATATCGCCCCTGAGGATTTCGCCATCCAGAAGCGTAACCCCTTTCGCCAGCTTCTTGCCGCCTTGGCGCTGCACATTGATTTTCGCTACCTCAGCGGTATAGCGAATCTGACCGCCCAACTCCTGAAATTTGCGGACCAAGCCGTTCACCAGCGCCCCCGTCCCTCCAAGGGCAAAGTGAATGCCCCAGGTCTTCTCGACAAAATGAATCATCGCGTAGATCGCGGGGACGCTCAGGGGGTTTCCGCCCACCAGCAGGGTCTCGAAGCTGAAGACCTGGCGCAGCTTGGGGCTTTTGAAGTATTTGCGGGTGAAGCCGAACAGGGTGCGCACCGCATCGAGGCGCAACAGGTCGGGGACGACGCGGAGCATCGTGCCGAGGTCGCCAAAGTGGGTGTAGCCCAGCTCGAGAAACCCCCGCTCAAAAATCGCCTTGGCGTCGCGGTGAAACCGTTCGTAGCCCTCTAAGTCGCCGGGCTCGCCCAGCCGCGCTACCTGCTCTCGGGTGTGCTCGGGGTCGCCGTCGTAATCAAAGAAGCTGCCGTCGTCAAAGTAGATGCGGTAGAAGGGCAGGATCGGCACGATCTGGACGTACTTAGAGGTGTTCGGCCCGCCCGAGACCCCGGTTTTGACACGCTTTTCTTCGCCCAGGATTTCGCTTGGAAAGTCGGGGGCATTCAGGTTGGGCTGGCCGCGCTCCAAGCTGAACAGTTCCTCGATAAAGTGCGGCACGGTGATCACCGTCGGCCCCATGTCGAAGGTAAAGCCCTGCGCCCGGCGCACGTAGGCCCGGCCTCCGGGGCCATCGAGCTTTTCCAGAATGGTGGTGTCGAACCCTAAACTTTGCAGCCGAATCCCCATCGCCAGCCCGCCGATGCCGGAGCCGATGACGATGGCCTTTTTGCCGTTCTCCATAGGCTAAAGGATACTTTGAGGTTCGCAGCCGATTCTTTGGCCTCCCTACACTTTCATAGAAAGGCCCTGCCGATTTCGGCGAGGTCACAGGCCAGCTCGAGCTTGTCCCCCGAGCCCATCGCTGCTGAGAGGTTGAGGCCGCGCACGCCCGTCACCGACAGCAGCTCCTCTCCTAGAGCAATCGCTGCCTTGATGCCCGCTTTTCGTGGGTCGGGCGCGTTCAAGATGCCCTCTAAATAGCCCGCTGGCAGCACCAGGTTGCGGAAGGTTTGGATTTGCTGGGCGCCGTCGAGGCTGGTAATCACCGCCACCCCGCTGATAAAGGGCACGTCCGCGCCCAAACTCTGCGCCGCTGCTACGAACTCGCCCACCGCTTCACGTCCGCCGGCATGGTTCACAAAACAAACCCGCCCGCCAGCACGCACCTTCTGAAGTAGGCGGAAAGGCCGCTGGGGACGTGGAATCGCGCAGGGGCTTTCCGCCACCGAGACCAACAGGCCCTTGGCCCTGGCTAAGCTGGCGAGCTGGGCGGAGTCGAGGTCGAAGACCGGCAGCGCATCGGGGCGGTGGCCGGAGACCGGGTGGTCGCCGGTGACCGCGTGAACCCCGGCCACCCCCAGGTGCTTCAGGGCGGCGAGTTCGGCCTCGAGGGCCACCCGGTTGCGGTCGCGGCAGTTGAGGCCCACCCAGGGCTCTAAGCCCGTCCGCTTGACCAGCATTGCCCGGTAGGCGGGCGGGAACTGCACCCTGGCCCCGCCGTGGTCGCCGAGCAGCACGGTATCGGCAGCGCCCGCGAGCACCTCGGCGGAGGCGGCGATGGAGTCGGCGTCAAGGGGAACCGTAGGAATGTCCGTGACGATCACCGGCCGCCGGTTCATCAACTGCAAGAAAGCCTGTCCTGCTGGGGTGATGCTGGACTCTGACGCCTGCCCTTCCCAACGCGCAACCCCACCCTCAACAAAGGGGCAGCGCAGGCCCGGCACTTCGCAGCTTCCATCGGGGTTTACGCCCCCGCAGGGGCCATAAGTCATGTGTTTGGGACAGGATTCGGCGAGGGTCGCCATGCACCAACATACCAGATTACGGGAAATTGTCCAAGGTTGCCCCTGTTGCTCAGCCCTCTATCAGTCAGGCTGCGGATAATCGGGAAAGCTCGCCCGACTCACCCGCCGTAAAAGGGACCTCATGGCGCTTATCACCCTCGATTCCAACGGTCTGCACTGTCCCAAGGGCGGCCTTTACATAGACCCCTTGCGGCCCGTGGAGACGGCCCTCCTCACCCACGCCCACTCCGACCACGCCCGGCGCGGGAGTGCCCACTACTACGCCACGCGCGAGTCCGAAGGGGTGCTGCGGCTGCGCCTAGGCGAGGATATTCACCTCACCACCGCCGAATACGGAGAGAAGTTCAAGCTGGGCGAGGTCTGGGTCTCGTTTCACCCCGCCGGGCACGTGCTGGGCTCGGCGCAGGTGCGCTTAGAGCGCGGTGACGAGGTGTGGGTGATTTCGGGCGATTACAAACGCGAGCCCGACCCCACCTGTGCCCCCTTCGAGGCCGTCCCTTGCGGTACTTTTATCACCGAGGCGACCTTCGGGCTGCCGGTGTACGCCTGGAGGCCGGGGCGCGAGGTGGTGGGCGAACTCTACGAGTGGTGGCAGAGCGACCTCGAGCGGCCCTCGCTGGTCTTCGGCTACGCCTTCGGCAAGGCCCAGCGCATCCTGGCCGAGCTGGCCGCCCTCACCGACCGGCCCGTCTACCTGCACGGAGCCCTGGCCCGCCTGACCCAACTGTACCGCGAGCAGGGCGTGCGGATGGTTCCTACCTTGAACGTCACCGACGCCCCCAAGGGTTTTCACTTTAAGGGGGAGTTGGTGCTGGCCCCGCCCTCGGCCCACCGCTCGCCCTGGATGCGGCGCTTCAAGGCCCCACAAACAGCGTTTGCCTCGGGATGGATGCTAGTGCGCGGCAACCGCAGGCGGCGCGGCTACGAGCGCGGCTTCGTGCTCTCCGACCACTGCGACTGGCCGGGGCTGATTCGGAGTGTGGAGGAGACAAAGGCCAGCCGAGTGCTGGTGACACACGGGCAGAGCGATGTGCTGGCGCGGTATCTGACCGAAGAAAAGGGCATCCGGGCTGAGCCCTTGGGCAACCTCTACGGTGATGAGGAGGGGGACGGCGAATGAGCCTGATTTTTCCTCCCTTTGGGAACGCGCTTATCTGCATCTGTACTGGACGCTATTGTCCGCGTTCATCAAGGAAGGTGGCGCGGCAGCGCCGGAGGGGTTATATGCAGGGTGCTCGCCCGTTTCATTCTTGCCTTCGTAGGGGCGCAAGGCTTCGCGCCCGTGCCGCGCGGATGTCATTTATGCGTTTGGCGGGGATGACTCCGCCGTCGGGGGACGTAGGAGGAAGCGATTGCATCACCTCTATCCCATGCGCACGGGCGACGGATGCCCTGTCAAGTTTATGGCTGCAAAAGACTGTCCTCCCCCACAAGGGGGGAGGGTAGGGTGGGGGGCTTGCTATGAAAGACTTCGCCCGCCTGTATGCTGCCCTCGACAGCACCACCTCGACGAACGAGAAGATCGCCCGCCTCGAGGCCTATTTCCGCGCCGCCGACCCCAAGGACGCGGTGTGGGCGCTGTATATTCTGCTCGAGAAAGCACGTAAATCGGTCGTCACCTCGAACGTGCTGCGCAAGCACTTCCTGAGCCTGGGGCTGGTGCCGGAGTGGCTGTTTGAGGAGTCCAGGGCGCATGTGGGGGACACGGCGGAGACGGTGGCGCTGCTCCTAGTTTCGCTGGGCTTCGGCAAGGGCGAGGCGTGGGAGCTGCCCCTGCACGTGTGGATGGAGACGGAGATTCCCAAGGCTCGAGTCAAGGCCAAAGGAACCTCCAAGGAGTTCACCGAGGAGCGCCAGCGCGAACTGCTCCTGACGTGGTGGCGGCATCTACCCGAAGACGAGGTCTACATCCTGCACAAAATCCTCACCGGAGCCTTCCGGGTGGGGGTTTCCTCGGGGTTGGTGCTGAAGGCATTGGCAGCGGCCTTGGACGCGGATTTGCCCTCCCTGACCCACCGACTAACCGGGGATTGGGAGCCCACTGAGGCGTTCTACCGCTCGCTCACCGATCAAGGCGGCCCGGCGCTCAACCCCAGCCAGCCCTACCCGTTCATGTTGGCCTACCCCCTCGAGCCCGAGTTTCAACCCGGCCCCCAGTGGCAGCTCGAGCACAAGTGGGACGGCATCCGCGCCCAGGTCATCCGGCGAGCGGGGGAGACCTTCATCTGGTCGCGCGGTGAGGATTTGGTCACGGGGCAGTTCCCCGAACTCGTCGAAGCTTTCGAAGGCGTGCCCGACGGAACGGTGATAGACGGGGAAATCGTGGCCTGGGGCGAGGGAAGGCCGCTCCTGTTCAGCGTTTTGCAGACCCGTTTGGGACGCAAGAAGGTGACAGAGAAGGAGCGGCGGGAGGCTCCGGTGCACCTGATGGCCTACGATTTGCTCGAGCAGGACGGACTAGACCTCCGTGCGGAGTCTTTGGAAGCCCGTCGCGGACGTCTCGAAGCCTTTCTCGAGATTCACCCGATAGACCGGGTGCATTTGACTGAGTTGCTGAGTGCTCGTGACCGCGAGGAACTCGAGCGTTTGCGCGTGGAAGCCAGGGAGCGCGGGGCAGAGGGGCTGATGGTGAAGCGGAAGGATAGTCCCTACCTCGAGGGCCGCAAAAAAGGCTACTGGTGGAAGCACAAGGTAGATCCTTACGCCCTGGACGCGGTGCTGATGTACGCCCAGGCCGGGAGCGGGCGGCGCTCGAACCTCTTCACCGATTACACCTTCGGGCTGTGGGACGGCGACCGGCTGGTTCCCTTTGCCAAGGCGTACTCTGGCCTCACCGACGGGGAAATCGCCGAACTCGATCGCTGGATTCGCCAGAACACCCTGGATAAATTCGGACCGGCCCGGACAGTGAGGCCGGTGCAAGTTTTCGAGATTGCGTTCGAGGGGATAGCACCTTCGGCGCGGCACAAATCGGGTATCGCGGTGCGGTTCCCCCGCATCCTGCGCTGGCGCAAGGATAAGCGCCCGTTTGAAGCCGACACCTTGGGCGCGGCCTTTGCCCTGCTGCCCCAAGAAATGTCGGGAGCCTCAGAAGAACTCGTCGCGGACGCGTTTGGGGACAGCTAAGCGATATGGCTCGAGGACGCAGCAAAGAAGTTGACGGTGTTTCCGTTTTGGACGCGCCCGGCTCCGGTAATGAAATCTTGACCCCGGTGCGGGACTGGTTTTCCCGTCAGGGTTGGAAACCATTCCCCTTTCAGGAAGAAGTTTGGCAGCGCTACCTCGCGGGGGAAAGTGGGCTGATGCAGGTCGTCACAGGGGCGGGCAAGACTTACGCGGCGACGATGGGGCCCATTGCCGAGATGCTGAGCCAGCCCGCGCCCGGCCTCAAGCTGCTCTATGTCACTCCGCTGCGGGCGGTTTCCCGCGATATCGAAAAAGCCATCACCACGCCAGTTGCCGAGATGGGCTGGAACCTTCGGGTGGAGAGCCGCATTGGCGACACCGCGCAGAAAACCCGTCGGCAGCAGCTAAAGAACATGCCCGACATCCTCATCACCACGCCGGAGAGCTTGGAGCTGATGCTGGCGTATCCGGGCTCGGGCGAGCTGTTCAAAAACCTGCGCTGTGTGGTAGCGGACGAGTGGCACGAGCTTTTGGGAAATAAGCGCGGGGTGCTGCTCGAGCTTTCCCTCGCCCGCCTGCGCCAAGCGCGACCTGAGCTGCGCACCTGGGCCTTGACCGCGACGGTGGCGAATCCCCAAGAAGCGGCTCAGGCAGCGGTGGGAACAAACCGGAAGGCGGCGGTGGTGAGTGCCGACCTCGAGCGCCGCACCGTCATCAGCAGTGTCTTACCTGAGCGGCTGGACACTTTTCCCTGGGCCGGTCAGCTCGCGATGAGCATGGCTCCCGCGCTCTTGAAGGGCCTCGACATAAGCCGTTCCACGCTGATTTTCACCAACACCCGCCGCCAGGCCGAACGCTGGTATCAAGCCCTGACCCTGCTGGCCCCGCAGTATGACGAGCGAATCGCGCTACATCACGGGTCCCTAAGCCGCGCCGAGCGCGAACGGGTCGAGGCGGGCGTGAAAGAGGGCAGCTTGAAGTGGGTGGTGGCGACGAGCAGCCTCGACCTCGGGGTGGATTTTCAGCCGGTGGAGCGGGTGGTGCAGATCGGCTCGCCCAAGGGCGTGGCGCGGCTGCTCCAGCGTGCGGGGCGGGCGGCGCACCAGCCGGGTGGGGTGAGTGAGGTGGTTTTCGTGCCCACGCAGGCGCTCGAGATTCTCGAGATTGCCGCCGCGCGACAAGCCTTGCGCGAGGGCGCGGTGGAGCCCCGACGTTCGCCGAGAAAACCCTATGACGTGCTGGCTCAGCACCTCGTCACCCTGGCCTGTGGCGACGGCTTTTACCCCGACGAGGTGCTGCCCGAAGTTCGCACCGCACAGGCGTACCGTGACCTCAGCGACGAGGAGTTTGGCTGGGTCTTGGAGTTCGTCACCACCGGGAGAAGCCTCCAAGCTTATCCCGAGTATCGCAAGGTCATCGAGCAGGACGGATTGTACAAAATAGCGAGCAAAGCCATCGCGGGCCGCCACCGCCAGGGCATCGGGACCATCACCTCGGAAGGGAGCGTGCTGGTCAAGTACACTAACCGCCAGGAACTCGGCACCTTGAGCGAATCGTTTGTCTCGAGGCTCAAAAAGGGCGACGTTTTCGCCTTTTCGGGGAGGCAGCTCGAGCTGGTGATGGTGCGGGACATGACCGCTTACGTAAAGAACACCACCCGCAAGGCTACGACGGTTCCTTCTTGGCTCGGAGCGCGCTTCGCCATCAGCGGCTCGCTGGGGCGGTATCTGCGGCATCAGCTCTCAAAGCCCGAAGGGGCTACGCCGGAGGAATTGGAGGCCATTGGACCTCTCCTGGACGAGATGCGCCGCCTCTCCAAACTTCCATCGGAGGACGAGCTTCTGGTGGAGGAGGTGCGGACCAGGGAGGGCCGCCACCTGTTCGTCTATCCCTTTGAGGGAAGCCACGTCCACGAGGGCTTAGCCGCGCTTCTGGCGTACCGCATGGCGAGCTTAGAGCCCGGCAGCTTCGCCCTCACCGTCAACGACTATGGCCTGGAAATCCTGGGCCGTAAGGATTACCCTTTCGAGCGGGTTTTCCCGCAGGCCCTGAGTGCCGACGGGGATGTGGAGGCTGAAATCCGCGCCGCCTTGAACTTGAGCGAGCTTGCCAAGCGGCAGTTCCGCGAGATCGCCCAGATCGCCGGGCTGATCTATCCCGGCAGACCGGGGGCTCGGAAGACCACCTGGCAGCTCCAGGGGAGCGCCAGCACGCTCTACGGGGTGTTCCGCCAGTACGAGCCGGACAGTTTGCTCCTCAAACAGGCCGAGCGGGAGGTGCTCGAGGAGGGCTTGGAGGGCGAGCGGCTGCGCCGGACGCTGGGGCGTATGCAGTCGCAGAAGCTGATCTACACCTACCCCAAGCGCCCCACCCCGCTGGGTTTCCCGCTCCTGGTGGACCGGCTTTCCACCAAGCTCTCCAACGAGGATTTGCTCCGGCGTATCCTGCGGATGAAGGAAGACTGGGTGAAACGGTAAGGTATCGGGGTGGACTACGAACTTTCGCTGTCTGCGGGCCGATTCCTGCTGCTTCCCGAACGCGCAGCGTATTGGGCCGAACAAGGCACGTTGCTCGTTGCTGATTTGCACTTAGGCAAAGCCGAGACGTTTCAAGCGTTCGGAATAGCGGTTCCCAGCGGCCACGCGGGGGACGATTTATCGCGTCTGGGGGCGCTTTACCGGCGGGTGGGTGCGGAGAACGTTGTCATCTTAGGCGACCTCTTGCACTCCAAGGTGGGCTTAGGAGACGGGTTGGTCAGGCAAATCGCTGACGGGCTGCGAAGCCTCGAGGCCCAAGTAACCCTCGTCCTCGGCAACCACGACAAGGCCGCCGAGCGGGTCGCCGAGGCTGCGGGAATCGGGGTGGCGGAGCGTCTCGAGCGGGGCGGGGTTTTCCTCACCCACAAGCCTGAGGTCAGGGACGGACTTTTCAACATCTGCGGGCACGTGCACCCGAGGGCGGTGGTAAGGCTCGAGTTCGATCGCATCAAGCTGCCCTGTTTCGTGCTCGAGCGGGCTCAGCTCATCCTCCCCGCGTTCGGCTCCTTCACCGCGGGCGAGGACGCGGCGAGGGCGCCGGGCCGACAGCGGTTTGTTGCGGTGGAGGGTGGGGTTGTGGCTCTGGACGGGTAAAACAAAACCCTCCCGCGCGGGGAGGGCTTAGGGGCTTCCAAACTTTACGGACGCCGAGCACCGGTTGCAGGCCCGCTGGCGGGCTGGGCGGCGCCCGCACCCGAGAGGCGGGCAAACTCTTTCTGGTCCACCGCGCGGCTCATCCCCATCTCGTAGCTGATCAGCTTGCGCTTGTAGAGGTCGGCCAGGTAGGCGTCCATGGTGATCATCCCGTACTGACCGCCGGTCTGGATCACCGAGACGAGCTGGTGGCTCTTCCCCTCACGGATCAAGGCCCGCACCGCAGGCGTGGCGATCATCAGCTCGTAGGCCATCACCCGGCCCCCGCCAAAGCTCTTGGGCATGAGCTGCTGGGTGAGCACCGCCACGAGGTTGTTGGCGAGCTGCACCCGCACCTGCTCCTGCTGGGCCTCGGGGAACACGTCAATGATGCGGTCTATGGTCTCCGGGGCCGAGTTGGTGTGGAGCGTGCCACAGACCAAGTGACCGGTTTCGGCAGCGGTAATGGCGGCGGAAATCGTCTCGTAGTCGCGCATCTCACCCACCAGAATGACATCGGGGGCCTGGCGCAGCACCGATCTTAGGGCCTTCTGGAAGCCGTGGGTGTCCTGCCCGATCTCGCGCTGGTTGATGATGCTGGATTTATGGCGGTGGAAGAACTCGATGGGGTCTTCGATGGTGACGATGTGCGAGCGCTTCCTCTCGTTGATGTAGTCAATCATCGAGGCCAGCGTGGTGGACTTGCCCGAGCCGGTCGGCCCGGTGACCAGCACTAGCCCGCGCGGGTTCATGGCGATGTCGGCGATGTTTTTGGGGAGGCCCAGCTCCTCGAAGCTCTTGACCGTGCTGGGCACCACGCGCAGCACCCCGCCCACGCTGCCGCGCTGGAGGAAGATGTTGACGCGGAAGCGCCCCTTGCCCGGCAGGCTGAAGGAAAAGTCGAGTTCTTTCTCCTCTTCAAAGACGCGCTGCTGCTTTTCGTCCATCAGGGCATAGGTCAGGCGGCGGGTCTCCTGGGGGGTGAGGGGCTCGTACTCGGTGGGGTGGAACTCGCCGTCCACCTTCACCATCGGCGGCAGGCCCACCGTGATTACAAGGTCGGACGAGCCCCGGTCTACCGCCAGGTTGAGCAAATCCACAATGTCGGGTGCTTTGGTCATGAAGGTCTCCTCGAGTCAGAACTTAGCTCGAGCATAACTTATTCCCTGACATGTCCATGTCCATATCAAGCATAAAAACATCAACATAAAAACCGGGAGCAAATCCAGTCACTTTTTAGTTGATAGGACAGTTATGACCCCTCCTTGCCTCGCGCAGTCTATTGCTGTGGCAATGAACGAGGGTTGATCTATCCAGACCTCGCACGCGACTTCAGACCGCAAGACATAACTGCCGCGATCAGATGCTGGCACTGTCGCCATCATCGCGTCGAACAGCCTCTGCTGAGTGCGCTGTAAGTATGCAGGCAATTTTTCTAGAAATTGCCTTGAGACCTCCTCGCCGTGCCACCCGCCGCAGTCCGACTCTATCGCGCTGAACACCGGGTCTCTGATCTCGTTCATCGCCGACCCGTTGACGCTGCGGGTCCCCAAAAACGCGTCATAGTTCCTCTGAACTACCGGAATCTAGCCATCGGGGTTTTGGGGATCGCTGCATGTGCCCACTACTTCAGTGGCCGCGCCAAAGGACTTTATTGTCCCAGTGTCAATAAAGTGACAGTAAACAACCGCAGGAACGCCCAGGGGATTCGAGGTGTTCTTGGCATTGTATATACTAAAAAGGTAGACCTGAATATCCCCTCGCTGTTGCCACAGGTTCCTGTCAAACTCAGCTTGGCGGTGGGACCCGGCGCGAGCACCCCAGAGGGCGAGTTCACCACTAAGGTCCCGCCTGAGAAGCTCGCGGACGGGATGACGCTGTAGGTGAGCGGCCCGCTGCCGGTGTTACTGAAGGTCAGGGTTCCCCGGATGGCCTCGTCCACCGTCGCAAAGATCAGGTCTGGGTTCACTTTTCCGCCGCTCAGATACGGTTCAGCTGGAGGCGGATTAGTGCAAGTAAGGTTGACGGTGACCGACTTATTCCCGCCGTTGCCGTTAATGCTCAGGGTGTAGGTAAAGCTTCCAGCGCTCGAGCACTGAGCCGAAACTGCGACACTGCCATTTTGCTGAGGCGCAACAGTCCCGGACGCGCCCGAGGTGACAATGAGTCCTGAACTTCCAGTAGCTGTGTAAGAGACCGTCTGAACTGGGCTGGGGAGGGTATAACCTCAAGGCATGCCCAAAGGCTACCCCAGCGACCTAAGTGATGTTGAGTGGGGCGCTATCGAACCCCTCATTCCCAAACCCGCCCAGAGAGCCCTCGGGCTGCTCACGACAAATGCATCATCCTCAACGCCATCTTCTACATTTCTACATCGTGCGAGGCGGAAACTCCTGGCGCATTCTGCCCCACGACGTTCCGGCCTGGCAATGGGAGTATGGATAGCCTATCGGTGCGAACTGGCGCAAAAGGGGGGTCAGGGGTTACGACGGCGCGAAACGCCTGAGGGGAGGCAAACGACACCTTCTCAACGACACCTTCTTGTGGATACCACCGGCCTCGTACTGGCGGTGAGGGTTCACTTTGCAGCGATGCACGACCGCGAGGGGGCCAAGTTGCTACTCGGGCGTTGCACAGGGGGGTTCCCAAGGCTAGAGCTGATCTGGGCCGATCAAGGGTATGCAGGCAAACTGCTGAAGTGGGTGAAATCCGAGTTGGGTGTGGGGGTGCAGGTGGTGTATGCGTGGTGGCGACAACTTGCGCGGTACATGCCGGAATCGCTCGAGCGCACACGATTCAAGCCAAAGGGATTTCATGGGTTGCCACACCGTTGGGTGGTGGAACCAACCTTTGCTTGGTTGATGTTTCAGCGG
>PSMF01000002.1:0-87197 GCA_040290005.1 Meiothermus sp.
CTTGTCATGGTCCTCTGCACTCCCTAAATGGGGCGCAACGAGAAGAATAGCAAAGCTTCATAACACTGTCAAGGGGTGAAGAGCTCTCGAGCAACCCGCTTCCCAAGCCCATAATTCTCACTTTCCCAACCCGCAGTACGATAGGGAAATCATGAAACAAAATATCAGCATTGAGGACGCGTTAGAAATCGTGTTGGAGCAAGCGAAGCCTCTCCACTCCACCGAACAAACCCCGTTAACGTCGGCATTCGAACGTATCTTAGGAGCAGACCTTAGCTCCAAGGTCAATCACCCCGATGCCGACGACACTTCGCTCGATGGGTATGCTTGCCTCGAGGTCGACGCACATTCCGCCGCCGTGGGCAACCCGGTCAAGCTCAAAGTGATTGGCGTTTCGCCCGCAGGAAAGCCCTTTGAGGGGACGCTCAAACACGGGGAAGCCGTTCAGGTCTTCACCGGAACGCCCATTCCCAGGGGCGCAGATGCCGTAATCCGTGTGGAGGATACCCTGCGCGAAGGCGAGTATGTTTGGTTGATGCGACCCGCCAGCAAAGCCGACATTCGTCACAAAGGGGATGATCTACAAGCAGGACAGACCTATCTGCACAAAGGCGATTTGCTCACGCCCGCACGGGTCGGTTTGGCGGCAGCGATGGGCTATCCCGAGATTCCCGTGCTGGTGCAACCCAAAGTCGGCATCCTCTCGACCGGTGACGAGGTGGTCGAACCGGGTGAGCCTTTGCCCCACGGCGGGGTTTACAACTCTAACGCGTATTCTCTCGCTGGGCTTGTGCTCGAGGCCGGAGGCGAGCCGGTGATGCTCGGCAAAGTGCCCGACAACATGGATGGCCTGCGCGGTCAACTTTTGAGAGCGGGAAAACTCGACCTGTTGCTGACTTCGGGTGGCGTTTCGATGGGCGAGCATGACATCGTGCGGCTGATGCTCGAGCGCGAGGGCGGCATCCACTTCTGGAAGGTCAGGATTCAGCCCGGTGGCCCATTCCTTTTCGCCGATTGGGAAGGGATTCCACTGATGGGCTTGCCCGGCAACCCGGTCTCGGCGATGGTGATTTTTCTGCTGTTCGGGCGGCCTTTTCTGTTCAAGCTGTTGTCCCGCACCGACCCACCCCTCTCGACCCTCAAGGCCGTCGCCGAAACCCCTTTCGCCGCCAACCCCACCAAACAGGTGTACCGCCGCGCGGTGATGAGTTGGAAGAACGGGCGGTATCACGTCTGGAGCACCGGCAACCAGTCCAGCGGGGTGCTGCGCTCGATGGCGGTGGGAAACGCTCTGGTGGTGTTAGAAAGCGGGATTGCAGCCAGCGCCGGGGACGTAGTAGATGTGATCCCTCTACCCTCTTGAATACCCTAAGGACGGCAAATTTATCCCGCTAAAAGCACTCTAGGAATCGTGATTCCATAGTGAGCAACACGCAGCGGGGCAAGGTATAGGGCAGTTCTCGTAGATTCTTGCAGGGTGCTTACTGATTTAGCGCGTCTGAGAGCAGGTTTACAGATTTACACCCCAAGGTTATTTCTCGAAACCGCCCTAAAGCCTCGCACCGCTCAAAATGCGGGGATGCCGTTTTTAGCGTTTAGCAACGCTCAGCGAATCTAACCGGTAGAAAATCAGGTTGACCGGCAGGAACGAGCCCGAAGCGGGGACGAACTCTACACTCACTTGGTCGCTCCTGGATTCACGGAATAGCAACATCGGGCTATCGGGACGGTACAGCACGCCGCTGTCAGGCACCGGCATCAGCACGCCGTTGATACTGATAGCCCCGGAGTACAGACCCCCTCGGGGGGAAAAGGCCCCGACGGCGCCCAGCGCACCCTCAAGCGTGATCCGGTACGTCACCCCGTAATTCCCTTTGAGCACGTTGACCGTTCCGGTGAGCGCGTCCACGCCCCGGATGTAGGGGTCCTGCACCCCATCGCCGAGCGGCAACCGTCCCGCCGTCCCGTTCAAACGAACCCGCAGGTTGCGCACAGCGTTGGGGAAGGTTCCCCGCACGTGTATGCCATCGGGCTCTAAGTTGGGCAGGCCGCCCAGCAGCGCAGCGAGGTTTTCGCTCGAGGGATTCGCGGGCAACAAGCTGTCTTCGATCATCGCCAGGGTGAGGTTGAGCTTACCGCTGGTTACGAGATCGGCCATCAGGTTGAGGCCCTGACCGGGTGCCAGCGGGCTCGAGGCGTAGAGCATCACCGTCTGGCCGGGCTGCAAGCTGAGCTGTTCCTTGCTGTCGCTGCGCAAGAAATCCATCAGGCTGGCCTGTCCCAGCACCGCTACCACCCGGCTTGCCGAGGTCTCGCCCAAGCGCTGCAACTGCACCGTCGCCGGGTCGGTCTCGCCGTTCGTCGCCAGCACCAGCAGCCGCGCCGGGACCGACATGGTGTTGACGTGGTAGGCCAACAGCCGGGCCGGGCCGCTCACCCCGTCGGCGTACACCACTCCTGACTGGGACACGTTCTCCGGCGAGTCGGAAAACAGCATCGGGGTGGGCTCTTCCAGGCGCTCAGCCAGTAGCACCGGGTAGCTGAGCGTGGCCGGGTCGAGAAAGGTGCGACCTGGAGCGTAATACCGCAGGGCATAATCCCTGGGGGTGTTGAGCACCTCGGGCAACACGTTGATGCGCACAGTGTAGGGGTCGCTGGATTTGCCCGCGCGGTTGGTCACCACTAGGGTGATGTCCTTGGGACCGGGGGTGTAGTACGCCTCCTCGCGCCCGGTGAAGTTTAGAAGAACCGGCTGCCCGTCGGGGTCGTAGGAGTATTCGGTGATCTGCACCGGCTCCCCGATGCGATACTCGCGCTTGTCGGTGCCGAAACGTGCCACCGGGCGGGTGGTATCGCGGGCCGTCACGCCGGGGATGTAGGTGAGGGTAAGGAGGCGCTGGGAAGCGTCGTAGACGGTGTTGAGGCCCAGGGCCACTTCCAGCGTACGGACGTAAACGAACAGGGTATCATTTTGCATCGTTCCGACGTCCGATAAGTTGACCTGCATCCCATCCAGTCTTGCCAGCTTGAGCTTGGGGTAGACCTCGAGCTTCCCCAACCGCATCCCGTTCGTAGCGTTCAGGGCTTCCACACTCAGCCCGAGCACCCGCGCCGTCTCACGCAGCGGGAGCAAAGCCCGCCCGTCCTGCGTCCGGGGGGGCGGGTTTAGCGTGACCGGCGCCCCGTTTAAATACGTCACCCCACCCTCTAAATCCAGGATCAGTTGGCGGGTGGCAAGCTGCTGCGCCGAAGCCAAACCCAGCGCGGCGACAATTCCCATCAGGAACAGACGAAGCCCCATCTCGAGGCTTCAGGATAGCAGAAGGACGTGCAAAACCTGCCGCAAATAACCCAGGTGCCAGACGGTAAAAGAAGGCTTAAGCGGGAAGCCGGAAACCGGAAGCCAAGCAATACTTTATGTCCAGAACGTGAGTTTTTACATCTTACCTTTGTCGTCCTGGATAGAAGTAAGTTTCTATCTTTGAGCCACGGAGCAAAAAACGCTCCGAAACCGGTATCTCCAGCTTTCGGTTTTTAGTGCTTCTCAGGCAAATCGCTGCGCTGGTAGACCATATGTTCGATGGTGTTGGGGCGGTACACGGCCTCGATGCCCCGGCCCAAGTCGTAGCTGACGATGCCCCGTTTGCTCAGCTCGTAGGCCAAGGCCTTGGAGGCCGGACCTGCAGCTAATAAGGCGCGGTACCTGCCTTCCTGACCCTTTGGAATCAGGGCCAGCGTGTTTTGCAGCACGGCATCAAACTCGTCGAAGGAGTTTTTCGCCGGGCACAGCACGAAGGTCACGTCCAGGTGCTTCTCGATCCCGGCCTCGAGCATCATCTGCTTATTAGCCTCGTTGGTGACTAGGATAACCTTGTGTGATTTGAGGATTTTCTCCAAAACCCGTTCAAAAGCCCCGCTTTTGTAGAACAGGTGAGCGTCGAAATATGGCTCATCCTTGCGGAAGCGGTTGCGAAAGGCCATCTTGACCGGCAACCAGATGCGCATCATCTGTTTAGCACGAATCTCGCGGTTGGGCATACCCAGATAATCCTCAGGAAGGCCGATCAGGTAGGGGCCGTTTTCCACGTCGTACTCGTCAATAATCTTGAGGATGTACTCGCGTAGCCGGGGGCGAAAATCCTGATAGTAGATGTTGCCGTAATGGGTGAGGTAGATTTCTCCGTCGTTAACGCGAATCAGCGACTTGCCCGCCTCGAGGTAGGCCACCAGTTCTTCGGTAGTCAAAAACTTAGCTTGTACGCGGAAATCGTTGTCAAAGTAGCGCCAGGCATACTCGAGCATGTAACCAGGGTCGCGCAAAACGTTGCGCTGCACGAATCTTATAGCTCTCGCTAAGGTGTTCATGAGGCGAGTGTAACACAGGCCAAAACCGGGGGAAGTTAAGTTGTTGTGACCAACTCTTAACTCCAAAAATGTCTTTGGACGCGTCGAGCTAATGAGT
Source organism: Meiothermus sp. (assembly GCA_040290005.1). Taxonomy (GTDB): domain Bacteria; phylum Deinococcota; class Deinococci; order Deinococcales; family Thermaceae; genus Meiothermus. The sequence continues at coordinate 4,463 of PSMF01000002.1, forward strand.
TTTCACGCCGGGGGATGATCCTAAGACCCGCCATAGGGATGGGCCGGACACTTGACCTTTCCTGTGTTTACCGCCATAATGCTAAGGTTGCGTGGCCTCTAAAAGGCCCCAATCTCTGGTTCAAAAACCGTACATCCCCCTAGACAAGTCAGGACACTTTAGGTTCTTTCTGGGATGAGCGGCAGAACCCGGAAAGGACTGTAGAGAATGGAATTCACCGCATTTTCGTTGCGGCCTGAGGTGCGTCATGCACTGGAGGCCAAAGGTTTCACCACTGCCACCCCCATCCAGGCGGCGGCGATCCCCATCGCTTTAGAAGGGCGTGACGTGCTGGGCCAAGCCAGAACCGGGACCGGCAAGACCCTGGCGTTCGGCCTGCCCATCGCCAACCGTTTAGAACCCAGCCGCGAGCGGGGCCGCGCTCCCCGTGCATTTATCCTCACCCCCACCCGCGAACTCGCCCTTCAAGTCGCGAAGGAGCTCGAGTGGCTGGCCCCCCACCTCACCGTCACCCCCATCTACGGCGGGACTGGCTATGGCCGTCAGGCCGAGGCGCTCAAACGCGGCACCGACCTCGTGGTCGCCACGCCGGGACGCGCGATTGACTACATGGAGCAGCGCATCCTCAAGCTCTCACAAGTCGAGATCGCCGTGTTGGACGAAGCTGACGAGATGCTCTCGATGGGCTTTGAGGAGGACGTGGAGAAGCTCCTGGAAGCCACCCCGGCGGGCCGCCAGACCTTGCTGTTCTCGGCCACCGTACCGGCCTGGGCCAAGCGGCTCTCCGAGCGGTTCCAGCGCAACCACACCCACGTCAACGTGGTCAAGGACGAGGCCATCTCTTACGAGGAGCTGGCGCTGCAAACCCCGGTACAGAACCGGCTTTCCACGCTCTCTGATCTGCTCTACGCTTACGCCCCCGAGCGCACTATCGTCTTCACCAACACCAAGGCCGAGGTGAACGAACTGGCGCTTGGGCTCGATGCGCGGGGCCACAGCGCTGCCCCCATCCACGGCGATATGGGCCAGCTCGACCGCGAGCGGGTGATGGGCGGGTTCCGCAAGGGCACTACGAGCGTCCTGGTCGCTACGGACGTGGCGGCTAGGGGCATTGATATCCCCGAGGTGGACCTGGTGGTCCACTTCCGCCTGCCCGACCAGAACGAGGCATATCTGCACCGTTCTGGACGCACCGGGCGGGCCGGACGGGCGGGCCGCGTGGTGCTGCTCTACGGCCCCCGCGAGCGGCGCGATCTCGAGACGCTTGAGCGCGAGGTGAAGCGCAGTTTCCGCAAGATTAATCCGCCCACCCCCGAAGAGGTGATGGAAGCGAGATGGAACGGGCTGAACCGCCGCCTCTCCAACCAACCCGCTGCCGACCGCAACCTCTGGCGTGAGTATGCCACCCGGCTCGTGGCCGAGGACGGCGTAGATGCCGTGGCCGGGATGCTGGCGCTGATCCTGGGCGGCGCTCCAGCCCCCAAGAGCCTGATCACCGGTGAGGAGGGTTGGGTCACCCTGAAGCTCGCGGGACAGCGTCTGAGCGTGAACCGCGCGGTGGCGCTGATGAAGGGTGCGGGCGCGGGCGACTTGGGCCGGATTCGCCTCGAGGGCGACACTGCTGCCTACATTGATATCCGCCCGGAGGAGCTCGAGCGCCTCGGCAACGCCCACATCGAGGGGATGCGGCTCAGCAGGGCCAGCGAAGTTCCCGCCGAGGCGCAAAGCCAAGGGCACTCCGGGTACAACCGCCAAGGCCAAAGCCGGGGTGAGCGGCCCCGCCAGCATCGCGGTGGGGAGCGCCGCGACCGGGGCGACCGAGCCGACCGCGAACGTACTCAGGACTCCGGCGAGCGCAGACGGGTGGTTTACCGCTAAGGTTTGCGCTTTCGGTAGCTCCCAAGCTTAGATCACCGAACCCTCATCCTGTATGGGGGTTTATTTATTTTGCGGTGAGGATTTACTGCATCCTCAACATCTTTAAGCAACAGTCCTTTGTGACCGCCCGTCACGCTCCAAACCCGACGAGCCACGTCCTCGAGGACGAAAGGGGGCGGTTAGGGATTGAGGACAAACGCAGAAACTACCCTTACAACCAAACCGATGACTGGAAAAACCTCGAGCCGTGCGGTTAAGACAAAAACTATCTTGTCTTAGACGCTATAGAAAACAGCCTCAGTTGGATTTCCCCGCGACCTGCTCGGGTTGGCCCAGCAGCACGATGGCGTGGGGCACGGGCCGACTGGGAACCTTCTCCCAAGCTTTGCCCACCGCGATGAGGCGTTTGCCATAGACCAGCGAGGTCGAATACCCCGAGTCGAGCAGCACGGCCTCCTCGACGCCTGCCGCTGCCGCCATCCCGGCTAACTCCGCGGTGCTCACGTTTCGGAGCGAAGCTCCCAACACCGGTTCACCATCCGCCAGGCCAAAGAACACCCTGGGGCGGCGGTCGGTGTGGTCAGAAGGCGGGTTTTTGAAGGGCCAAGCCGATTTGCCCTTGTGCACGATCCAGGCCCCACCCACGAAGGCATCGGTGAAGTCGGGCATGAGGGCGTGGACGGTCTCGAGGCGGTTCATATCCAGCTTGAAGGGCATGAACGCGATGCGCTTGGCGTTCCACAGCACCAGCGGGCGCTCCACTATGCGCGGCAGCAGATAGGGGTTGCGCTCGGGGACATAACGGTTGTACGGCGCGGCCATCACCGGCCCGATGATGGTGTTGTCGAGGGATTTGAGGTAGGGGTCGGCAAAAAAAGTGCCGTTGATCCCAGCCACCGCGCCAGACTGGGCGATAAAGTCAGTGACCCCTTCGCGGTAGGGTGAGAGGCGGCTCTGGGCGCGGCCTCCCCGGATCAGGGCCAGGGCTCCGTGGTACTCAAGCCGCACCGGGCTGTCCTTGAGGGGGCGCTCCAGATAGCCCGTTCGGGCATCTTCGGTCCCCTGGAGGTCGCGCCAGGCTCGGCGGAGCTGGGTTTGGATGTAGCGCCCGATGCTTAGCATGTCCGGGGAATCGCCCGCGAGCTGCCACTCCTCCATAAAGCCCATCGAGTAGCCCACCTCGCGGGCGATTTTCCAGGTCACCACATCGCCCTTGCCGTTGGGGTAGGTGACGTAGGCGATGGGATGGCCGAGTTCGCGCTCGAGCACCCATTTCGACTCCAGCAGTTCCCGGCGTTGCACCTCGCCCGGCAGCTTGGAGAGGTCCGCAGGGTGCGACAGGGTGTGACTGCCGATGGTGATGAGCCCTTCACGGTCCAACCGGCGCAGCTCGTCCCAGGTCATCTTGGGACGGTCGTTGGTGGTACCCACGTAATCGGTGTGGGGGAACATCGCCGCGGGGGTGCGTTCGCGCTTCAGGACGGGATAAATGTAGGTGTAAAAACCGCGATACCCATCGTCAAAGGTGAGGGCTACCGGGTTGTTGGGGAGCGGGGTGCCTAGGGTGAGGTGGTGGTGGAGTTGGTCGAGGGTGATGAAGTGGGCCCCGTTCGAGCGCAAAAACGCCAAATCGGCTGCGAACTCCGCGGGCGTGGTGTCGAACCACACCGAATTCTTGTCGCGCTGGGGAACCGCGTCGTGGTACATCAACACGATCACCCGCCCGCCTGCCTTGGGATTCATCGGGCGGTAGCGGCCCTCCTCGAGCTGGCGTTTGAGCCTCGCCGTAGCCGTATCCAGCAGCTTGGGTCTGAGTTTGCGCTCCAGCGCACGCCCCACCGGCTCAAGGCCGGTCCCCGCAAGAACCGCCGCATCCGGTGAAGGGGAAGCCGCGCGCTGAAGGTCAACCAGGGTCACGCCCGCCGCGCCCCCCAGGATCAGCACTGCGGCCAGGAGGAGCCAACGGGTAAAGGGACGTGACCTCACGAGTACACTCCTACAGCGAGGATATCAGGAAAAGATACCCTAGCGAGTTGTGTTAAGCCGGGTTATTTGGCCGCTTCCGCCTTGCGCTGCGCTTCCTCCAAAGCCTGCCTCGCGGGAACCCCGCCCTTGAGGGCTTTCTCGAGGGCGTCCTCCAAGAAGTTGCGCCACACCGCGAACTGCGGCACTCTGGGGCGCGGCTGGGCCGAGGCCACCTGCTCGAAGGCCACCTTCCGATACGGGTTTTCTTTGTAAAAACTGTCCAAAAGCGGGGTGGCCGATTTGCGCAGTGGCACGTAGTACGAGGCCAGCACCCAGGTCCTGATGTTCTCCGGCTCCATCAGGAACTTCCAGAACTCGAAGGCCCCTTTCTGCTGTTCTGGATTGGCTCCCCGCAGTACGACAAGTTGTGCCCCGCCCAGCGGAACCTTGCCGCCAGGCTCCTTGGGGATCGCGGCCACCCCCAGCTTGAAGGCGAAGGAGGCCTGTTCGGCAGCAGGCCAGTTGGCGATCGAGGCCATCACCATCAGGCCCTTGGTACGGATGAAATCGGCCTGGGCAAAAGTGGCTTCCGACAGATTCCGCACGCTGGTCGCGCCGTCTTTGCCGAGGGATTGGAGGAAATCTAAGGCCTGCACCACTTCGGCTGAGGTGAAGTTGGGTTTCCCGTCGGGGGTGACTAAGTTCCCGCCCCGGCTCGTGACCATCGCCTCGAAGGTCCATGATTCGGTGAGGGCGATAAAGCCCTTGGCGGCGCGGCTGTTGAGTGTCCTGGCGACATCGCCAAACTCTTTCCAGTTGGTCGGCACTTTGAGCCCTTTGGCCCGCAGTTGGTTCTCGTTGAAGAACAGAACCGGCGTGCTGGTGTTGAAAGGCAGGCCGTAGCGTTTGCCGTTCAGGAGGCCATAATCCCAGGCAGCATCGAAGAGGTCATCGGTGAAGGTTTTGGGCAGGGTCGCGGCAAGATCGTCCAGTGGAAGCGCGGCCCCCTCAGAAACCAGGCGCGGGAACAGCAGAATCTCCGACTGGTAAAGGGTTGGAGCCCCGCCCGAGCGCAGGGCGGCGATGACTTTGGTCTCGCTCTCGCGGTAGTCGCCGACGAAGCGCGGGACCACCTTGTAGGCGCTCTGCTTAGCGTTGAAGGTGGCGGCGAAGCCGTCTATGGTCTTCCCCGCCGGGCCGTCCATGCTGTGCCAGAACGAGATTTCGGTCTGGGCCAGGGCCAGACCGGTTAAGACCAGCGCGGACGCGAGCAAACGCTTCACACTACCTCCCGATGTCTCGCTGACATTCTATCGGTTTTCGCGTCATCGGCGGGTCAGAAATAGGCATCTCTAGGTAGGCTTGGCTGAGTTTATCTGCTTTAGGCGATAGCTGCCTCGAGAAGTGAAGTCCAGGTAATCGTTGTCCCGCAGGACCTGGAGTTGTTGCCGAATCTTGTCTTTGATGTGACTGTTGCCCGGATGGAGCATCCGCAATTCCTCTTCAAAGGCATACACTTCACTCAAAGCAAAGGTTTGCTTTCCTATCTTCTCGACCACCCGCATCACGTCCAGCAGCCACCCCTTAGCTTCAAGGTTGGAGAATGATTGGCGTAGAAACAGCGTTTTTTGCCAAGCCGAACGAACCTCCGCACAGTCCGCTTCGATCCCGTTTTCTACGATAAATATCTTGCCAGCCTCAGGAATTCCGCCGAGTGAAATGTTACACCCGGTCCACCCTGCTCGACGTGCGTTCAGGCTAAGGGGTTTGCGTTTTTCGATAACTGCGGGAACAAAAAACTGTTTGGGAATGGTCATGAATGAAGTCACTTTGAGTTGTACTTTGTGGTATGAAAGCAGAAAAAGGTTCGGGTTTGTACTGCTTACGAGCCTAGCCATCATGGTGTCGTAAGCTCCATCCACAATTTTTGTTCCGAAAGCGCTGGTCCTACTCTTCAACTCGAACTCTTCTTTACATCTGCTGCACCAAAAGTCTGATACCGGACTATTCGCAGGTTGACGCGTAAGTGGAAACTTCCCACAACTCGGGCAAAACGAATGTCTATATACCCAATCCTCAGTAAGCACTCGAGCCCTTTGGGACGGGCTCGAGTAGCCTTCAGCGAGGCTCGTATCCAGTTGAAGGTTCATTGCTCATGATACGGGACAAGGCCCGATTATCATTTCTCCACGCTCAGCGCCTTTTTCTGGGCTTCCTCGAGCGCCGCCTTCGCATCCATCCCGCCCTTCAGGGCTTTTTCCAAGGCTCCCTCGAGCGCGTCGTACCAGACCGTCGCCTCGGAGTCAGAAATCCAGCGCTGGGCACTCTCGAGCTGCGATGCCGCCACCTGACGGCGCGGGTCTGCCTTGTAGAAATCGGCGAGGAGCGGCAGGGCGTTTTTGCGCATCGGCAGGGCATAGGTGGCCTGCACGTAGCGGGCGATGTTGGCGGGCTCCATCATGAACTTCCAGAAGGCCACCGCGCCCTTGGTCTGGGCCTCGCTGGCCCCCTTCAATACCATCAAAGTGCCGCCTGCGAGGGGAATTTTGCCGTCGGGTGTTTTAGGCAGTGGGGCCACCCCAAGCTTGAAGGGGATGGGGACTCTAGCCTCGAGCACCGGCCACTGCGTCACCGGGGCCACCACCATAAAGGCTTTGGTGCGCACAAAATCCGCCGCCGAGAACTGGGCTTCGGCGATGTTGCGGCTCTGCGCCCAGCCCTTTCCCACCAGGTCTTGCAGATATTGCAGGCTGGCAAGCACCTTGGGATCGGTGAAATTCGGCTTGCCGTCCGGCCCGATCAGGCTTCCACCCCGGCTCATAACGAGGGCGTTAAAGCTATAGATGTCGGAGGAGACGATATATCCCTTGGCTGCCCTGGTGGTGAGTTTTTGTGCCGCCGCAGCGACCTCATCCCAGGTTTTGGGCACAGCCACGCCCCTGGCTCCGAACTGGTCCGCGTTATAAAACAGCACCGGGACGTGTAATTCAACCGGCATGCCGTAGGTCTTGCCCTTGTATTTGCCCGCGTCTAAGAGCGTCGGATAAAAGTCGTCGGGCAGATTGCCCAGATAAGCGTCCAGCGGCAGCGCCAAACCTTCTTTTACGCCCCTCGCCACGAAGGAAACCTCGGCGTAATACAGCGCCGGAGCCCCGCCCGAGCGCAACGCGGCCAACAGCTTGATCCCACCCTCGCGCAAGTCGCCCACGTAGCGCGACTGGATTTGGTAGTCCTTCTGCTTGGCGTTGAAATCGGCGACGATGGACTCCAAAACCCCCTGCCCCGGTGGGTCCACGGTGTGCCAGAAGGGAACGACGGTTTGGGCAAGGGACAACCCCAGGAGCAATGGGAGGGCAAGGAAGCGTTTCATACGAGATGTTAACCCGTTGACCGTCAACCGTTTACCGAAAAAACGCCCTGGCGGTCAACCGCCAACGGTGAACAATCAACGTATGTGTCACTTCTTCTCCACACCCGTCGCCCGCTTCTGGGCATCTTCCAGCACCTGCTTAGCGTTCTGCCCGCCCTTCAAGGCACGTTCCAGAGCATCCTCCAGATAGCTATACCACACCGTAAACTCGGGGTCTTGAATCCACACATCGGCGTTCTCGGTCTGGCCGAAAGCCACGCGGCGGCGCGGGTCTTGCTTATAGAAATCCTCGAGCAAAGGCTGGGCCGCGCGGCGCATCGGCATGTAATAGGTGGCCTTGGTCCACTTAGCGATGTTAGCGGGCTCCATCATGAACTTCCACAAGGCCACGATGCCCTTGAGCTGATCGGGGGTCGCCCCTTTGAGGGCCACCAGAGTGCCGCCTGCAAGGGGAATTTTTCCGCCGGGGTCGAGTGGGACCGCCGCCACGCCGAGCTTAAAGGGGATGGGGGCGCGGCTTTCGATGAGCGGCCAGATGGTGATCGGTGCGATGCCCATGAAGGCTTTGGTGCGCAGGAAATCCGCCACCGAGAACTGGGCTTCGGAAATGTTGCGGCTCTGGGCTGCGCCCTTCTGCACGAGGTTTTGCAGGTACTCGAGCGCGGAAACCACCTTGGGGTCGGTGAAGTTGGGCTTGCCGTCCTTGTTGATGATGCTGCCGCCCCTCGCCATCACCACCGCATTGAAGCTGTAGATATCGGAGGAGGCAATGTACCCTTTCGCCGCCCTGGTGGTAAGTTTCTGCGCTGCCGCCGCCACGTCGTCCCAGGTTTTGGGCACAGCCACGCCCCTGGCGCTGAACTGGTCGGCATTGTAGAAAAACACCGGCACGGAAAGGCCGATAGGAAGGCCATAAGTCTTGCCTGCTAAACGGCCTGTCTGCAAGTAGCCGGGATAAAAATCGTTGGGGATGGTACCTAAATACTCGTCCAGGGGCAGCGCGATGCCGTCTTGCACCATCCGGCCCAGGAAGGAAATCTCAGCATGGAACACGTTGGGAGCCCCACCCGAACGCAGCGCCGCCAGCAGCTTGAGCCCGCCCTCGCGAAAATCGCCCACGTATTTATAGTTGATTTTGTAATCCTTCTGTGACGCGTTGAAGTCGTTGAGCATAGACTCTAGCGGCTCCTGACCGGGAGGCCCGGCGGTGTGCCAGAAGGTAATTTCAACGGGTTTTTGAGCCAGAGCCAGGCCAAACAGGGCCGCAGCGGCGAAGAGAACAGCGCGCATAAACTTCATTATCCTCCGTGGGTGTCAGGGCAAACCCTGAGCCATCCCAGTCTGACACACCGACGATGAGAAGATTGCTTGGAGGGGTAAACAAGCAATGAGCAAGTAGCGCTGAGCAATGAGCTAGGACAGACCCCCCGACGTTGACAGCTCTCCCGCAATTTCGTACACAGAGACCTCTTCACCCTGCCCCCCGCTAGCGGGGGGGGGAGGAGAGGCAATAGGGCCATCACCAAGTTACTGACGGCCACGGCACGCGCGGGGGCCGCTTTTGCCTTAGCTCAACGCTTATTGCTCATCGCTGCCTACCCCTTCAACCCTTCCTCAAACGTCTCCACGATACGCCGCTCGTAGATCAGATAGAGGATAACCAAGGGCAAAGTCGCCGCCAGCGCCGCCGCCGAAAGCGGTCCCCAGTCCGCCGGGTTTTGCCGCTGTAGGTCGGTGATCCAGGTTTGCACGGTTTTGAGGCCGGGTTCCCCCGCCACGATACGTGGATAAAGCACCAAGTTCCAGTGGGCGGCGAAGGCCAAAACCCCCGCCGCGATGAGCTGCGAGCGCAGCAGCGGGAACAAAATCCACCCGAGCAGGACACGGTGTCCGGCCCCGTCCAAGCGGGCAGCCTCGAGCAGCTCCTCCGGCACCGTGCGCATCCCCTGGTACAACAAGTAGACGATATAAGGACTGGCCGCAAACGGCAGAATCAACGCCCAGACCGTATCCAGTATCCGCAGCCCTTGAAGCAGCCCGTACAGCGGCACCAGCAGCAGCTCCACCGGAATCGCCAGCATCACCAGAAAAAAGGGCAGCAGCCTGGCCCCTTCGCGGATCGAATAGGCCGCTAGAAAACCGGTGGTGAGTTGTAAAACGGTGGTAAACCCCGTAACCAACAGCGAGAACACCAACCGGCCCCAGAACCCTTCCCAGAAGCCGTCCTTTGCCAGCACCGCGAAGTTCGCTAAGCTAAAACCGAAATGCCCGAAGATATTGCCGGTGAACACCTGCTCCGGCGGAATAAACGCCGCGTAAGCCATCCACAAGAAGGGAAGGCCGACCAGCAAGGCGACCGTCCAGACGAAGGCGTGGCGAATAATATTCACCCGGACCTCCTCGAGCCGCCAAAGCCGACCCCCCTCTGCTGAAAGCCGCCCTGTGATTTTGTAAACACCGAGGTTCTCGCGGTTCCCCCCTGCGTGCAGGGGGGAACCGTGCGCCGCCTGTCAACACACCAAACTCTGCCGGACGCGCCGACTCCGGGGGGTCGCCTTTTAGCCGTTCGCATCGTTGCTCCTCAGCAGCCTGGCCTGCGCCAAAGCGAACAGCAAAGTGAGAATCAGGATGATCACCGTGAGGGCCGCGGCGTAGCCCAAGCGTCCGATCTCGAAGCCGGTTTTGTACAGGTAATAACCCAGCACCTCGGTTCCACCAAAGGGACCGCCCCTGGTGAGCAGAAACACCGCCGTGTACGACTGAAGCGTGAGCACCGTGCCGATCACCACCAGAAAGGTGATGGCCGGGCGCAACAGCGGCAGGGTGATGTGGCGAAAGATTTGTGCAGGGGTGGCCCCGTCCACCGCCGCGGCCTCGGCGAGCGCCTTGGGAATCGCCTTGAGCCGCGCCGAAACTACCAGCACGCCGTAGCCGATGTGCCGCCACAAGGTAAACAGCATGATCAGCACCAGCGCCCAGAACGCACTCTGGTCCCAGCGGGGGACCGGAAGTACTGCCGCTAGCGCACCATATTCAGGTGAAAACAGGGTGTACCACGCTACAGCCGCCCCGCCCAGCGTGACCAGCCCCGGCAGAAACAGCAGGGCTTTGATGCCCCGCTCGTAGCGCTGCCCGTCGAGGGCCAAAGCCAGCAGCACCGAGAGCAAGATGAAGGGCGGCAAGGTCATCAGGGCGAAGATGAGCGTGGTGCGCAGGCTCCGGCCAAAGTCGGGGTCTTGCAGAATTTGGCTGTAATTCTCTAAGCCGATGGGCTTGGGGGCCGAGAGCCCCGACCAGTCCCAGGTGGAGAAGCGCAGCACATCGAGAAACGGGTACAGCAAAAATAACCCCAGCAGCAGGCCTGCCGGGAGGGCAAACCACTGGGCAGATGATCGCGGGCCAAACCAGGCCCGCGTCCTAGAAGGTGGTGCGGCACGCTGCATAGAGGAGTTCTGGGGTCAACCTACCACAAGTACAGCACCGACAGCTTGAGCGGATAGCGGTCGGAGAGGGCCACCTCTAAGGCCACCGGGTCGAGGTAAAGCCGCCCGCCTAGACCGTAAGCCAGGTTGAATCCGGCTTCGTAACCGAGTCCCAAATAGCCAGAGATAGCCCCGCCGGGAATCTCCACCGTCGCCACTGTGCCAAGATGCGTCCCAAACACGCTGCTAAGGCTGTTATAACTCGCGTCCAGACCTAACCCCACCGAAAACGGCAGGTCGCCCAGAGTGAGCGCGGGCAATAGGTTGGCCTTGAACAAAGCCCACACCTCAGCGCCGTTAAACGCGGTAGGAACGATCACTTCTGCATCCAAGCCGGTGTCTATACCGAGCGGGCTAAAGGGTAAGCTGGTGCTGCCCTGCAGCACGATTCCCCTGCCAATACCAAACCCGATTCCGGCAGTGTTTTCGGGGTAGGCCGGAACCTGGGCGAAGGCCAGGCCAGCGAAGAGCGTCAGGAGTGCGAACAGTCGTTTCATGCGGGCCTCCAAAACCGGCCCCATCATAGCAAGGGTTTCCTGAGGCTAGAGTGTGAGACGTAACTCGCGCAGGGGCCTGGGCAAAAGCTCGAGGTACGACGTTCACTTGTCGCACCTCGCTTCTCTTGGGCAAAGCCCTACTTTTTAGAGTGATACTTCTTTAGGTAATCCGCCAACTTCAGGGTTTGGCCCCCGGCCAAAGCAATGGTCAAGTCATCGCCGATGTAGCCGTCCTTATTGGTGTCCTGAGTAGACCCGCTGAACTTCACGGTCTTGCCGTCCACAGTGAGGGTGCTATCGGTGAAGACGATGTAGGAGGGATTTTGCGAGAACTTGTTGGCCCCCACCATGAAGTTTAGGGTGTGCTTACCCGTACCCGTGTTCAGGGTACCGCTGAGGGTGGTTGCAGGAATCCCCCCGTACTGGCCGCATTTCGCACGGAGGACAGTGCCGGTGGTCGTCAGGTCCCAAGCGGCGGTGATGGCTTCGGTAGAAGTACTGGCGGCGATGTCGCCCTTGGTCGTTATGCTGTTGTCGCCGATGGTGGTTTCGAAGCTTTTAACGTTGAGGATGTTGGAACCATCCGCCCGTTTGAGGCTGAGTACCAGTCGTTGGCTGTCGGGTACGTCTATCACATAGCTGTTGCTGACGCACTTGCTCTTGGGGTAGCTCACCACACGGCTTAGGTCCATGATCTTGGCGCCGTCGAGTTTCAGGTAGCCGATGAGCTTGGTCGGGGCCTCAACGCCGGAGCTGGGGTCAGCGGCAGGGTGACCGGTCACAGTAGGCGAAGCCGGGGGTACGCTCGAGCCGTCCCAGTCTAAGTAAATCTCTGCAGTTTTGCCGCTGCTGGTTTTCCAAACCACGTTGTAGTCATCGCTGGCGGTAGACACACAGGTCCCAGAAGTGCAATCCCATTTACCTCTTGGCAAGGTGCTGTTGGCCTGGGCAGCTACCCCTTGAGCTCCAATCAGCCCTCCGACCTGGCTGAAAAAGTCGGGCAGGCCCAAGAAATCGGCCAGTTTGAGGGTGAAGGGTGCGTTCAAGGCGGTTAGGTAGCCCGCTATATCAGCGTTCATAGCATCCCTAACCGTGCTAGCGCTAGCGTCATAACTCTTGGTGGCTGTGCTCAAGTCAGCCTCGGCAGCGGTGGCCCCTCCAGAAGACGGAGGGTTTTGACCCCCGCCATTGCTCGGGGCGGCCTTGTTACAAGCCACCAAGGCCAAGGCTAAAAGAGCAAAACGATAAACACGGTCCATGGCAACACCTCTTGGGCAGACAATACCGAATTCCTCAACCGCTTAGATAGTGGGAAACCTTAGCGCTACCTTAAGAACTGCTTAGCTAGATTAGGTTGTATGAGGTGGTGTATGTATTAGGTAGACCACACAAAAAGCTGTGTACCTTCTTCTATAAACACCCCGCTCGAGGTGTCCATCTCCACCGCTTACACCCGAACTCTCTATCCACCCTCCACCCATACTGGGGCCAGCAGGAGGGCAATCCATGTATAAGCTTACCCCGGAGATGAAGCTCGAGGCCGATAAGCTCGCTAAGGAATGGGACTTACACCCGCGCTGGAGAGGCATTCAGCGGGATTACACCGCGGAGGACGTGGTGCGCCTGCGACCCTCAGTGCTGCCGGAGCAGACCTTGGCGAAGGTTGGGGCGGAGCGGCTGTGGCATCTGCTGCACGAGCGGCCTTATATCAACACCTTCGGGGCCTACACCGGAGCACAGGCCGTGCAGATGGTGAAAGCAGGTCTGGAGGCCATCTACCTCTCCGGCTGGCAGGTCGCGGGCGATGCGAACTTATCGGGTCATACCTATCCCGACCAGTCGCTTTACCCCGCCAACTCGGTGCCCCAGGTGGTCAAGCGCATCAACAACGCCTTGCAACGAGCTGACCAGATCGAGCGTTCGGAGGGCAAAAGCGAGCGGTATTGGTACGCGCCCATCGTGGCCGATGCCGAGGCTGGGTTTGGCGGCCCCCTGAATGCTTTTGAGTTGATGAAAGGCATGATCGAGGCGGGAGCCGCTGGGGTCCACTGGGAAGACCAGCTCAGCAGCGAGAAAAAGTGTGGGCATTTGGGCGGCAAAGTGCTGATTCCAACACAGCAGCACATCCGCACCCTCAACGCGGCCCGCCTCGCCGCTGACGTGATGGGCGTGCCGAGCGTGATCATCAGCCGCACCGATGCCGAGGCCGCCACCCTGCTGACGAGCGACATTGACGAGCGAGATAAACCCTTTGTGAAGCCGGGCGAACGGACTCCAGAAGGCTTTTATCGCATCAGGAACGGGATTGAACCGTGCATCGCTCGAGCCCTGGCCTACGCGCCTTACTCGGACCTCCTTTGGATGGAGACCAGCACACCGGATTTAGAGGTTGCTAGGAAGTTCGCCGAAGCCGTTCACGCCGCGTTCCCCGGCAAGATGCTGGCCTACAACTGCTCGCCCAGCTTCAACTGGCGCAAGAACCTCGATGACCTCACGATTGCTCACTTCCAAAAAGAGCTGGGTGCGATGGGCTACAAGTTCCAGTTCATCACCTTGGCCGGCTGGCACAACCTCAACTACCGCACCTTCGAGCTGGCAAAAGGCTACAAGGAACGCGGGATGAGCGCTTTCGTGGAGTTGCAGAGCCTCGAGTTCGCCGCCGAAAAGGATGGTTTCACTGCGGTGAAGCACCAGCACGAGGTGGGCGCAGGCTACTTTGACAAGGTGCTGATGGCGATTACGGCAGGCCAAGCCTCAACCGCAGCGTTGGTCGGCTCGACCGAAGAGGCTCAGTTTCATTGATTACGTCTAGCACTGTGGAATTTTCATGCAGAAAAGCTCATGTCTAACGCAAGCCTGTAAGGGAGGAACCGTGAATCCCAACCCTAAAGACTCTGTGACCACTGAACCCTCGGCCCCATCGGTCTTGACCAAAGAACAAACCCAGCTTATCGGTCATCCGGTGGCCCATAGCCATGCCTGGGACGAACTTACAGAGTTTTACGACTTACCGTCCGAAGAGTAGTTCACCGCTTTTCAAGGTCGGTGGCTGAGGTTATCACCACCGACCTTCGCTGTTCGAGTGTATAGTGTAGTCACTGTGGGCGAAGTTAGTACACACCAGGCGACGCCTAGCGTCGGGCGCTATGCGCCTAACCTGTGGCAAACCCACCTCGAGACCCTCCGCCCCAAGCTTTCCGGGCGCGACCACCGCGGCAAAAAGGGCAGCTTAAGGTGGCTCGAGGCCGCCGTGGCCGAGCGCGGCGGGCGGGCCGGGACGGTGCGCAACATCCTCTACAAAGATTTGGGGAGCCCCGAGGAGAAGCTGCGCCTCTTCGACGTATTGGCTGACCTTTACACCGATGCCGGTCTGGAGGCTCCATCGCTACCCTCCGAACTGGCGCTCGAGTCGGCGCGAAGGGCACTGGGACGGGATAAACGACGGCTATTTAGAAGATTCGTGCGGGGGCTCGAGGCCGGGGAAAAGCCGCAGATGGTGATGGTTGGCGGCGCAGTTACGGGAAAAGGAGTGCTGCTGGCAGCGGTAGAACGAGCCATCCCCGAAAGCCTGACGGTGAATCTGGGCGGTGAGCTGGCCCAGCATCTTTACCCACTGGCGGAAAAACTCGGCGTGGAGCTGGAAGAGAACCTTGCTCAGCTCTCCCCTACCCAGCCTTACGCCCTGCAAGCGGCCCTCCAGGACGAGCTTCGCAACGATTTGGCTCGAGCCCTTAACGCTTACGGCAAGCCGCTTCTGCTCCGAGCCGAGAAGGACGGACAAATCGGCGGCTTGAGTTTGCGCGACCCGCAGGGCAACCCGGTGGGGCTGGCGGCCTGGCTCGAGCCCCTCCTCCGCCGCCTGACCGTTCCTTTCCTGGCTGGTCTTTCCGAGGCCCCGCCCAACCTCGCTTGGAGCCCGCTTTCGGCCCCCAGCCGGGCCGAGGCACGGCGCTACGTTAAGGACCGCCTGCCCGACCTGGCTCCTGAGCGGGTGGAAGCCTTGGTTAACCAGGCCGGGCGGAACTTCGCTGAGTTATCTAGATTGGTGCTGCTCGAGGCCGCACAAACTCAGGGCAGTTCGCCAAATTTAGCGCAAGATTCCACGCTACGACCCGTATTGCAGGCGCTGAGCGTGCTTTCCCCCGATGCCGACCCCGCCGTGCCGGTCCCATTGCTAGAGAAAGCGCTTGGCAAAGGTTTGGATAAACTCTCGCAGGCCGAGCGCACCCTTCTGGCCCCGATGGGCGAGAGCAAGGTGCGCCCTGCCCTGCGTTCGCTGCTGCCCGAAGTGCCTGAGCGGGAGGCCAGGAAACTACACGCTCTGGCCCTGGAATTCTTCAAAGACGATGTGTTCCGCCAGCTTCACCACGCCTTAGGTGCGCGGCGGCTGGAACGGCTGCTCGAGCTCCTTTCGCAAGACCCCAGCCGCCTTTCGCTGCTGCCCAATCTCTGGCCCAACTCTGCCGGTTGGCCGCGTCCTGAACGAGAAAAGCTGGCGATGGCGGTGGTGCGCTACCGCGCGGTGCTGGGCCAATATGCCCACCCCGAGGCGCTCGAGGCGCTCGAGTTACTCTCCGGGTCGCCGGACGCAGATACTCAGGCTTGGGCGCGGGTCAAGTCGGCGGAGGCCAAAGTGGACGCGGGCGATTTCCACGCCGCGCTGCGGTTGCTCCCGCCTCCTGAAACCCTTCAGGGCGAGGTGGGGGCCGAAGGACTCCTGGTCTGGGCCGCGGTGGAGCGCTGGCAAGGTGACTATGCTCAGGCCGAAGAATACGTCCAGCAAGCCCTGGCCCTACCAACCCCGCCCTTCCTGGCCGACCGGGTGCGGCTATGGCAGGGTCTGGTGGCAAAGGATGCCGGGCGCTTCCCCGAAGCCCTGGACGCGCTCAAAGAGGTCGCCCACGACCCGCTTCTGGTGGGCCGTGCCCGTTATCAGTCGGGTGATTTGCTGCTGCGTTTAGGACGGGTCTACGAGGCCGAGGAGCAGATGGGGCTGGGCTTGGAAGCCCTCGAGGCCGCCGGAGCTCCCACCGAGGAAGTGGCACGGGTGCGAGCCCGGTTTGGCACGGTGCTGCGGCGCTTGGCGAAGTTCGCGGCCTCTGAGAAACACCTCTACCGCGCGGTGCACGAGACCCCAGACCCATTTATCAGAGCAAGGGCGCAGAGTGAGGCGAGCATCTTAGAAGCTGCGCGGGGACGGCCTATCGAAGCCCTAGCCCAAGCTGCCGAGGCCGAGGCGTATTTCCGCGAGGTGAAAGAACGCCCTGAGGAAGCCCATTACCGCCACCGCCGCACCCTGTTCCGCATGGCCGTGGCCTACTGGGTGAGGGACACCGGCCTGCCCTATCTGGCTCCCTTTCCCGGCGGGCAAAACTCCGTACAGGCCGGGCGAATTTTGGGGGCCTTGCAAGCCGAACTTCGCGCTCACAAGCTCCCCGGAGACCGCTACGCGGCACTCGAGCTGGACGTGGCGCTCCTCCTCTCGCTGCTGATCCCCGCTAGGGACGCGGAAAAACTTCTCAAGCCGCAGCTCAAGCAGAACGACCCGTATTTTCAGGCCCAGGCTCGGCTCGGCTATGCGGAGGCTTTAGCGCGGCAGGGCAAGTGGGGCGAAGCCCTGGCCCAGACGGTACAAATCGGCGACCTGCCCGACCCCGGTGTGGTGAGCGGAAAGCTGGGTTTAGAGGTTCAAGCCCTGCTCGGCTTAGGCCAAGAAGAGGCGGCCTGGGCCAAGCTCGCCGCCCCCAGCACCTTACCCGAGCCCTACCGCGCTCAACTGGGCCGGGTGCTGGGCAAGTTGTGGTCAGAAGAAGACCTAACGAAACGCTTGGGGAACAGCTCTCCTTTAGCCTCGGAGGATACTTTGGCGCTATGGCTCAGCGCATCAGGCTGAATACTCTACTCGCCAACGTCCTCTAAAAATCGTTGTCATGCCCCGCGATGGCAAAACATCCCCCACGCGCGTCAACACTCGAGTACTCGGGCAGAAAAAGACGTACTTGAATACCCGAGCAGTTCGGTACGGACGCGCGTGGGGGATTCTTCGGCTTACACCTCACAATGACAACGGTTTTGAATTTGTGGCTTTGGGCAGTTTGGAAACTTGGTCATCGCCCCAGCTCGGCTAAAAACCCCAGCAGCGCGGTGTTGAAGGCTTTGGGGTTCTCGAGGTTGCTCATATGCCCCGCTTCAGGAATCACCAGCATTCGGCTGTCCTGGATTCCGTGGGCCATCTGTCGCGCGTCGGCGAGCGGGGTGATGGTGTCTTCCTCGCCGACCAGAACGAGCGCAGGGACGCTGATTTCCCTCAACATCGGCATCGAATCAGGGCGTGTGCTGAGGGCCTCGAGGCTTCGTGCGGTCTTTTCCGGGTCGGCGGCGAGTTGAAAGCGTCGCACCTGCTCGACCACTTTAGAACGGCTCTCCCGCGTAGTTTTCCCTAGGTGACTCGGTATCAATACATCGGGATAAAACCCCATTCCTTCGCCCCGGATTCGCGCGGCCTGTTCGGCTCTGGTGGCCTTGCCCTCGGGTGAATCTGGCGTGGCCCGTGTGTCGGCTAGCGCCATCCCGGCAAAGCGCTCAGAAGCCAGGTTCCACAGCCGAAAAATGGTGTATCCCCCCATCGAGAGCCCGACGAACACGGCTTTATCCCAGCCTTGGTCGTCCATCTGCAAAAGGACTTCGGCGGCGGCAGCCTCGAGGCTCGGATATCCCAAAATATCCGGCACCAGCACAGGATGGCGGCTTACCAACTCGACCTGCTCAGCCCACATCGCCGGGCTGTAGGGGAAGGCGTGGAGAAATACGATTGGCAGGGGCATAGCACAAGGTTAGCAGAGGGCAAAGAGACGAGGGCAAAAAGCCAAAAAATCGGCTCCTGTCTAGGGCGATAAGCTCTATGCAGCAAGATTCTCCGTTCTGGGCACAAAAGGTTTGAGTCTAACCCTCTGCCCTCTGCCCTTTGCCCTCTGCCCTCACCGCCGCCTGATACAGCCGCTCCACATCGGTCTCGCCGGTCTCGAGCTGGTACTCGAACGCCGCGTTCAATAGCCGCTTGAACTCTGGCCCCGGCTTGTGTCCGCGCTCGATGAGGTGGCGACCTAGCAATACCGGCTGAACGGGAACCGGCTGGGGCTCGAAAAACTTCCAAGCGCTCGGCTCGCGGCGGTTTCCGGCATCGGCGCGGCAGAGCAGCTCGAGGGCGTGCAGATGCGGCCCGGCCTCGGCCTGGAACTTTCTTATGGCCTTGGGCGTAGGCTTGGTGAAGGCCGGGACCATATGTAACCGCGTGGTGATGATGAGTTCGTCGCGCAGGTCGTTGGGCAGCCGCAAATCACGGGCGATTCGCGGGATTAACTCAGCCCCCACGGTTTCGTGGCCATGAAAGCTGTACCAGCCCTCGGATTTCCATTTCGCGGTGTCGTGCTTGCCGATGTCGTGCAGCAGCGCGTGCCAACGCACCTCCACGGGGGCGCGGTCTACCACTTGCAAAACGTGGGTGAGTACATCCCCCTCGGGATGCCAGCGCGGGTTTTGCAGCAATAAGTCGGCATCCTCGAACTCCGGGATGAGGCGCTGGAGAATCCCTAAGTCATATAAATAGCGCAGGAATCGGCCTGGCATCCCGTTTTGGAAAGCCTTATCCAGCTCCGCCGTGACCCGCTCGATGGCGACGTGAGAAAGTACGTCAGGGGCAGCCTCGCGGGCGGCCTCGAGGGTCTCCTTCTCGATCTCCAGGCCATACCTTGCCGCGAACCGTCCGGCCCGGATCACCCGCAAATAATCTTCCTTGAAGCGCTGCCGAGGGTCGCCCACCGCGCGGAGGATTCCAGCTTCCAAATCGCTCTGCCCGCCGTAGGGGTCAATCACTTTGCCAGATGCATCCATCGCAATCGCCCCGACCGTGAAATCGCGCCGGGCCAGGTCTTCCTCAATCGTCCGGCCCCACTCGACCTTGGCCTTGCGCCCGTAGGTCTCCACGTCGCGGCGGAAGGTGGTGACTTCGTAGGGGTGATGGTCTATCAGTACGGTGATTGTGCCGTGCTCGAGGCCCGTCGGAACAGCCCCCAAGCCGTGCTCCTTCGCCAGCCGCATGGTTTCTTCGGGCGGGGCGGAGGTGGCGAAGTCCAGGTCTTCAGGTTCGCGCCCCAGCAGGATGTCGCGCACCGCACCGCCAACTAAATGCAGGTCAGGGAGGAAGGAAAGTAGTTGTAAAACCTGCTTAGGTGACATCAGTTATAAGTAATTTCCCGGTATTGAGTGCTTTTGTATAGAAACTCGCACTTGCCATTTTCGCAGTCATAAACGCTATATGTGCGCTTTACCTAGTTAACCTGGCTGTCTAGTTCGTCAACATTATGCACGATGTTTTCAATATTGCCGTTACTTAATGTGTCTTCTTCGATAAGGTTATCTGCCTCATCATATCTGTAAGTTAGTTCTTTCAGTTCATCATTGGGCACGTTGGAAAATATAGTTATTTGGGTCAACCTGCCTTTGGCATCATATGAATATTTGGTCTCACCACTAGGAGTAATGGTGTTTAAGCGTTTTCCTTGGGCATCGAAGTTCGTTATTGACTTTGGCTTGTCAGGATTATTAGCTACAGATTCTACTTTGGTTCCTATAGAAACGTATGTAAAGGTTTCTTTACTCTCCACCTTATTGTCTATATACCAAGTCATAGAAATAGGTTTCTCTGTGGAGCCATACGCCCACTCGTATCGAAATACTTTCCCGCCGTCACCTATGATTTGAGACACGATATTGCCTTTCGTATCGAACTCAGCCCGGTAAACTCTTTCCTTTTCACCGGAGTCAATACGAGTAGAAAGCAGCGTAATAGATTTGACAGCACCTCGAAATCTAATGCCCGCCGTAAAAACTGGCGGCTGCACTTGTGCCCAGCAAGTAGTAGAGAAAATAGCTAACAAGAAGAAAAGACAAGCAAGCTGCCTCATAAGGGTTGCCGAAAGTATATTTGAAAGGACATCCAAGTGCGAATCTAAAAAATTCTCAACCCTTATAACACGTTCACCGCGTTATTTGGCCTTCCAGCCAGCGCTGTAGTGACTTTGGGCTTTCTCCTGAGGGCTTGCCCAGCAGCAGGTTCTCGACACTGATGTCTTCCTTGAGGTCGGGCCAGTGGATTCCCTGTCCACTGCCAATTAAGCGCCAGTTAGCCCGCTCGCTTGTTGAGCCGTGCAGCAAACGCGGATACCAAACCAGCGGCACGGAAATGCTGCGCCCATCTGCGGGTTCGGCGGTGAGGACGTTTTCGTCTATTTGAACTGTAACCGCTCGAGCCGCACACACTAAAGAATTCATCCCATGCCTCCAACAGCGCCGCTTGATTTTCCTCTACCAGCCCTTGAATCTCCCTGAGCTCATTTCCCTTGAAACCGCCGCTATTCTCCAAACGCACTGGGTTCAACCAAAAATTTGCCACCGCGTCGTCCCACTCAATATGGACGTGGGGCGGTTCGCCACGGTCGCCAGAATAGAAGAAAAAACGGTAAGGGCCGATGCGGAGGACCGTAGGCATGAACAACTTCAGTGTAACAAACGCCTAGACCGCCCCCTCAAACCCCAGCAACACGTTCACCGCGTTCATCCCAATCTCCTCTACCGCGTATCCACCCTCCATCACGAACAGCGTAGAGAGCCCGAGCCGAGCAATCCGCTCTCCGATGCGCAGGTAGTCAGGACTGTCTAGCTTGAACTGCGAGATCGGGTCGCCCTTAAAAGTATCCACTCCCAGCGAGACGACGAGAACATCAGGCGCGTAGCTCTGGATGTGCTTGCAGGCATCCTCGAGCGCCTCCATCCACGCTGCAAATTCCGTTCCCCATGGCATCGGATAGTTAAGGTTACAGCCTTCTCCCGCTCCAGCGCCCTTTTCGTCGGCGTAGCCCAGATAGTACGGATACTCGACCTTGGGATCGCCGTGTAGGTTGGCGACCAGCACGTCGGCGCGGTCATAAAAGATGACCTGAGTCCCGTTCCCGTGGTGATAATCCACGTCCAGGACGGCGACCCGCCCGGCGCCGTGGTCGCGGACATACTGCGCGGCAATCGCGGCGTTGTTGAGGAAGCAGTAGCCGCCCATATAGTCCTGTGCGGCGTGGTGGCCGGGCGGGCGGCAGAGGGCGAAGGCGGCTCTCAAGCCCTCCTTCACCTGTTCCGCCGCCGTCAAGGCCACGTTCGCGCTGCTGGTGACGGCCTTCCAGGTTCCCGGCCCGATAGGCGAGCCCCCGTCAAAGGAGAAAAAGCCCAGCCGCGCGTCGAACTGCTCGGGCTCTCGAGTGTGGTTCATATATCGCACCGGCCAGGCATACGGGAGCGCGTCGTGGGTGCGGCCCAGCTTGCTCCACTCGTCCCAGGCGGTTTGTAAAAAGCGGACATAGTTCGGCTTGTGGACGCGGAGGAGGGGCTCGAGACCAAAATCTCTCGGCTCGATCACATCCCCGAGCTTGACCTCTCGCACCCGGTTGATGATGATTTCGGCTCGCTTGGGCATCTCGAAGACCGGCACGAGTTTTCCGGGCATCAGCTCATTGCGCCCATGCTGAAGCTTGTGGAGTTCGCTGTAGACGGTAAGCATTCACTCTCCCAAAAAGTTCCCTCTCCCCTGGTGGGAGAGGGTTAGCACTAGGCCCAATGGGCCGGGCTTTACCCGTGCGAGGGTGAGGGGTCGAAAGCGAAGCTTTCGTGATGGCTGCGAAAAGAAAAGCATTCGCCAAAAGAGGGGAACGCTTCGCGTCATCCGGCTCACCCCCCTCACCCGGCTTCTCCCACGAGGGGAGAGGAGTTAAGACCTAGCGCTTCAGCCTCGTCCACACCTTGTCACGCAGGTCGGTGGCCTTCTGCGAGCAAATTTTGTTGGGCCGGAACCGGCTCGTCAGGTTGGCAGGCGTGTTCACGGCGGGGTCGGATTTGAGCGCCGCATCAAAGTAGGCCGAGGAGCCCTTGATGCTGTTATTGTAGCCGGTGAAATTCGAGGCCACGGCGATGTTTTTGGGGTCCATCATCCAGTTGATGAACTTGACCGCACCCTCCTTGTTCTTGGCCCCCTTCGGCACGGCAAAGTTGTCGTTCCAGAAGGGCAAACCCTCCTTTGGATAGACGAAGACGGCGGTCTTCAGCTTCTCCTTGGTGCGGTGGGCCGCGCCGTTCCACTGGTGGTGCATGATGACCTCCTTGGCCTGCATCCGCTCGATGGTCCCGTCGGAGTTGTAGGCGGCCAGGAAAGGTTTTTGCTTTTGCAGGACTTCAAGAATCTTCTCGGCCTGTTTGGGGTCTTCGGTGCATTGGTCGTAGCCCAAGTAATAGGCGGCAGCGCTATACATGTCATTGGGATCGTTCAGCGCGACGATCTGGCCCTTGAGTGCGGCGGGCGGCTCGAAGAAGGACTTCCAGCTATCCTCGAGCTTGCCGCCGGGGACTCGAGCCGAATCGTAGGTAAAGCCCGTCACACCCCACATATAGGGCGCGCTGTACTCTCGCTTAGGGTCGAACGGCGGCTTGATCGAAAAGTCGGCCACGTTTTTGAAGTTGGGCATCTTGTAAGTGTCAATCTTCTCGAGTAATCCCTCGTCAATCATGATCTTGACCATATAATCGCTGGGCACGATCACGTCGTAGCCGGTGGCCCCGGCCTTGAGCTTGGCGAGCAGCGACTCGTTGGAGTCGTAGACATCGAGGTTAACGCGGATTCCAGTCTCCTTCTCGAAGGTCTTGAGGAGTTCAGGCGGGATATAGTTCGACCAGTTGTAGAGGTTGATGCTCTGGCCCTGGGCGAGCGCCAGCGAGGCGGTGAGGGCGGCGATAATTCCGAACAGCAGCTTCTTCATGGTTCTCCTTTCGGAAAGCGATGAGCGATGAGCTAAAACCGGGCTTGGAGCGCGTGGCTCGTAGCCTGTGGAGGTTTTTACCACTTGCCACAAGCTACAGGCCACTGGCACTTGGCTCATGACTCATCGCTCATTGCTATCTCCTCTGTCCGATCAAAAACGAAACCGTCACAAACAGCACCGAAACCGCCAGCAGCAGTGTAGAAATCGCGTTCACCTCGGGGGTTATCCCGATGCGAATCATACCGAAAATGTAGACCGGCAGGGTAGTGGCCCCGGCTCCCGCGACAAAAAAGGTGATCACGAAATCGTCCATCGAGGTGATGAAGGCCAGCATCGCGCCGGAAACGATGCCGGGGACGAGCAGGGGCAGCGTGACGCGGCGGAAGGTGCGCCATGGGTTCGCGTAGAGGTCGGCGCTAGCTTCCATCAGCTTCGGGTCGAGGCCCTCGAGCCTCGCCCGAATCGGCAGGTACGCGAAGGGGATGCAGAAAACCGTGTGCGCGATGATGACCGTAAGCAGCCCCAGTTGGATGCCGATGGCGAGGAAGAATAAAAGCGATGCGACTGCGGTGACGATTTCCGGCACCAGGAGTGGCAAACCGACCAGGCCATTAAACACATTCTGGCCGCGAAACTTGCGTCCTGCCATGCCCACTGCGGCGGCGGTGGCGACGACGGTGGAAATAATCGTCGAGATGCTGGCGACCACCAGCGAGTTTTGCGTAGCCCGCAGGATGTTGGGGTTGTTCAGGACCACGTTATACCAATCCAGGCTGAACCCCGTCCAGATGGTCGCCACCTGATTCGCGTTGAAAGAAAGTGCCACCAGCACGAAAATCGGCACGTACAAGAAGGCGAAGAAGAACACCATCACCCAGAACAGGCCGGGGAAGCGCCAGAGGGGGTTGCGAGGGTTAACCATGCGAAACCCCTTGGCGCAGGTCGCAGGTCGCAAGCGGGCAGTCGAAGGTCGAAAGTCTAAGGTCGAAGGCCAAAACCTCGTTCTGACTTTTGACCTTAGACCTTTGTCCTTCGACACAACTTCTCACGTCAGGCTCCCCTTGCCCCGGAAGCGCAGGGCGTAGACCAGCATGAACAGCAGCACGACAGCCAGCAGCGCGAAAGAGAGCGCTGCGCCGAAGGGCCAGTCCCTCGAGACCCCGAACTGCTGCTGGATGAGGTTTCCAATCATCAGGCTCTTGGCCCCGCCCAGCAGCTCGGGGATAAAATACGTCCCCAGCGCGGGAACGAAGACCAGGATACAGCCCGCCACCATCCCCGGCGCGGCCAGCGGCAGGATGATGCGCCGGAGCGCCTTCCAGCGATTGGCGTAGAGATCGAAGGCGGCCTCCATCAAGCGCCAATCGAGCTTTTCCAGGCTGGTGTAAATCGGCAGTACCATGAACGGCAAGAAGGCGTAGACCAGGCCAATTTGCACCGCGACGGGGGTGTACATCAGCTCGAGCGACCCGTTCAGCACGCCCACTTTCTTCAACCCGTCCTCGATCAAACCGCCGTTCCTGAGCAGCAGAATCCAGGCGTAAGTACGTACCAGCAGGTTCGTCCAGAACGGGATGGTGACGAGGAAGATAAGCCACTGACGGCGGTGCGGGGTTTGCAGGGCGATGTACAGCGAGGCCGGGAAGCCGATCAGGAGCGTGATAATCATCGTGACGAAGGCCAAGCCAAAGGACCTCGAGAAAATCGAGAGATAGTCGGTGTTGAGCGTCAGGGAGTCGCCGAGGTTGCGGTCGAAGAGGAACTTGATATATGCCTCGGGCGTGTAGTGGCCCCACCGCACGCCGCCGAAGTTGCCAGGCTCGAGCCAGGACATCAGCGCCATCAATAGCATCGGCAGCAGCATGAACACGAAGATAATCACTCCTGCCGGGAGAATCAGCGACCAGCGCGTTACTAAATCGCGGCGTTCTACCGCGCGTTTGCTCGAGCCATCGGCGGCGGAAATAGATTTCTGCGAAGGGTTTGCCATCCTCACTCCGTCAGCACCCGGATTGCGTCGGGGGGCAGCTCGAGCCCCACTTCATCGCTGGGTTTCACCATTTGCATCGCACCCAAGCGGTTCTGCGAGCGGAGTTGAAAGGTTTCCTGTCCGGCCAAATCCAGCAGATAAATCGTGTCCGTGCCTTTGTAGACAACATCTTTGACTCGAGCCCGAATCCCGCTCCCATCCGCGCTCAGCCGGGCTCGCTCGGGGCGAATAGCCAAAGTGACATCTCCGTCTGGAACATTGCTTTTGACCTGTAAAGAAGTGCCGTCTGGAAGTGAGATCGTGTTTCCCTTGGCTCGAGCCCGCAAAAAGTTGGTCTCCCCGATGAAATCTGCCACGTACCGGCTGTTGGGCGCGTCGTAGATTTCGGTGGGCGTGCCGACTTGAGCGACCCGGCCCTCCTGCATCACGGCGATGCGGTCGGACATGGTGAGGGCTTCCTCCTGGTCGTGGGTGACGAAGACGAAGGTGATGCCGGTCTCGGCGTGGAGGCGCTTTAGCTCGAGCTGCATCTCCTTGCGCAGCTTCAGGTCGAGCGCCGATAAAGACTCATCGAGCAGCAAAACTTTAGGCCGGTTCGCCAGGGCGCGGGCCAGCGCCACCCGCTGCTGCTGCCCACCCGAAAGCTGTGCCGGTTTGCGGTTTTCATAGCCCACCAGCTTGACCCGCGCAAGCATTTCCGAGACCGTCTTGGCGATTTCGGCCCTGGGTTTGCCGAGCATCTCGAGGCCAAAACTGATGTTTTGCGCGACGGTTAGGTGTGGAAATAAGGCATAGCTCTGGAACACCGTGTTCACCGGGCGTTTATAGGGCGGCAAGCCCTCGAGCGGCTCCCCGTACAGCCGAATCGAGCCCTCGGTGGGCTGCTCGAAACCCGCAATCAGCCGCAAGAGCGTGGTTTTCCCGCAGCCGGACGGCCCTAACAGTGTAAAAAACTCATTGTGGCCGACCTCGAGGCTCACCCCGTCGAGGGCTTTGACGCGCTCTGCGCCCTCGCCGTAAATCATGGTCAGGCGCTCGAGGCCAATCGCCACTGAGTTCTTGTTTACCGCCGTTGGAGCCGTGGTCAATGCTTCCTCCGAGGAATGTCAAAGGCTAACACAGCGATGAGCTATGAGCAATGAGCGATGAGCTAAAAGCGTCTTAGGTCGTACGTCTTACGCTTTACGCCAAAACCACCTCATGTCCAGAACGAGGATTCTCAAACCTTGATTTCAACGTCCCAGAGGTGAGCTAGGTTTTTAGCCTTTAGCGTACGATGTTGGACCTAAGACGTACGATTGCCCTGGCTCATGGCTAGTTGCTCATGGCTATCGGTGATACGGTTCGCCCCGCTTCAAGGTTTCGACGCGATATAACTGCTCAAGCAGCACCACCAGCGCCAACTCGTGCTGCAAGGTCAGCTTGGAGAGGGATAAAACCCAGTCCGCCGCGTCCCTCACCGCCTGCGAATGCCCCTCCGCACCGCCGATGAGGAAGGCCGCTCCCTTCTCGCCGCGCATCTCCCAGGACTCGAGCTTAGTTTTCAAAGTCGTCGTATCCACCGATTCGCCGCGCTCATCCATCGTCACACGCAAATACCCTTCTGAAGCTTGTAAAAGCCGCTCGCCTTCCTGCGCTTGCGTGCCTTCTTTGAGGTAGAGAAGCTCGAGCCGCGTGTACCGCTCCAAACGCCCGGCATACTCACTCAAACCCGCCTTGGCGTAGGCCAGTTTGGGCTTCCCGATGGCGCAAACCTTGATACGCATTTCCGTTCCCAGTCTACAAAACGTTGTAGACAGCACAGCCGCCCTCGCGTACCCTCACCGAATGAGGTGGGGCACATGTGCCTCTAGTCCGATGCGCTATACTCAGAGCTATCAGGGGGTCTGCGTGAGAAGCCTAGAGACAGCTCTAGTCGTCATTATCGGCTCTCCCACCCCCGAAGCCCGGTATACCAAACCGGGCGTTTTTGTTTTCCCCGCGCCCGCCTTTACCCAAGGGGGCACGGACACTTCACGGCTCTTACCAGGGGCCTAGCAGGTCGGGGACGCTGGCAATCCCACGTCCCAGGAGGAAGGCATGATTAAGGACAAAACCGAGTTTCAGCCGTTCACACCCGAGCCGATTCGGGTGCTCTCCGATGAAGGCGAGTGGGTCGCGCCGTTCGAGCTGGACCTTGACGACGCGACGCTAAAACGCCTCTACGCCGAGATGGTCGCCGCGCGGATGCTGGACGAGAAGCTCACCATCCTGATCCGCACCGGCAAGACCAGCTTCATCGCCCCCCACATGGGCCACGAGGGGGCCCACGTCGCCATCGCCAACGCTGTGCAGAAGGGCTTCGACTGGCTCTTCCCCTACTACCGCGACATGGGGCTTGCCCTGGCAATGGGCGTTCCGCTGGTCGAAATCTTCGGGCAGATGCTCGGCAACGCCGCCGACCCCGCCAAGGGCCGCCAGATGCCCTCGCACACGGGCTCCAAAGCGCTGAACATCTTCACCGTCGGCTCGGCCATCGCCTCGCACGTCCCGCCCGCCGCAGGTGCGGCCATCAGCATGAAGCTGCGGAACACCGGTCAGGTCACGGTATGCAGCTTCGGCGACGGTGCCACCAGCGAGGGCGACTGGCACGCCGGGGTTAACTTCGCCGCCGTGCAGGGTGCACCCGCCGTGTTCGTCTGCGAGAACAACCGCTACGCCATCAGCGTGGATTTGTCGCATCAGACGGCTTCCCACACCATTGCTGATAAAGCCCGTGCATACGGCATCCCCGGCTACCGGGTGGACGGGATGGACGTGCTGGCGAGCTACTACGTGCTCAAAGACGTGGTGGAGCGGGCCAGAACCGGCCACGGCACAGCCTTAGTCGAGCTCGAGGTCTACCGCTACGGCCCCCACTCCTCCGCCGACGACGACAGCCGCTACCGCCCCAAGGCCGAGGTCGAGGCCGCCAAGAAACGCGACCCCATCGTGCGGTACAGGAAGTTTCTGGAAAAGCAAGGCTTGTGGGACGAGACCGCCGAAACCGAACTCCGCGCCCGCATCGCTCATGACCTGGACACCGCTTTGAAGCAAGCCGAGGCCGCAGGCGAGGCCCCGGCGGAGTGGATGTTCGAGGACGTGCTCAGCAGCCGCCCCTGGCACTTGGAAGAGCAGCGGAGAGTAGTGCTGGAGGAACTGCGCTAAAAGCGTCGCAAGTCTCGAGTCTCAGGTCTCAGGCCAACGCCAAGGCTTTTGACATGCGACATGAGACCTGTAACCTGCGACAGAGGTGTTGAAATGCCGACATTGACCATGATTGGGGCCATCAACACGGCCCTCAGCGAAGAGATGAGCCGGGACGAAAGAGTTGTCCTGTTCGGCGAGGACGTGGGAAAGCGCGGCGGGGTCTTCCTCGCCACCGAGGGTTTGCAGCAGAAGTTCGGCCCCGACCGGGTTCTCGACTCTCCCCTCTCTGAAGCCGCGATTATCGGCGCGGCGGTGGGGATGGCCGCGCATGGATTGCGACCGGTGGCCGAGGTCCAGTTCGCCGACTACGTTTTCCCCGGTATAGACCAGCTTTTCTCGCAGGCCGCCAAGCTGCGCTACCGCAGCGGCGGGCAGTTTACCGCGCCGATGGTGGTGCGGATGCCCACCGGGGGCGGGGTGAAGGGCGGGCATCACCACTCGCAGAGCCCCGAGGCGCATTTCGCTCATACCGGCGGGCTCAAAGTGGTGGTCGTCTCCACCCCATACGACACCAAGGGTTTGCTGAAAAGCGCCGTCCGCGACGACGATCCAGTGATCTTCATGGAGCCCAAGCGGCTCTACCGGGCGGTGAAGGAAGAGGTTCCCGAGGACGATTACCTCATCCCCATCGGCAAAGCGGCCCTGCGCCGGGAGGGCACGGACATCACGCTGGTTTCCTACGGCGGGAGCATGGTGGAGACCCTGAAAGCCGCCGAGGAGATGGCTTCAGCAGGGATTAATCCCGAAGTGATTGACCTGCGCTCGGTGATGCCCTGGGACAAGGAAGCCGTGCTGAACTCGGTCGCTAAAACCGGTCGCCTGCTGATGATTTCCGAGGCTCCGCATACCGCCAGCATCGCCAGCGAGGTCACGGCGACGGTTTCGGAGGAACTTTTTGACCAGTTGCTCGCGCCTGCCACCCGCGTCACCGGCTTCGACATCCCCTACCCCTACGCCCAGGACAAGCTCTATATGCCTACCGTGACGCGAATCCTGAACGCTGCCAAGCGGGTGTTAGATTATTAGGAGCGATATGCCCAAAGAAATCGTCCTGCCCGAACTCGCCGAATCCGTTGTAGAAGGCGAAATCCTCAAGTGGCTGGTGGAGGAAGGCCAGCCGCTCAAGAAGGACCAGCCCTTTGTTGAGGTGATGACCGATAAGGTCACAGTGGAGCTACCTAGCCCCTACGAAGGCGTGCTGCTGCAAAAGCTGGTGAAGGAGGGCGATGTGGTGGCGGTTCACGCGCCCATCGCCACCGTCGCCGAACCCGGCGAGGTCACCGGAACCATCAGCGACCGGAATCACGCCTCGCCCATCAGCGACAAGAACCCTGAGCCCGCTCCAGCACCCAATCTTCAAGCCCAAGAAGAACGCAGCATCGTGGAGCCCGGCAACATCGCCGAGGACGACGGGGCGAACCTTTCCTTGTTCAAGCCGGACGGCAAACAGGAGCAGGTGAAGAACCCGTTCGCGGCTCGGGCCTCCTCCACCGCGGTCGCTGAGCCTCCTAAAGCGGCAACCAATCCTCATGGGCGCGTCATCGCCGTTCCCGCCGCGCGGAAGATGGCTCGAGACTTAGGTCTTGAAATCACCCAAATTCCGGGCAGCGGCCCCAACGGTCGGATTCGGGTAGACGACGTAAAAGCCTTCGCACAGAACCCCCAATCCGCCGCTCACCCCGTAGGGACGACAGGCCCGTCGTCCCTACAAACTCCGCAGGCTAAAGCACCGACCCCTTCGGGCTTCCCTGCGCCAGTCCAGTACAAATCCCCTAAAGGCTACCAAACCCAGGAAGCCCGCGTCCCTCTGCGCGGTCTGCGACGGGCGATTGCGAACCAGATGATCGCCTCGCACCTCTATACGGTGCGCACCCTCAGCGTGGACGAGGCCGATTTGACCGACCTTGTGGCGATGCGCGGCAGGCTCAAACCTGCTGCCGAAGCACAGGGAGTCAAACTCTCGTATCTACCGTTCATCTTCAAGGCCCTCGCTATCGCGCTGAAGAAGTTCCCGGCTGTCAACTCCTCGATGGATGAGGCAAAACAAGAAATCGTGTTGAAGGGCTATTACAACATCGGCATGGCGGTGGCGACGGAGGCCGGTTTGGTCGTGCCGGTGATCAAGGACGTGGATAAGAAGTCCATCTTACAGATTGCTCGAGAAATCAATGAACTCGCGGAGAAAGCCAGAAACAACAAACTCGCCCCCGAGGACATGACCGGCTCCACCTTCAGCGTCACTAATATCGGCTCGATTGGTGCCTTATTCAGCTTCCCCATCATCAACGTCCCGGACGCAGCAATTCTCGGTGTACACAGCATTCAAAAGCGCCCGATGGTGATGGAAAACGACGAAATCAAAGTTCGGCAGATGATGTACCTGTCGCTCAGCTTCGACCACCGTTTGGTGGACGGGGCGGAGGCAGCAATGTTCTGCAAAGAGGTCATTCGGCTGCTGGAAAAACCGGATTTGATTCTGCTTGAGGCGGTTTAGTCTTACGTCGTACGTCCTACGTCTTACGCCTATGGCTGAGCCCTACACGAGCTACTTCGGCTTTGAGAATCTCGAAGTGTATCAGCTCGGCCTCGAGTTCATAGCAGAGATTTACCAGCTCACCAAAAGGTTTCCTAAATCCGAGCAGTTCGGTTTGACCAATCAGATTCAGCGAGCCGCAGTTTCTGTCTGCCTGAACATTGCCGAGGGGCGGGGCCGAGATGGCGATAAGGACTTTGTGCGGTTTTTGGGTATAGCCCGTGGCTCGCTGTTTGAGGTGGTGAGCGGTTTATATGCGGCGATAAAGCTCGAGTACCTGTCCGAGGCCCAGATTCAGTCGCCCCTGGCGAACGCCAGCCGCATCAAGGCCAAACTCAACCCCCTAGCCAACGCGGTGAGCAAAGATTGAGCGTACGACGTTAGACGTACGACGTACGACCACCCATAATAGGAGCGGTATGGCGACTTACGACGTGATTGTGATCGGCACCGGCCCTGGCGGCTACCACGCGGCGATCCGCGCCGCCCAGCTCGGCAAAAAGGTTCTGGCGGTGGAGGCGGAGTTCGTGGGCGGGGTCTGCCTAAACATCGGCTGCATCCCCACCAAAGCCCTGCTGCACGCGGCGGAGGAACTCGAGTCTACCCGTCACAGCTCGGACTTCGGCCTCGAGGTCAAGGAGGCCAAGCTCGATTTCAAGAAACTGGGCGGCTGGCGCGACAGCGTGGTCAAAAAGCTCACCGGCGGCGTGGGGCAACTGTTCAAGGGCAACAAGATTGACCTCAAAACCGGTTTCGCCAAGTTCGTCGGGCCGAAGACGATTGAGGTGAACGGCGAACGCATCGAGGGCAATACCTTTATCGTCGCCACCGGCTCCGAACCCAACACCTTGGCGGGGTTCGAGGTGGACGGGAAGGACATCATTGACTCGACGGGCGCCCTGCGCGTCGAGGACAAGTTCCCCAAGCGGATGCTGTGCATCGGCGGGGGGGCGATTGGCTTAGAGTTCGCCCAGGTCTACAAGCGGATGGGCGCGGAGGTCACCGTTATCGAGTTCATGGGCCAAATCCTGCCCGCCGCCGACCCCGAGACTGCGAATCTGCTGGCGAAAGTTCTGACCAAGCAAGGCATCAATATCCGCACCGGCATCAAGGGTGTGCGTCAGGAGCGTAAGAAAGACGGCATCCACGTTACGCTTGAGGACGTAAAGACGGCCAAGCAGGAAGAGATCGTGGTGGACAAGATTCTCGTCGCCACGGGCCGCCGCCCGCGCGGGAAGGGGCTGGGGCTCGAGGCCATCGGCGTAAAGGTGGACGAGCGCGGGTACATCCCCACCAACGAGAAGATGGAGACCGGCGTCCCCGGCATTTATGCCATCGGGGACGTAACCCGTCCGCCGCTGCTGGCCCACAAAGCCATGAAAGAAGGCCTGATCGCCGCCGAGAACGCGAGCGGTGGCAAT
Source organism: Meiothermus sp. (assembly GCA_040290005.1). Lineage (GTDB taxonomy): Bacteria > Deinococcota > Deinococci > Deinococcales > Thermaceae > Meiothermus. The sequence goes on from PSMF01000002.1 coordinate 36,685, forward strand.
GCAGTAATGGATTACCAGGTTCCCAACGTGGTCTACACCTCGCCCGAGTGGGCCGCCGTGGGCATGACCGAGGAGGAAGCGACAAAGGCCGGGTATAAGGTGAAGGTGGGCAAGTTCCCGCTCTCGGCCTCGGGCCGAGCGATGACCCTGAATGCTACCGATGGAATGATTAAGCTCATCGGGGACGCAGAAACTGACTTGCTTTTGGGGGCGCACATCTTCTCCCCGAACGCCTCGGACATGATCGCGGAGATGGCGCTGGGGCTCGAGATGGGAGCTACCGTGACGGATATTGGCCTCACCGTCCACGCCCACCCGACCCTGAGCGAGGGCATTATGGAAGCAGCAGAGAACCTGCACAAGATGGCGATTCACATCGCCAATCGGTAGCAACAAAAGCAAAAGAGGTGGTGTAAAGCCACCTCTTCTCTTTTACAGAGTCTATTGTTGCTCGAACTGACGTACGAACAGCTCTTGTTTGAGGTAAACGAAGCGCGGGGACAGCGGAGGTAAGTTGGCAGCATTGTTGAAGCGGGTTTCGTAGCTCCAAACGCGGCGGGGGGGCGTGTAGAACGGATTTTGATTAATCCAGGTTCCGTTTACATGAAGGGGGACACCCAAGCTTACAAATGAACCTTGATAAGTAAACGTTTGGCGCGACCAGTTTTCATGAAACCGAGGATAGTTTTCTACTCCACCGTTATAGATGCTTTGGCTTTGATTAAGTTTGGTCCCTTCGCTCCCACCCGTTGAGTCTGTACCTGATAGGAAGGCCGAGTATATCGAGGTAGGGGAAGCGCTGGGTTGTTGGTTGATCTGCGATGGGGTTCCCTCAAGCGTGTTATCCCAAGCGTTGGACAAAACATTGATTGAGTCCGCCATAATCGCGGCAGGCTTCCAGTTGTTGGTGTTGTAATCGCCTTGAATGTACGCGGCTTGGTCGGTCACTAGGGTCAAGCCTCTGATCTGGGTCGAACCTGAAGAAGGGCCTAAAGTTGCGCCATTGCGTATACGAACTCCATAGTTGTTAATGCCAGCCTTGTTTGGGCCGTCCACTGAAAGGTGCCAGACCAACCCACCATTAGTAGTATCGTCGAGCGCCTTGCCACCATCCAGGATTTGACCGGGATTATTCCGGATGCAGTCCATTACTGCCTGTTCGTCTACCTCGAGCATCTGGATGTTAACAGCGGTCCCTCTGGTAGCCGTCTCGCGGTTGTTACGAAACCGGTTGGTGAAGCCTACAGCTTTATTACCGGGCATAGCCGTCCTACCTGAGGTGGTGCTAGGACAGTTATTGAGAAGCGTGGTTGCGTTGGTGTTTACACTGTTATCCTGGTTGCGCACCTCGACCTTGCCGGTAGCGATGTTAAGCACCAGCCGCAAATCGGCGTTATCCCAGTACATAGCGCCCGGTGTTGGAGCGAAGGTCTCAGGCGTAGGGACCGTCACCCTATCCACCCTGATCTTAATACTTCCATTAAATGGGCTCAAATCGCTGGCCTGAAGCGCGTTTTGGTTTGAGCAGGGCGAGCCTCCATAAGTAAGCTGTCGGAGTGTACTGGGGTCGGCCACACGAACCGGATTATTCTGGTCACACCCGATTTGATATTTCCTCCCTAGGTATAGGTCTCCTGCGGTAGTCACACGGCCCTGGATATCTAAGGAGTTACCTGCCGACAAGAAAAGGTTGCCGTTGGTGTGAACCGGCCCCGTAAGGGTCATGGGGGGCGAGGGGGCAAACTCTAAATCCTTGTTGTAAAAGATGGCGAACTGGAACAGAGGCACCAGACGGCTTTTGAATCGCATTTGCAGGATGGCCTCGGTCTCATTCTTGCTGTTTTGAGCTTTGGAATATAAATCGTAACGATACTCCTGGGCACTCAGCCCTGCGTATGTATCCGGCGGTGGGATTGGGTCAACGGTCTGCAATCCCAGGTATTGCACGTAGGTGGCTGCGTTACGGCCCTGTAAAGAATAGCCTTTGCATTGAAAGTCTCCAGTGCCCACAGAACCAATAAAATTGCCGTTAGCATCGGTGAGGCAGGCCTGGCTCGGGTTGGCCGCGGTGGGGCTCGTTCCGGTAGGAACATTGTACCCTTGGAACTTTGCTCGGACTTCTTGAGCCCGCAGGTTCAGCCCTGCCTCTGCAGCATAAAAGCCTTTAGTGCTGTTGGCGCTCTGACTGGTGGTGGAGATTTCGAGGTTGGTGATTACGAAGTAGGAAGCCAGCAGCACCCCCATCACCACCACCATCATGAGAACTGTCGCTACCGCAAAACCACTGGGTCTATTCATGGTGGCACCTCACTGCGAAAGCATGTTTCTGGGAAAGAGCCTGTCGGATAGGCTACGGGTGACAGTTCGGCCTTGGACGGTCGCGGAGCCGGTCAGGGTGATATTCACGGCAGTTAGGTATTGCCATGCGACCAGGGTTGTTCCCTGCGTCGTCCAGGTGGTGGTGGGGCCTAAGGTGTCTAGAGTGGTGGTGGTGGTTACGCTGTTCTTTGTATAGGTTAGAGTGGCCTGAATCTGGAAATCGGATACCCGGTCAATGATTTGGTCAGGGTTGGACACGACCCCATTTTTGACAACCTGAAGAATCCCGTTATTGACGCTATAGCGCTTTTCCTCGAGGAGATACACCACCGGTTGATTTGCTCTGGGATAGGCGTATGTCAAGTTGACATTGTTTTTGGTGATCGCTGTGGGGGTCTCGCCGGTGTACGTGAAGAACTCCCCTTGTTTGAGCACCGGGTCCCAGATAAACGCCCTGGTCCCACCGGTCTGCGCCAGCCTATAGGTTCGCCAATCGTCTACGTTATCGGCGGTACCGTTGGGAGCCGTAGGGTTGGTAGGGCTACCGTTGTCCTTAAACACGCACTCAGCAGGGGTGGTGTTGGGAGAACCGGGGGCAAATGCTACGGTGATGCTCGTAGCATTGGTAGCCACATCAGCACAGACCGGAAGAATCGTATCGCTCAGATTTCGGCGGATAACCAGGGTTTCAGGAGTAGCGCCTGCGGCGTTGATGACCTCGAGCAGAGGTAAGGTTCCGCTGACGCTCAACCTCTCGCCTGCCTGGCGCACATCTGCGGCGAGAATATCCATTCCAGAGCGGAGATTTTGGTTGATGGCGGTACGGCTTTGGTCAATCTGGTAGATTCTTCGGTTGGAGATCACCAGTGAGAAGCTCGCTCCCAAAATGATTGCCAGAATGCCCATCGTAACCAAAAGCTCAATAATCGTCAGACCCTTAGGGCGTGATGACCGGCGCGTTGAGCTGCGTATAGGCTGTCTCGGCTGCATAAACCACCCCCCCTCCATAGATAATGTCCACACGGACAAATCGGCACGATACCGTGCAAGAATTTGTCGCGTCTTCACGATAGGTGACGACATAGGTGAAGGTGCGACCACCTGCCGATATGGTTTGTGCTGGGTCAGACCCACTACGGGGCATGGTGTTTGGATCAACGGTCCTTTTCTCTTCCAAAACCCGTTGGGCAGCAATCACCGCTTGCGAGCGAACCTCCTGGTTATTATTGACATTGAAGTAACCTATGAATCCTGGGACTATAGCCGCCAGGGCGATCCCGAGAATCACCAGAGCCACGAGCGCTTCAATTAGGCTGAATCCAGAGGTCTTCATTGCTGACGCACCCCCCCTCCAAGCAGTACCTGCACGGAGCGCTGTTGGTTTTTATTGTCTATAAGGGCAATGGTGACACTGGCGGGATTGCCCGAGTTGTTGTAGGCAGCGCCCCGGCTGTTGAAGCAAACGCTGGTCCACGCGGTGCCGTTGAGCGTTACATTATCCGGCAGTTGTAGGGTCCTGACTGGATTATCATCGGTCCAAGTATTGCCCGAGTTGCAATTATTGGCGTATTGAAGCTTAAGCGTCGTGACCGAGGAAGGAACTGGAACCACGCGGTAGGCTCGAGTAGTAGCGATGGCTCTGAGCCGCGCTTGCTTGAGGAAGGACTCGAGTTGTGCAGCGCCGTTTTGTAGCGGCGCTCCTAAGGGACGGAAGTTGAGCGCCGCTATACCGATCAAGACGGCAAGAATCGCTATCACAACCAACATTTCGATAAGGGTAAATCCGCGTTTGCTCATATATCCTTTTATAGCTTCCGCTCTTTGAGGTGCCTCAATGATGGTAGTCATAAGGGATACGCCAAAGCAATCCCTCAATGGGGGTAGAACCCAGCCCCTTTTGGGGGTAGCCAGCGTGGTATAACTGGCCTGATGCGAATCCGCGCCACCCTCAACGCCCTCTCAGTCCGGCTCGACGGCAACGAAACGCCCGAAATCCTCCGCAAAGCCCTAGCCGACCTCCCCGAGTCACCCTTGGAGGTCGAAGTCAGCGGCCCGGTGACGAAGGATGTCTTAGAGGCTCTCCTCGAGATCGGCCAGAACCGGGGGTTGCAACTGCGCCCTCAACGCGGCGAAAAACTCATCCCCTATACCGAAGTGATTGACCAAAATCTGCGGGCTGGGAGCCGGATCGAGTCTCCCGGAACGGTGGTGATCCTGGGAGATGTCAACCCTGGAGCGGAGATCATCGCGGCGGGAGATATCATCGTGGTGGGCAAGCTGCGGGGCTTAGCCCACGCCGGGGCCGACGGGCAGGAGGAGGCGGCCATCTGGGCGATGAGCCTAGAAGCCAAGCAGATTCGTATTGCGGGCATGGTGGCCCAAGCCCCCACCGAAGACAAAGGCGGGCGTGGCCCGGAGCGGGCCAGGGTGGTGGACGGGAGAATCGTGCTCGAGAGCTGGGGAAAGAAGCAATGAGCAACTAGCCATGAGCGATGAGCCAAAAACCAAAGGCCAAGGACTTTCTCTCCATAAGAGAGAATCTCGAGTCCCTTTTTTACCGTCCCAGACATGAGCTTGTTTTTGGCTATCGGCGTTTTGCTCTTGCTCATCGCTCATTACTCATCACTCATGGTTCAAAACCGGATGCTCCCCGTGCTCTCACCATAGCGCCGGAGCACCAAGTCAATCACCCAGCCGGTCACCGCCACATAAAGCCAGATGGGGACCGTCCAGCGGGCCCAGGGCTTATGGACGTTGAAGCGTCCTTTGACCGCGTTGTAGATGAGCCAGACCACCAGCGGGCCGTTCACCGCCGCCAGCAGGGTGTGACTGACCAGCAGGGCATAATAGGCCCCTTTCCATTCCTCCGGGCCGACGTAGCGGGTCGTCCCGTACAGCCCCCACTTAAGCAGATAGAACACCAGGAATAAGGCTGCCAATGCGGTGGCGGTGAGCATCATCCGGGGGTGCCAAACCCGGTCCCCACGGCGAATAAAGATGACTCCGATGATGACCGCCACCCCCGAAAGGGCGATGAGGGCGGCGGCGATGTCGCCGAGCGTCTGACCCATACTCTGCAATTCCTCCAGACTCAAGGGTACAAAATCCCCGCGGGGCATTTATCCCGTCAGTTCCTCACCCAGTCTTTCGGCCAGGCGGCGCACCCGTTCTTCCCTCGAGGTGCGCGCATAGCTATAGCCCAGCATGTAGGAGCGCTCGGCTTCTTTAGTCTTCCCTTCCTTGCGCTGGACCTGGGAGAGCCGTAGGTAGGCCAGGGCCATCATCCCATCGCGCTCCCTGCCGGGTGGGACAGCCTCGAGCAAGGCTACCGCCTCCTGGAAACCCCGCCCCGCCTGTTCGGGGGGTTGTTCCCTGGCATCACGGATGAGGAGCGCGGCTTGGTCGAGCAGACGTTGCATGGGGATGAGTATAGCAATGAGCGACTAGCGATGAGCCACGAGCCTAAAAGCAGAGCGCTGAGAGCTGAGGGCACAGAGCCGAGGGCCTTTGACTTTGCTGCCCTCTGCCCCTTTAGCTCATTGCTCACCGCTCACCGCTAAAGTTATCCTTTCCCCATGACCCCCCTCGAGGCTTTCGAACTCCTAGACCTGCGCGTCGGGCGCATTACTAAAGCTAAGCCGAACGAGAAGGCCAGAAAGCCCTCTTACAAGCTGTGGGTGGATTTGGGTGAGCTGGGGACCAAACAGAGCAGCGCCCAACTCACCGAGTTGTATACCCCCGAAGCCCTAGTGGGGCGGCAGGTGATCTGCGCGGTGAACCTGGGCGAGCGCAACATCGCTGGGTTTGTCTCCCAAGTGCTGGTGCTGGGGCTACCGGACGCGGAAGGCCGAGTGGTGCTGCTCGCCGCCGAACGCGAGGTTCCGCTCGGAGGGCGGGTGTATTAGCACGCAGATTTCTATTTCGTACCTAGCGACAGGGGTTGGACGCACGGAGGGGCGCAGGGCCCTGCGCCCCTACATACGCCATCAATGGACATCGGTTCAGGCCGGGCTCTTGGCCTTACCACCATCCATCGGGCGGACCACCTCGCTCATCACCGCGTAGTGAACCCGGTGGGCGGGCACTAAAAACACATTTCCGCTGTTCATCTCCACCCGAATGGGCTGGTTCCCTTCGAGCTGCACCCCTAGATTCATCAGCGCCTCTTCGGCTTGGCCTTTATCGTCGTACACCCCGTAGACCAGCCGGGTCGAAGCCGGAGGCTCGGTCACGCCGGTCTTGGCGCCCGGCAGTTGGGGGCGGCGTTTATCCAGCATCTCCCGTGCTTCTTCCTCGTCGGTTTGCGGGCCGGGGTTGACCAACCAGAGCATTACCGTGTACGCCATCATCTGCCTCCAATGGGTTAAGGATTAAGTAGATAGCTGAGTCCGTGCCCAGCGCAGAGACATCTGCACCTACTCTACCGCGCTCCACAGTCATACGCTCAAGCTGAGGTGGTTCATATGACAGTCAAGGAATATATGACCCCCAACCCGGTCACGGTCGCCCCCGAAACCTCGGTTCCCGAAGCCGCGGCGCTGATGAAAAAAGGCGGATTTCGCCGCCTGCCGGTGCTACAAGAGGGCGAGCTGGTGGGCATCGTCACCGACCGCGATCTCAAAGAGGCCATGCCCTCCGATGCCAACGCGCTCTCGGTCTGGGAGATCAACTATCTGATCGCCCGGCTCAAAGTGGCCGAGATCATGACCGAGCATCCTGTGACCGTTGCGGATACTTTGCCGCTACAGGCCGCCGCGAAAACCATGCTCGAGGCCAAGGTGGGCGGCCTACCCGTCACCCACGAGGGGAAACTGGTAGGCGTCATCACCGTGACCGACGTGCTGCGGGCCTTCCTGCACCGCGAGGCCGAGCTACTGGTGGGTGCCGAGGAAACTAAGGCCTAAGCGCGTGGCTCACCTCCATGAGCTGCTCTGCCGTCCAGGTGTTGGCGACTTGCTCTGGTCTCAGGCCGCATTTATGGGCATACAGCAGGCCGTAGCCGATGTCGGCGAGGCCATTTACGCTGTGGCAGTCAGGGCCGAGCGAGAAGTTGAGCCGGTCACGCCACCGTAAAACCAACCGCCAGTCTAGGTCGAGACGGTAGGGGTTGCAGTTGAACTCGACGATTTTGCCATACCTCGAGGCGTGCTCGAGGATGCGCTCCCAGTCGGCATCCACGCCCCGTCGCCGCAGCAAAAGCCGTCCAGTGGGATGTCCGAGAATCGTCAGATAGGGGTTTTCTAAAACCCTCAAGAAACGGGCGGTCTGGTCGTCTCTGGAGAGGTTGAATCCCGAGTGCAGGCTGCCGATGATCATATCGAACCGCGCCAGAACCTCGTCGGGATAGTCCAGCGAGCCGTCGGTGAGAATGTCGGATTCGATGCCCTTGAGGATACGGAAGGGCTTTAGCTCGGCGTTTAGGGCGTCCACCTCGGCCCACTGGCGCTCTAAGTCCTCAGCGGTCAACCCCCCCGCGTAGGCCGCTGTCTGGGAATGGTCGGAAAGCACCATGTACTCGTACCCGGCGGCAATCGCGGCCTCGGCCATCTCGCGGATTGTGCCGGTGGCATCGGAATAAGTGGTGTGAATATGAATCAGGCCGCGCAGTTGCTCGGGGCGCAGGCCATCGTCGGGGGCGGGTAAACCGATGTGCTCCGGTTCGCGCCAGTGCGGGGGAACATAGGCTGCGTTGGCAGCGGCGAAAACGGCTTCTTCGGTGGGTTGGGCGGATAGCTCATAGCCCTTAGCCGATAGCCACTCCCCAGAGCCCGTCGCCTGAAACAGCACTGTCCCGAAGTTCTCCGGCGTGGCACAGAAAATCCGGAGTGACAAACCTTCCACCTGGCCCTGAACGCGGTCAAGCAGGGTTTTTTCGGCGTGTTCCCCAATCGCCACCGCGACCTGCTCGGGGCTACCCACCGCCACCAAGTCCAAGTTCCCCACCGTTTCCAATCCGCGCCGCACGCTCCCGGCAAGTTCGGCTTGGATTCCGGCGTTTGCTAAATCCTTGAGCAGCAACCTCCCCGCTGCGATTCCTACAGGTAAAAGTACGCGCCGCAGGTTGGCAAGGGCAAAACGGGCAGCCTCTAAAATCCCTGCCTCGCTCTTGGCTCCAAAGCCGGGCAGAGCACGGATTTTGCCCTCCTCGGCGTGGCGAATGACCTCTTCTAGGCTGTCCATCCCGTTATCCCACAGGGCCCGGATACGCTTGGGGCCGAGCCCCTGCACCCGGAACAGCTCGAGCACCCCCGGCGGGATTTGGGACTCGAGCTCACCCAGATAGGGAAACTCGCCGGTCTGCACGATCTCAGTCAAAACAGGGGCCAAGGACGGCCCAACTCCGAACACACCGCGGAAGCCGTTTGCGGCCAGTTCATCTAAGTCCCGCTCGAGCTTCTCAATATTGCGGGCGGCTTTGCGGTACGCCCCGACGCGGAAATCGCCCTCACCGAGGACTTCCATCAGGTCGGCGGCGTATTCGAGCATTCCCGCGAGTTCTTTGCGGTTCATAAGGACAGCCTAAAGCTAAAGGCCAAAAGCCGAAGGCGGGGAGTTCACAGTGAATATCGTTCGGCGCGTCCTTCGCGAAATACCCTCGCCTCGGCGTATCCCACGGATTTCAGCACGCTTGCTGCCTCCTGGAACCGGTAGCCGACCTCTTCAGGTTTGTGGGCATCGGAGCCCAGAACGACAGGAATCTCAAGCTCAAAAGCTCGAGCCAACACCGCTTTCGACGGGTAAATCTCCCCGACCTTCTTCCGCCAGCCCGCGGTGTTCACGTCGAGCGAGAGCCCTTCGCCCGCAATGACCTGCAAAGCTTCTTCGGCCAAATCCAGATAGCCTTCTGCCGGTACGTGGCCGAACTTCTTGGGCAAATCGAGATGGCCGATGCTGTGGAAAAGCCCAGTTCTCGCAGCTTGGGTGACAAGTTTGAAATACTCAGCGTAGACCTCGCGCAAATCGCGCTCCTCGAACTCGGCGGCGAACTCCGGGTTGTCGAAGGGCCAAGCCCCGATGTAGTGCACCGAGCCGATGATGTAGTCGTAGGGATAGGCGGAAACCAGCTTGTGGACGAAGGATTCCGCGCCGGGGTGAAAGTCGGCCTCGAGGCCTATCCCGACGTAAAAATCTCCGGCTTGGGCGCGGGTTTTCTCTAGCATCGCGTGATAGAAAGGCAATTCCTCTAAACTCATCCGCACGTCGGCGTCAAACCAGGGCGGCATGGGGCTATGGTCGGTCATCACGATGCCCTTCAGACCGGCTTTCTTGGCGGCTTGGACGTACTCGGCGGGCGTTCCGGCGGCGTGACGGCACAGCGGGGTATGCATGTGGGAGTCGTACATAGTCGCCTCACGCTAAACGCAAAACGCAAGGCGCTCAAGCCCGATTTGATACCTCACATCTGGGACGAAGAAATCTCGCGTTAGGAAATCACGTCCTGAACGCGATGACGATTACAACAGTTGCTGCTTCAAAGTCTCGGCCAGCCAGTTTTCGTACTCGTCGGGGGTCCAGCCGTATTCTCGGACCAGCTCGAGGTAGACCTCCGGCAGGGTCAGGGCGTTGTAAAGGGCCACAGCCCGCTTCGGGTCCAGGCCAGGGCGGAAGCTCGAGACCCAGCCTTCCAGGACATGACCAAGGTGGGTCCGGCGACCCGTGCGGGCGGCTTTCAGCTCGGCAGCCGCCTCCGGGTCTACGGCGGCAGCGCTGTTGTAGATCGCCATCATGGTCGCGCTCGCCTCCCACTGGCGGCGAGTGGCGTGGGCCGCTATTTCCACCCGGCGCTTAGAGTCAGGTTCCTTGGAGGCTTGCTGGAGGATGTCTTTGGCCTGCGAGACCTGATGCCAGGCCTCACGGATGGCCTTGAGGATTCCGCGTTTGCTGCCGAAGACCGCGTAGACCGTGCTCACCGCCACCCCGGCCCGCTCGGCGATGGCTTCGATGGTGGCGACGCCATAACCCACGTCCAAAAACAGCTTCTCGGCGGCCTTAATAATGAGTTGCTGGGTGGCTTGGGCCTGCCGCTGGCGGTGGGTAAGTCGGGGCTTGACAGTCATAAGTTAAAGTATAACAACATTCGTTGTAGTTTAACTACAATAAATGGAGGTGGGATATATGTCGGCCGAACTCAACCTGAAGTTGACAATGGAAACCCTCGAGCGGGCCTTCAACCAGGGGGATGTCTCGGTCTTCGATGAGGTGATAGCTCCTAACGGCGTAGACCACCAGGAGGCTCCCGGAACCGACATGCTGCAACACCTCAAAGAAGTCGTCCCTATGATGCGCCGGGCCTTCCCCGACCTGCATTTCGAGGTGCACCACGCGCTCGCCGAGGGCGATATCGTGGCCTTCCACTCCACCATGACCGGGACCCACCTGGGCGTCTTCGAGCAGGGGCCTTTCCGCAACCTGCCGCCCACCGGCAAGAAGATCAAGATGCGCCACATGCACTTTCTGCGCTGGCAGGACGGCAAAAACACCGACCTCTGGCACCTGATGGACTCGCTCAGCCTGATGCGCCAGTTGGGCATGGTGGCTCAGGGTGCGCCGACTTGAACGGCGATGGAGGTTATCCGCCCGCACCCTTCAGCACTTGTATAAAGGAGCCACATTATGTCAGAAGCGCAAAACCAAGCGGTCTTTCGCCGGCTAATTGAGGAAGGCTTCAACAAAGGCAACCTCGAGGCTCTGGATGATATCTTTCCCCCGACCTTCACCGAGCATCAGTTCGATTTACACCCCACGCTCGAGGGGTTCAAGCGGTCCATCAGCTATCTTCGCCGTAATTTCGCCCCGTTCAGCCTCACCATCGAGGACATAGTTGCCGACGGGGATAAGGTCTGGGTGCGGATGATCGGGCGCGGCACCGACAACACCCAAGGGCTGATGGGAAACCCCCCCACGGGTAAATCCTTCGAGATCACCGTATTGGACATATGCCGCTTCGAGAACGGGAAAATCGTCGAACACTGGGGGTTCCCGACCGCTTTCACCAACTGGCGCAACTCGGTCTTCTCCCCAAACCCCAGCCAACTTAGCACCGATGATGCGGGGTTACGCCACCCGCACCACTCGCCCGCCGCTCGCCCAGACCCGCACCTCTTCGCCGAGAACCTGGAAAGCCCGTTCGGAAAGGACTTCGTCGGGTTCCAGCTCCGCCCCCACCGCTTGAATCAGGCTCGAGACTTCAGGCGGAGCCAGCTCGGGAGCACGGTCTAGCACAGCGTCTACCTGCCAACGGCTGGCCCACAACCGCTTCAAGGCCCACAACGCTTCTTGTTTGCTGGGCTCGAGGCTGAATGGAGCCTCACCCGCGTAGCGCACCAGCAACCTCCCACCCGGGAGCGCCACCTTCACCTCGTCGGACCGCTCGGGGAGCATGTACGATTCGCGCAATAGGCGCTCGGCCTGGGCGCTGGCGGCCTCGAGCTTTTCCTCGTCCAGCCGTGCCCCGAACACGCCCGAGAAGGTGTGCCGGAGCTGCTCGGCGAGGTTTCCCAGTTGGTAGAACTCGGTTTCCAGACCGGATAAAACGATGGTGTCTACCACATCAATTCCAGCGGCTTTCAACTGTTGTAACTGACCAACTTCGCCCACGGCAGGGGCTTTCTCGAGCGGAAAAATCACGTTTCCCAGTCTAGCCGCAAACAATATAATCACAACCCTATGCGAGCTTGGGACAAGACCTATCCGAGCAAGGCTCAGCTTCGGCTCGAGACTGCGGCGATGCGGCAGAGTATCCTCCAGACCCTCCTGGAATTCGTGAAGGCCGACAACCTTGAAGGTGTGTATGCCAAAGGTTCCTCGCTCAAACCCTGGGATAGCCCGCTGGACTACGTGCCCGAGCTCTCCGACGTGGATGTGCAGGTGCTGCTCAAGGATGATTCTCCGCTCCAGGACCCGCCCAACGCCTTAGCGTTTGCAGACCGGATGGAACGACGATTCCACCGGCAGATCGCCAAGCCTTTGCATCTGCCCCGCCCGCAGATTCAGCTTTTGAGCTCGCGTGTGGAGAGCTACGGCCCCAAGTCTCGGCGTTCAGACCCTCCACGGGCTGCCCTACGAGGCGCTTGCGCCGCGTTTCGGTAGACCCAACGGTCCAGAGAGTGACCGCGAGATACTTGTTAAGCCAGAAAACTTGCCCACCGGACTATCCGAATCAGTTTTAGACCGGCACCGGGCGGTATCTGTTCGATGCGCTGCGTCAACCATCCTGAGCTAGCCGAAAACTACGCGAGCTTTTACCTAAACGCCTGGAACTTCTACCGCTCGGGCTACCACGACACCGATGCCGCCCGAAAAGCGGTGCTGAGCGGGGTGCAGGTGCTCGAGCTGGGCCTGGAAATCGGAAACCAATAAAAAGACGCTGTCGGGGAGGCTCGGCAGCGTCGGTGGGTAGAAGTCGGGCTGGAAATGGAATCGGTGGTATCAGTGCACCCAACTTCTACAGCTCTCACTTTAGAACAGTTTTGAGTAGGGTTTGGGTTATTTGACCAAGGCCCTTTCGGTATGCGAGAGGGGTGAGAAACTCCTTCCCTCGCCGCACAGATCAAAGCTTCCAGCGGTTGCTTTGGGTTTCACCCTCGAGCGCTAAACTGGGCATATGATTGAGACCCCCGAAATCCCCCGCCAGGCCGAGGTAGCACTCCCCGCCAAAGAGACCGCACTCATCGTGGTGGACATGCAAAACGACTTTGTGGAACCGGAGGGCACCCTGTTCGTGCCGGATGCCGAGGCCACCGTGCCCCACATCCGGCGGCTTCTAGAGAAAGCTAGGGGCGCAGGGGTGAAGGTGGTGTACACCCAAGACTGGCACCCCGAGGGCGACCCCGAGTTCAACATCTGGCCCCGGCACGTGGTCCAAGGCACTTGGGGGGCCCAAATCATTGACGAGCTAAAGCCGCGACCTGAGGACACTGTGCTGCAAAAAGCTCGCTATGACGGGTTTTACGGGACCCAACTCGAGCACCTCCTGCATTTGTGGGGCATTAAGAGCGTGGTGATCGTGGGAACGGTCGCCAACATCTGCGTGCTACACACCGCCGGGAGCGCCGCGCTGCGCTGGTACAACGTGGTGCTGCCCGAAGACGGGACCTCGGCCCTGACGCCGTTTGACAAAGAGAGTGCCTTGCGACAGGTGACGTTTTTGTATTTGGGCAAGGTGACGACCTGCGACGGGGTGAAGTTTGAATAACGTCAAACGTCGAACATCGAAGGTCAAACGCCCAAAAAAGGCGGAAAGCCGGAAGCCAGAAGCTAAACGCGCAGAACAGACCCCTGTAGGGACGACGGGCCCAGTATCAAACGTCAGGGCCGAAACTCAAACCGGCGGCGCGGTTTTCGGAGGTCGTCCCCAGCGCAAAATCGTGCAGACCTCAGGCAACGGCGTAGCCTTCGCGGACCCGCACATGCAAGCCCTGCTCGATCTGCACGGCCCCGCGCCGTTTTATCCGAACCCGGTGAAGATCGAGCCGCCGTACCGCACGCTGGTGAGTTCCATCATCGGGCAGCAGCTTTCCGGCAAGGCCGCCGAGACCATTTGGAAGAGGCTCGAGGCCCGTTTTCCCATCCAGCCCGAGATACTTTTGGCCGCCGACCCCCAGGAACTCCGGGCTCTGGGGCTATCCCATGCCAAGGCGGCTTACGTCCGAGACCTGTCACGGTTCGCCCTCGAGGGTGGCCTCGAGAACGTCGAACACCTGCCCGACGAGGAAATTATCGCGCGGCTGGTTGCGGTGAAGGGCCTTGGGGTGTGGTCGGTGCAGATGTATCTGATGTTCGGTCTGGGCAGGCCAGACGTGTGGCCGGCGCTGGATTTGGGGATTCGCAGGGGGGCCGAAAAGCTCTACGGGCCGATGGATAAAAAGGGGCTCGAGGCCCTCGGGGAGCGGTTCCGGCCCCACCGCAGCCATGCCGCCTGGTATTTGTGGCGGGCCACCGAAAACAAATAACCCCTACGGTTTGCCGAATGCCAACACCATTCCGTTGTGGTCATCGGTGAGGTAAATCCTGTCCCCCATGGGCCGAACGTCCACCGGAGCGCCCAGCCTGCCACCGGATAAAACCCAGTTTTTGACCAGTTCGACCTTTTGTCCACCTGGAATGCCTTTTTCATTCACTTGAAAAGCCACCAAGCGGTGTCCGCTGGCCCGGTAGCCGTGATAGCCCACCACCAGCCAACCGCTATACTCACCCGGCCCGTCGCTCCAGTACGCCATTCCTAAAGGTGCAGCATGGGCGGGCAGCAGGACGGTAGGCTTCTCCGTTTCGGAACAGTCGTACTTGGGGAACTCAGGGGCGTTTTTGCCGTCTTCGTAGCAGTAGGGCCAGCCGTAGTTTTTACCGCCGAGCACTATGTTCAGCTCGTCGTTGGGATGGGTCTCGTCGGAAATTTTGGGGTCGGCCAGGTTGATCGCGTCCCTCGAGTTCTCCCCCTGCAAGAGCGTCCCTGACGAGTGAACGGCCAGCGCCATCGAGTTGCGCAAGCCTGTGGCGTACACGCTCTGCCCCGTCACCTTTCCCGCAGGCCAGGCGAAGGTGTATCTGCGAATCTGCCCTCTGGTAGCAGCCTCTGCACAGGTCGCCTTCCCCTTATCCCCATCGCAGTTATCCGAGGCTGAGCCGATGTTGAGGAATAGGTTACCCGCGCGGTCAAAAACCATCGTCTTGAGCGGATGCCGCCCGGTGGCGGGCAGGTCGCGGATGACATATTCCTTCTGCGGCGTGGTGGGGTCAAAACGAAAGACGCGGCTGGCCTCGCCTACGTAGACCTTCTGGTCCGGCCCGAGGGTGATACCATTGGGGCGGTCCAGACCGGTAAATATCCTCTGTAGGACGTATTTCCCGTTTTGCTTGCGTAGCCTCGAGAGCGAGCCTTTTCCTGGCGTCCAGCCGCCCATTTCCACCACCAACAAGTCGCCGTTTCCCATAGGCAAGATGCCTCTGGGCATCTTGAGGCCGCGCTGAACGATGCCCACACAGTACCCGGTGGGGGTAGCGACGGGGAGTTTGGGCAGTCCAGCACAAGTTTGGGCCAGAGAGAAGGTCAGCAAAGCAAAGAAACCGAGGACGGCGGAGCGCATAGTCCCATTGTGCGGCACACGCCCCCGGAACGGATGAATTGACACCGCTGGGTCATCTGACCCGGCTTCCTGACAAACTCGTTCTACACTCACTCTTATAGAGGAATTTATGCTCGAGTTCATCGCCTTCGACGCCGACGACACCCTGTGGCACAACGAGACCTATTTCTGTGAGGCGCAGGAGCGGTTCAAGCGGTTAATGCACCGGTATTTGGATGACAGCTACGACGGCAATCATCTGTACGAGACCGAGATTCGTAACCTCGGACATTATGGCTACGGGGTCAAGAGCTTCGGTCTCTCAATGGTCGAGACCGCGATTGAACTCACCCACGGACGTATTTCCGCCAGGGACATTCACGCTCTGATCCAGCTCACCAAGGAGATGCTCTGCGCCCCGGTCGAGGTGTTGCCCGAGGTCGAGGCCGTGCTGGACGAGCTTTCCGGCGACTACCCGCTGCTGCTCATCACCAAGGGCGACCTGCTCGACCAGGAGAGCAAGATTCTGCGCTCAGGTCTGGCCGAATACTTCCGCCACATCGAGGTGGTGAGCGAGAAAGACGCAGCCACCTACAGCAGAATTCTGCGCCGCCACCGCATCCGGTCGGAGGAGTTTTTGATGGTGGGCAACAGCCTGCGCTCGGACGTCTTGCCGGTGCTCGAGCTCGGTGGACATGCCGTCCACATTCCCTACCCCCACACCTGGGCTCACGAACACGTTCAGCTTGATAACTCAAGGCCCAAACCCTACACCCAGCTTGGGAGCATCGGGGAACTACCGGAATGGCTCGAGGCCCAGCTAATCAGCCCCGGCGAAGTTCAAGACGAACGCCGGTCTGCATAGAGCGCAAAAACGCTTTGCGTCCAGGAAAGTGCCCGTTTACAAAAATTGTCTTTCGCCACCGGGCGAGAGCTAGGTCTACCCCACTACCGCTTGCATCTGCTCGATTGCGGAGCCTATCTGCACGACCTGGGCAAGGTGAAGGTTCCGCTCGAGATTCTCAACAAACCTGCTAGGCTGACCCCAGAAGAGTTCGCGGTGATCCAGCGCCACCCCAGCTTCGGGCGGGAGATGCTCGAGGGGACTTGGATGAAACCCAGCGGCCTGATCGTCGAGCAGCACCACGAGCGACTCGACGGCAGCGGGTATCCCTTTGGCCTCGCTGGGGATGAAATCTTGGTGGAATCGTATATCGTCGCCGTCGCGGACACCTACGATGCCATGACCACCGACCGGCCTTACCGCAAAGCTCTAACCCCAGAAGAGGCTTTCGCCGAGCTGAATAAATACGCCGGAACGCACCATCTAAAGGAAGTCGTCAAAGCTTTCTTCTCGGCGATTCGACAAGTGGAATCCCGTACCCTGTAACGGTACACCCGTAAGTAACGGTTGGCTTGGGGCGTTGGTCATTCCTGTGTGCTGCGCCATAGCGGTATACGGAGCAAATCCGTAAGGAAAGGAGAAACTGTGAAGGTTGTCAGAGGCTTTTTGTTGGTCTCGGCCCTAGGTTTGGGAGGGGCAGCGCTGGCCCAAAAGACGGACTCAGGCGATTCTAAACCCGGTCAAGCCAAATCCGGCGATGTGGTGGTCAACGTGAACGTTCCAGCGGTGGGTGGTATAACCCAGGCTTTGCCGATTAATCCCCTGGGGCAAGCGGCCTATTCGGCACAGGAGAAGATTCTCACACCGGTAAGCAGTGCCACCGGAACCCAACGTTATTACGTCTGGGTGGGAGTAGGTGGGCAATACGTCCCGGTTGACCCGATGCGAGTCACTAAGTAATAGCGCTTTTGAGAAGCTCGAGGCGACGGTCGCCTCGGGTTTTTTGTCCTTCCTTAAGCCTTGTTTCAGGTATCAAGGGTATTCAATTTCAGTGACCCAGCGGACAATGCGGGCTATGAAAGGAATCCCCCATGGCTAGAACCCTCAGTTATCAGGATGCTACACATCTGCTGCGCCGCGCCGCCGCACGGGGACGCAAGGAGGAGGCGCAGCATCTCGTGGAGATGGGCTTGGAGGCCGCCGTGGACTCTCTCCTGCAAGACCCGGCCCCCGCACCACCCTTCCACACCGAGGTCTCCAGCAACGAGCGCGGCGACCAGCACCGCCAGATGATCCAGGCCTGGCTCACCCACTGGCTCACCACGACCACGCCCACCGCCGAGCGGCTGGTGCTGTTCTGGCATGGCCACCTCACCTCGGAGTTTCGCAGCACGATGGGGGCACAGTCGAGCGATGCCTGGACCCAGTTTGAAGTTTTCCGGCAGAACGCCTACGGGCCATTCAGCAAGTTGCTGAAGGCGGTCGCCCACAACCCGATGATGCTGCTCTACCTCAACAATGCCGAAAGCCGCAAGGAGCACCCCAACGAAAACTGGGCACGCGAGCTGATGGAGCTGTACACCGTCGGGCCCGGCTTCTACACGGAAAAAGACATCCAGGAGTCGGCCAGGGCTTTTACCGGCTGGACGGTGCGGCTGGCGAGCGGCAACGGCGGCAAGATGCGCGACCCCAACGAAGCCTTCGAGTATTTCTTCCGCAAAAACTGGCACGATGGCGAACCCAAAACCTTCATGGGGCGGCAAATCGGGAGTGGCGAGGAGGTGCTGGATATCCTCAGCAACCACCCTCAGACTTATCTTTTCGTAGGCCGCAAGCTGCTGGCCTATTACCTCACCCCCACGCCTCCCGAAACACTCGTCCAGGAGGGCGCGAAGGTGCTGCAAAGCGGCGGAACCCGCGAGATGCTGCGCTGGCTGTTCACCCGCGGTGATTTTTACGCGCCGCAGTACCGAGGCACGATTGTGAAGAGCCCGCTCGAGTACGTCATCGGCCTGCTCTACGCTGCCTCGCAAACGAAGCCGGTCATCGGCAAGGATGACGAAAAAGCCCCCAACCGCCTGCTCAACGCCTTCGCCGCGATGGGCCAAATTCCCTTCGACCCGCCCACCGTCAAAGGCTGGGACGGCGGCATGAGCTGGCTGGCCGAGTCTCCCCTGCTCACCCGCCTGAACCTTATCAGCAACTTTGCGGGCAAAGAGAAAACCCTCGATCTGGAGGTGTTCATGGACGGGGCCAACGGGCCGCTCGCGCTGGTCAAGCCGGAGGCACAACTGCTTTGAACCGTTGACCGTCAACCGAAAAGGCGCGTTTACGGTCAACCGTAAACGGTTAACAGAATCGGAGGTTCCCATGGACCGACGCGATTTCATCAAAAAATCCCTGCTCACCCTGGCTTTGGGCCAGGCGGCTCCTTCGCTGCTCGCCAGGACCGCCCTCGCCGCCCAATCGAAAGACAAAATCCTGGTGGTGGTCAACCTGTTCGGCGGGAACGACCAGCTCAACACGCTCGTTCCCTTCCGCAATGACCTTTATTACCGCAACCGGCCCAGCATTGCCATTGCTAAAGAACAGGTGCTGGACCTGGGCCAGAACGGGCAACGTCTCGGCCTGCACCCAGAATTGCGCCCGCTGATGGCGATGTGGGACTCAGGGGAGCTGGCCCTGATTCCCCAAGTCGGCTACCCCAACCCCAACCGCAGCCACTTTATCTCGACCTCGATCTGGCACACCGCCGACCCCACCCACCACGAGCCGACCGGCTGGCTGGGGCGCTGGGGCGACGGCCAGGACGACCCTTTCTGCGACACCTTCATCGGCGGTGCCACACCCCAAGCACTCCAGGGCAAAGAGCGTAGCGCACCCGCCATCAGCAGCGTGGACGGCTTCACCGTTCGGATGCCCAAGCCCTTCGAGGACGCGCTCGAGCAAGAAATGAACCTCAAACGCCAAGGGAGGGCCGAAGAGGTGCGCCAGGCCATGCTGAGCTTGCGCGGGGCGCTCGATAAGGTCGGGCGGATTCGCGCTTTTACCAACAAGGTGCAGTACCCCGACAACGGTTTCGGCAAGAGTATGGCCGATGTCGCCCGGATGATTGCCGGTGGGCTGGGCTCCTCGGTGTACTACACGACGGTCGGTGGCTGGGACACCCACGCCGCGCAGGGGCCGCGCCAGGCCGAGCTTTTAGGCTATCTGGGCCAGACCCTGAGCGCCTTCCGCGCCGACCTGAAGGCCATAGGCCGCGATAAAGACGTGCTGATCATGGCCTTTAGCGAGTTCGGGCGGCGGGTGCAGGAGAATGCCTCGCACGGAACCGACCACGGCAAGGGCGGGCTGATGATGGTGCTGGGCGGCGGGGTGAAGGGTGGAATGTATGGCGGGGAGCCTGATTTGGAGGATTTGGACGACGGCGACCTCAAATATCAGACCGACTTTAGAAACGTGTATGCCTCGAGCCTGACCTGGATTTCCGCCAACACAAAACAGGTGTTGGGGCAGGATTTCAAGCCGCTCGAGCTGATTTAGTGCAGATGTGCCCCTTTGAGTTAGGTGCGTTTCTTGGGAGCGGAACCGCCGTCAGAGGACGTGAGGGAAGAGCGTTGCACGCCCTTCCCTTCTCGCCCTCCGACACCTCCCTCAACCCTTCCCCAGCAACCACCACAGCCCGGCTTAAGATGCCTACACACGAGATGTTGACGAGCAGAATTGCCGAGGGCAGGTAATGTTTCGGGGTGCAAAAGGCTGGGGCTCGAGGTAACAAAGGGCGCTATAGCAAATAGCTAAAAACAAGCTCACGTCTGGGACGGGGAAATCGCAATCCAAGATTTCTCGTTCTGGACCTGAGGTTCCAAATCGAGTCTTTTGACCCGGCTTTGACCTCCTGCTCGATTAGCCTGAAGGGATGAAACGGGTTCTCCTTCTTTTGGTCATGGCCCTGAGCCTTTCGGCGTTCGCCCAAACCTTGGTCGAAGTCACCACCGTAGCCGCGATTTCCTCCACGCTCGACTCTGGGCTTTCCCTTCCCAGTGGGACTTTCCGCGCGGGCAAGGGCAGCGACGCCATCATCGCCCGGCTGCCCGATGCGAGCAAGTTCAACCTCGAGGTCTACGGCGTGCGCGGCGTGACCGCCAACCTACAACCCGCCTTTGTCCAGCAAATCCTGACCAACTTCGCCTCGGCAGGCTATCTGCTCAATAACCAACAGCAAGACGTAGTGAGCGGCGAAACCCGCACCCGCTACAACTTGAGCGATGACAGCGGCAAGGCAGCGGTATTGTTCGTGGTGCGTAAGGGCAGCGAACTGGTTTACGCGTTTGGCAAAGCGAGATAGGGTTTATGGGGTCGGGAAAAGCAAAAATCAAAAACCTGACCGCGCATCCTTCTCCCGTGAGCACGGGATTGCTCTCGCGCTGGTCTTCTCCAGCTGTGAATTCCGCGTTGCGAGGGAAGGGTAAGGGAGGTGTCGGGCACTAGGCCCACCAGCTTAGCTCGGTAAGGGCTATAGCCCGAGCCCGTGCCATAGCGCAAACCCTTGGGGCCGGGCTTTGCCCGTGCGGGCGGGGAAGATGATTGCATCAGCTTCCTCTACATCCTCTGACGGCGGAGCCATCCTCGCCAAATGAATTGACGGTGCACCGCGACACGGGCGCAAAGCCTTGCGCCCCTACGAGCTGCCAATACACGTTGCGCTAAGCTAAGCCATGGTCCGCTGGTCCCAGCTCGAGTCCAAAATAGACCTCAACGAGCTTCCCGCCTTCCACCGAGCGTTCCTCAAGCTCAACCGCCCCGAGTTGGAAGCCGATACGCTCCCCCTGCGGCGGATGCAACAATACGTGTCCCAGACCTTGCACTCGCTCGTCCAGCAAGGTAAAGCACGACACCTCGAAGAAGACTACGAGGTCCAGCCAGAGACCATCCCCGAGGCGTATCAAAAGCTACTTTAGCCCCTGACGTTTGCGGGTAGGGGCCGATAGGCCCTGAGTACCGGCGCAGCTCTAGCCGTGATGTAGCGGTCGCCGATGGCGATACGAGCCGGGCCGCAGGGCGGCTTCACTGTCGCCCCTACCCACCCGGTGGCTCGAGAGCTACCTCTCCCAGCGAATCGAAACGTCTTCGCGGCCCGCCAGAGCCTTGTTCAGCAGATCAATCAAGGCCGGGTCTGCGCCCGCTTCCTTCCAGGTCTGCACCAAGTCGGCGTTGATGTAGTAATCCTGGTCGTCGGCAGACTCCTCTTCCATCTGGTCTTCCAGAAACTGAAGCTGGGCCTCGCTGATCTCGCCGAGGTGGTCGCCGGTGTCGGCGTTGAAGAGTTGGATCATGGGTTCATAGTAAACGCTGGGCATAGGCTAAGCAAAAGCTCTGCCTTAGCTTCACTATTCGGGAGTCGGAAACCTGTTATACTCTGCCCTTTGTGGAGAAGACCCTCACCCCCAAAGCCTTAGGCTTCGCCATGCCCGCCGAGTGGGCCCCCCACGCCGCGACCTGGACTGCTTGGCCCTACGACGACGAGAAGTGGTTGGGCTATTTAGAGCCCGTACGCCAGGAATTCGCCGCTTTCGTCAATACTTTGGCGCGGTTCGAGTCGGTAAATCTCGTCGTCAACGACGAGGAATCCGAAGCCGACGCCAAAGCACGGCTCAGCGGTGGCAACATCAGCTTCTACCGCATCCCTCACAACGACTCCTGGCTGCGCGATAGCGGGGCCATCTTCGTAAAGAAAAACGGCAGCGTCGCCCCTGTAAAATGGGAATTCAACGGCTGGGGCGGGAAATACCCAGCGGACCTCGACAACCATATGCCCCAGCACATGGCCCGCATCCTGGGCGCAAAGCTGTTTAACGCCGGAATCGTGATGGAGGGCGGCTCCTTGGAGGTGAATGGGCAGGGCATCTGCATCACCACCCGGCAGTGCCTGCTCTCACCCAAACGCAATCCAGGGCTGAACGAAGAAGACCTCGAGACTTACCTGCGCGACTACTTAGCCATAGATAACGTGATCTGGCTGGGAGACGGACTCGAGGGTGACCACACCGACGGGCACGTGGATACCATCACCCGCTTCACCGGTGAGTCCACCATCGTCACCGCCGTCTGCGAGGACGAAAGCGACCCCAATCACCGTACCTTACAGGATAATTGGGAGATTCTGGAGAGCCTGGGGGCCTTTCGCATCGTCAGGCTGCCCTTGCCCAAGAACCCGCTCTGGCTCGACCAGGAAACCCGCCTCCCCCTCACCTACGCCAACTTTTATATCGCCAACGGAGCCGTCCTCGTCCCCACCTACGGCGACCCCAACGATGCTCGAGCCCTTGAAATCCTGCGCCCGCTGTTCCCAGGCCGCGAGATGATCGGCCTCAGCAGCCGCGCCCTGATTACGGGCGGGGGCAGCTTTCACTGCGTCACCCAGCAGCAACCGGAAGGTATCCTCTTTCAGCAGCCCGCAGGCGAGGTTTGGAGGGGGGAATAATGGCGGTCAAGCTCGCGGTCGTCCAGATGAGCATGTCGGGGGTGCGCGACGAGAACGTGGAGAAGGCCACCCGGTTGGTCTGCGAAGCCGCGGGAAAGGGGGCCAACCTCATCCTATTGCCTGAACTTTTTGAGAACCTATACTGGTGCCAGGCCGAGCGCGAGGAATACTTCTCCTGGGCCAATCCGGTCGAAAATCACCCTTTCCTACCGCATTTCCAGTCGCTGGCAAAGGAACTGGGCGTGGTGCTGCCGCTCTCTTTCTTCGAGAAGGCAGGTCAGGCGCACTACAACAGCCTCGCCATGATTGACCGGAGCGGCGAGATTCTGGGTGTGTACCGCAAATCCCACATCCCAGACGGCCCCGGCTACGAGGAGAAGTATTACTTCAACCCCGGCGATACCGGGTTTAAGGCGTTCGGGACAGGGCTGGGCACGGTGGGCGCGGGCATCTGCTGGGACCAGTGGTATCCCGAGAGTGCCCGCAGCATGGCCCTCTTGGGTGCGGAAATCCTGCTTTATCCCACTGCCATCGGCACCGAGCCACCGGAATC
Source organism: Meiothermus sp. (assembly GCA_040290005.1). Classification (GTDB taxonomy): domain Bacteria; phylum Deinococcota; class Deinococci; order Deinococcales; family Thermaceae; genus Meiothermus. The sequence goes on from PSMF01000002.1 coordinate 59,946, forward strand.
GGGCGGGGTGGATACCAAGGACATGTGGCAGCGGGTGATGATCGGGCACGCCGTCGCCAACTTGTGCTACTTAGGGGCCGCGAACCGCGTGGGGACCGAGACCGTCGAGGGAAAGACCCAGACTTATTACGGCAGCTCGTTCATCTGCGACTACATGGGCAATAAGCTTGCCGAGGCGGGGCGCGAGGAGGAAACGGTGCTCTACGCCGACTTAGATTTGGCCGATGCGCGGAGCTTCCGGGCCGGGTTCGGGTTTTTCCGTGACCGCAGGCCGGAGCTCTATGGACCGATTATGACCCTGGACGGGAAGACGCGTCGCCCGTAGGGTTTTTCGCTGTCTTCGTCCCAGCCGAGCGGGTTGAGGAAGATGTACTCGCGGATGGCTTGGAGTTTCTCCTCGCCGCGGATGACCCTTTCGTAATAATTGCGCTGCCACACAGAAACACTGGGTGTACCCCGCACGGCATTAATCTGTCTCGTGATGGTTGATTTGATGCCACCCAAAACCGAGGCCAGCGAATCTGGTTGACGCTGACGACCCCGTAGGGGCGCAATGCATTGCGCCCCTACACCGCGTTCAAACCCCACGATTCCATGAATATGGTTGGACATAATTACAAATGCATCTAGGACCGGCTCGGGCCGCATTAGCTCCGACCAATACCACTCGGTCTGCACTATATAACCAAAGTCGCTCAGCTCCATCTTCCCATCAATTATTTCCCCGAAAAGGCTCTCGCGGTTCGCCGTACAGAAGGTGACGAAATACAGCGCTGAGCCACTATAGTTGTGCTCGGTAAGCCGAATCGAGCGGCGCTAGTGACGGTCAGAATCGTAGGACACAAGAGTTCATTATCGGTCTGAGCGGTGGGCTGCGGTGTACATTTAGCCCATGAACCGCGCCTGGGTCAGCTTTGCTCTAGCCGCCGTGATGCTGGTCGGTTTCTTGTATTTGCGGCAGAACTCGAGCCCCGCAACTCCCCCCCCACCGGCGCAAGCCTCGAGCCCCAGCCAATCCCCATCCAACCTCGTAATTCACAATGTCAAAATCTACGACCTAAACGGCAACCTAGCTTATCAAGGTGATGTCAACCTAAAGCCCATTCTGGACAGGATTGCCAGGGGTGAACGTGACCCCCACAGCAATGACGGCACGGTGTTCTCCAACCGCGAAGGGCAGCTTCCCCGGCAGCCTAGGGGCTATTACCGGGAATACGTGGTGCGAACGCCGGGGTTGAGTTCGGTAGGGCCGCAGCGCCTGATTATTGGCCAGAAAGGCGAAAGCTATTACACCCCCGACCATTACCGCTCCTTCATCCGGGTACGGTAGACTATGCGCGACCTGGACGCAGTTTTCAACAAGGTCACAAGCGCTGATGGGGATGCGGTGCTGCACGTTCCCGCTTCTCTACTCTCCGAGCTACAGCGGAGGCTCGAGCTGCAAAACTATTTCGTCACCGTCGTAGACCGTGCCCCGGTGTTCGACAAAACCACCCTGTTGCACGCGCTCTACCAAAGCTGCGAGATGCCCGCCTACTTCGGCTTCAACTGGGACGCGCTGCAAGACAGCCTGAATGACTTCTCCTGGAAAAGCGCCAGCGGTTACGTGCTGGTGTTCAAAAACTTCGAGCTGCTTCAGACCCGCGCCCCCGAGGACGCAAAGGTTTTTCTCGAGATCGTGCGCGACGTGAGCGCTGGGAGGCTGGAAGACCATGCACCACCGCTAAAACTGCTTATCTTGCAGCAATAGCCCTGAGTTCCTTGGGGATAAGCGGTCCTAAAACTTTTGGCGGAGGGAATGAGCTTTGGCTCTGCGCTACTATTGGGGCATGGAGACCTTACCCGCCACCACCGAACTTCCCCCTAAAGAGGACCGCAACATCGCCGTCGCGGCTCACTTAGCCCCCATCGCGGGTTATCTCATCGCCATCGGGCAAATTCTGTTGCCGCTGGCCATCCTCGTCTTCGGCCCCGACCGCCCCTTCGTAAAGGAACAGGCCAAGGAAGCCCTCAACGCACAGATTAGCTTCACGCTGTACTGGATCGCGGTGGTGTTTTTGTACGTCACCATCATCGGCATCCCGCTCGCCATCCTGGCTACCATCGCGCTGGGGATTTTCGTTGTCGCCACCATGATTTTGGCCGCCGTTGCGGTCTCCGACGGCAAGCCCTATCGCTATCCGCTTATCTTCCGTCTCGTTCGGTAGGCAGGGTAGGCGGAAACATCAGCAGGCTGAGGAAGAACCCCACCACCCCGGCGATAAACACCATCCCCCCGACCATGTGAGGGCTCCAGTTGAAAGGCAGTATCAGCCGACCCAGGGCGAAATACAGGGCCATCAGAAGGGAGGAGGCCAGCACTGCAAAGAGCCGCATGGACCCGACCTGCCCAGGCTCGGGGTTTAGCCAGCGATACAGCCCGTCCAGCAAGGCTCCGGCGAGTAGATAAATCGTCACCCAAGCCAGTGGATAGCTATCATCCAGAAACCCCATCGCAAAGGCGTTGAGGCCAAGCACCAGGGTGAAGGCCCCGGCCCCCAGCCGCCAGCGGCGCATACTGATGAGTAAAGCCCCGACCACTAAGGCGTTAATGAGGATAAAACCGGTCACCCCGAGGGCCTGATATACCCCCGGTACGGGTGCGTAGCCAAAGCCCCAGCGGTTGGTGACAGGGTGGGCGAACTGGACGAAGAAGGTCAGGGCCGAGAGCGAAGCGGCGAGCGAAAGCAGCATCGGGAGCTGAACAACGAGTGCAGAGGTCGAGCCGGGCCGCGTCCACATCGCCCGCCAGGGGCCAGAGGCGGCCAGTACCAGGCCTGTCGCCAGCAGCAGGTGGGTCGGACTATACAGCGCGTTGATATCCTCCTCGATGCCAAACAGGGTGTGCCAGACCAGATCACCAGGGCCGCCCAGCAGCCATAGGCTCATCCCCAGGAGCGAAAGGCCGTAACCCTCCGGCAGCGCCTCGCTCCAGGAATAGCCCCGGCTCCGGTTCAGCCCGGCCACACCCAGCAGGCTCAGGAAGTTGAGGGCGAAACCTGAGTACAAAACCGCGTGCCAGGGGGTGAAAAACGACTGGTCCACCTTGCCGTGGGTGTGGGCCCAGCCGTCTAGAAACAACCCAGCCACGAAGGCCACGCTCAAGGCGGCCATCGCCCAGTCCAAGCTGGGCCCGGCGATTCGTTCTTTGGGCATTCGGGCGAGGGTGCGCATACCTGCGAGTATAGGCCGGTATCGCTCGAGCGCGGTTAACCCGCCGTCCTCATGAGGATGGGGCGGCAGCGTAAACTTCTAGCATGTTCCAACCGTACGGCGAGATGAGAGACAAAGTGGTACTGGTGACCGGGGCGGCCACCGGCATCGGGCGCGCCATAGCCGAGACCTTCGCTCAGGAGGCAGCGATGCTGGTGATCTGCGATGTCCAGGCCGAAGGGGCCGAGGTCGCCAAGCGGCTGGGCGCCCTGTTCGTCTATGCCGACATTGCCCAACCCTACCACCGCGAGCGCTTTATAAAAGAGGCCAATAAGCAGTGGGGCGGGATTCATGTGCTGGTGAACAACGCCGCGGTCTCCGCTCCCGGCTCCGCACTCAAAGTCCCCCTAGAGGAGTGGCAGCGGGTGCTGGACGTGAACCTCACCGCCCCCATGCATCTTTCGGCGCTGGCCGCGCGGGAGATGGTCAAAAACGGCGGGGGTGCCATCGTCAACATCGCCAGCGTGCAGGGGCTCTTCGCCGAGCAAAACAACGCTGCCTACACTGCCTCCAAGGGTGGGCTGGTCAACCTCACTCGCTCGCTGGCGCTGGACTTGGCCCCGATGAACGTCCGGGTGAATGCGGTGGCTCCCGGTGCTATAGCGACTTCGGGTCTGCTCGAGGCCATCGCCATGTCCGAAGACCCCGAGCGCACCCGGGCCGATTGGGAAGACCTGCACGCCTTGCGCCGCTTAGGGAGGCCGGAGGAGGTGGCTCAGGCGGTACTGTTTCTGGCTTCGGAGCGGGCCAGTTTCGTCACCGGGGCCATCCTTCCGGTGGACGGCGGGATGACCGCCAGCTTCGGGACCGCGGGCCGCCCGGTATAAAACAATCGGGGGCGCAATCTAGGTTGCGCCCCTGACAGGGCTCTTCTAATCTTCTACGTTGAGCAGCGACTTGCTGACCACCACGGTTTTATCTTCCGAGCGGTTGGCCCAGTGCTGTAGTAGTAAGTCCCGGGCATCGCTCACCGCCTGTTGAAGACGGCCAATCTCGGTGCGCGAGAATCCCTGGTTGCTTTGTAGCGCCACCGGCTTGAGGGAGAACTTAGCGGTGTGTCCCTCGTGCTTGACATAGATGTAGGGCGACTCTTGGGTGTAGCCAGAGTTCACGTAGAAGCGGTATTGTCCAGAACGGTGCAGCGTAATCATCAGGCCTCCGAATGTGTGAGATATAAACGTGAACCCATAGAAAACGTAACGCTTTGTATGCTACCACGACCCTCGCAAAGCGTGATGAGACAAGCAATTCACGTCTAGGACTACGTTAAACCTTGTGAGAAAGTGGGCTGTTGGTTAGGTCACGCAGCGGCGCCACCCACCTCCCGAAGATGTGGGGTTCTCCGCAGGGAGGCCTCGAGAAGCTCCTCCGTCTGGGACAATGTTTATAGGTGCAGCACCCGACCCAGCGGAGCTGGGCTGAGTTAGGGTTTGATTAAGACTGCTTAAATCGCGACGCAACGTGCTGCATCGCCGGTGATGCTGAACGCCGACCAGTAATAGGGGTTGGGGTGTATCTCGCGCAGGGTCTGCTGGGCCTTCCGCAGGGCCACGCCCACCGGCAAACCGGTTTGCAGGGCGCGGTAGAACTCGGCCATGAGCTGGGCGGTGGTGTCGTCTTTGACCGGCCACAAGCTGGCGACCAAACAGGGGGTGCCCGCATAGAGGAAGCCTCGAGCCAGCCCCAGCAGTTCATCCCCACCGGCCTGCTGCGACAGGCCGGTCTCACACGCCGAGAGCACCACCAGCTCGGCCTTCAGCCGCAGTTGGTAGAGGTCTCGAGCCGCCAGCCAGCCGTCGGCGAGCCGCAACCCCGAGAACATCGGATTGTCCGGGCGGAAGGCACCGTGGGTCGCCAGATGCAGCACCTGAGCCTGCCCGGCATGGGCGAAGAAATTCCCACTGGTGGCGGCTTCCTCGACAAATTTGTGCGCCTGGTGGGCGATGGCGGTGATGGCCTCGACCTCGTGCAAGACCTGCGGGATGTTTTCTAGCGGCACCCCGAACGCCACCAGCGGCCCCTCGCGGTGGACGGGGCGCTGGCGGCAAAAGGCGTATACCGCCGCGCTAGGGGCTAAAGAGACCTCGGCTCGATCGAGCAGATACCCGTCCTCGCCGAGCAGTGCCGCGAAAGGAACTTTATGCAAAACCCCGTGGGGGACAAGAACCAGATTGCGGCCTGCTAGGTCTAAAGACAGGGGCTCGAGCAGGAGGCCGTGCAGTGCCTTGAGCTGTTCGTCCACCGCCTGCCGCAACACCCCTTCGCCGTAGATACGGGCAAAAACCTCGCCCCCGGCGACGCGCCCCAGGAAAAACTCCAGCCGCTCGAGCACCCCCTCAACCTGCGCCAGCTCACCTGAAAGCCGTACCGCCCTTAGCGTGGGCCCATCCAGCACAAAGGCCACCAACCCCCGCGCGGTGCTAAAGTATTCCAGCAGCACCGCCCCCGCCGGGAGTGCCGCCTGGATTTCCGTTAACTCTACCTGGAAACTTTGCGCCAGCCCGCCGTCCTGGGCGCGCTCGAGTTCACGCTGCAAGCGGGTCACCAGGGCTTCCCCCTCGGTGATTCGGGCTCGCCAGACGGCCCTGGAGGCGTCCTCGGTTTGGGCCTCGAGGGCTAAGAAATAACCGTCCAGCTCGGCTCGGGCGCGGTCGAGGTCACACTTTAGGGTCCGGGCTTCGGCGGATTGACCCGTCTGCTCCCCCCTACCGGCCAGCAGTTCCAGCAGCGCCCGCGACTTGGCCCGCTCGGTGTAGGCGAAGGCTTCGTGGACCCGACCGCCCTCCAGCAGGAGGTCCACCAGGAGGCCGTACACGTCCAGCTTGTCGCCCAGATAGGCGGTCTTGAACTCGTCCACCGCCAGGCTGGAGCGCACCTCTTCCAGGAGTTCTATAGCCCGCTTGAAATGGGTTTCGGCCACCGGTGCCTCGGGTAGGGCGGCCCGACCCAGCAGACCCTCGAGCTGGATGCGCAAACTGGGGAACTCCAGCCCAGCCAGGGCGGCTTGGGCCTGTTCCAGCCGGTGTCTAGCCTCGACCGGGTTGCCCAGTTCCAGCAGCGCTTCGGCCAACACGCTCAGGGCCAGCGCCCTGGCTGAGGGCATCTCGGCTAGGTTCTCGGCAGCCTTGGCGCTTTGCAGCACCGCCCCTTCGAGCTGTGGGAGCGTACCCTTGCGCCCCTCCTGCAACAGCAAGTTGGCGATATACGCTTCGACTAGGGCGGCCTGAAGTGGGTTGTCTAAGGCCCTCCAGAGGGCTTGGGCTTGGCCCAGCGTGCTGCGGGCCTCCTCGAGCTTCCCGGCCTTGGCCTGGGCTGAGCCCAGGGTCATCAGCGATTCGGCCTGTTCCAGACCCATCCCCCGGCCCGCAAACACCTCCGAGAGTTCCTGCGAGAGCCGCTCGGCCTCGCCCAACAGGTTCAAGTCCAGATACACCCTGGCCTCCTCCAGCCCCACGAAAGCCGCATCGGGATGGGTTTTCAGGTCGCCGTAGGCGGCGCGCACCCGGCTCAGCAGTTCCAGGGCATCCCGCAGGCGGCCCCCCTTACGGCAGAGCAGCACCAGGCTGAGGCTGGTCCCGGCCACAAACTGGGTCTGAGCGTGACGGCGGAAAACCTCCAGCGCCGCCTCGAGCTGGGCTGCGGCCTCGTCAAACCGGTCCTGCTGCTGGTATAGCTGGCCCAAGTTGCTGTGGGCCTTGGCGGCCCCAGTCTCATCCCCGGCCCCCTCGAGCTGCGCCAGGGCTTGCAGAAACATCGCCTCAGCCTCGGCGATCCGTCCCATCCTGGAGTGGATGATGCCCAGGTTGATCCCCACCGTAGCCGCGTCCTGGTGCAATCCCAGCCGGACAAACGCCTCGCGCGACCACTCGGCCAGGTCCCGCGCGCCGGGCAAATCTCCCATCATGGCCAGGGCTTGTACCTGCCGCACGGCGGTCCGTGCGGCCTCTTCGGGTAGACCCAAAGCCAAAAAACCCTCTCTCGCGTTGTTGTAGTGCTCGAGCGCCGCGCTGTAGTCGCCCCCCACGGTGAGCCCTAAGGCGTAGGCCCAGGAGGCCAGCGGCCCGGCTCTGGGGTCGTCCACCCAGAGCGCGGCTTCTAAAGCCCGCGCCCCGGCGCGGCGGGCCAGGGCGATATCGGCCCCTTTGTGGCGGTCTACCTGGGCCTTGAGCGCTTCGATGAGGGTTAAGTCGGGGCGATGCTGACCAAGCAGACAGGTCCTCGCTTGGGGGTCGGTTTCCTCGAGCAGCGCCTGGGCCAAGGCCTCGGGATTCCCCGCGCCCTGTGGGTTGGGGGTCAGGGAGGTTTGCTCGGGGTTGGGCATCGAGGCATCCTTGGGAAAACGGCGAATGGGGGGTGAGGACCCACGAATATGGCGACGAGTAAGCGGTCTACCGGAGGGCTCCTTCTATACCCCACAATACTATCGTCCAGAACAGAACTTTGTTTATCCGCCGCTCAGGCCGCGGGGTCTTCTAGACCCAGCTCGTTTTTGAGCCGGAGCAGGAGGTCCACCAGCTCGGGGTCAAACCTGGAGCCCGCTTCGGCCTCGATCAGCCCCAGCGTCTCCTCAAGCGAATGGGCGGGGTGACCCTCCCCCGGACGCACCCGCGAAACCAGACGCTGGGCCAATTGGAGGATGCGGGTGGCCTTAGGGATGCGCTCACCGGAAGCGGCAGGCTCCCCACTCCCGTCCCAGCGCGTGCCCATAAAGGTCAGAACCCGCGCAGCCTGATTGCGCACACCCTCGGGCAGTGAGGTCGGCACAACCTTCCCGCCCCCCTCGAGCAAAAAACAGCTCGCCATCAGCACGTCTATCTCTTCGCCCAGCAGCCCCCAGGCATAGCCTAAGCGGCGGGCGACCCGAGCCAACGGGCTATTCAGGGTGGGGAGGATGCTCTCGCGGCCCTGGGGCAAAACGAACAGCGGCGACTGGTTTTTGCGCACCGCCTTGTCGCGGTACATGGCGTCATCCGCTTCGCGCCACAAGCCGTGCAGGTCGGAGCTGTCCTGGGGCACCGCCCAGCCCAGGCTAGCCTGGAGGTATTCGCTGTCCGATACCCGGATTTCCTCGACCAGAGCACGATAACGCTCCGCGGTGCGGGAGGGGTTGAGGCTCTGCGGCCCCTCGATGATCAAGGCGAACTCGTCCCCCCCCAGCCGGTAGGCCCGGTCCCCAGCCCTGGCCTTAGCCCGCAGCGCCCCCCCCAGCCGCACCAGCACGTGGTCGGCGTGGACGTGGCCGTAGGTGTCGTTCATCCGCTTGAAACCGTCGAGGTCTAAGAGCACCAGCACCACCGTGCGTCCGGGGGGTTTGCTGGCGAGGTATTCCAGGTCGCGCTCGAAGGCCCGGCGGTTGCCCAACCCGGTAAGCGGGTCGGTGTAGGCAGCCCAGGCCAGCTCGCGTTGGAGTTTCCACTCGCGCCGCACCACCCCAATCGCCGCCGCCATATCGGAGAGCAGGGTCTGGGTCTGGCTATCGGGGAGCCAGTGGTGACGGGTGCTAAAGAGCATCAGGACGCTGGTCTCGTCCCGCTCGCGCTGGATCGGCAGCAAGAACAGGCTGCGTAGCCCGGCTTTGGTGAGCTCATCGCGGTGATCGGGGTAGAGGTCGTAGCGGGGAATGCTGACCTGCTCCCCGCGCTGTGCGCGCTCGGCGAGCTGCCGGCCGATGGCGGTTTCTACCGGCAGCCCCGAGCCCCAGCCCGCCCCGGCCACGGTGTGCAGCGCACCGCCCCCGAGCACCACCAGCCGCGCCCCTTCTGCTCCGGAGAGCCGGGTGATCTCCTCGAGGGCGTCGCCCAGCGTGACCTCCAAGGCCTGATCGCGTGGGGCGCGGAGCAGGGTGTTGATCGCCGAGAGCCACAGGGCCTGCCGCTCGGCGCTCTCGCGCAGGTGGAACTCCCGCAGGATGGGCGAGATTTGCAGCAGATACTGCGTCGCCCACTCGGTCTCACGCTCGTCAAAGGGGTCCGAGGCCAAAAGCTGTACCACCGCCCAAACCTCGCCGTGGGCTTTGAGCGGCAGGGTGAACACCGTAGCGGGTTCTAACCCTTCCAGCCCAGGCGGCAGGCGGTCACCCAGCAGCTTGGGCAGGGGATGGGGGGCCTGGTCCAGCACCACCGGCGCGGCATCGGGCCAGCCCGAGCCCGCGTAGCCCGAGCGCAGGGTGGCCTCAGGCACGCCTTCCAGACCGCGCACCATCTCGGCGGCGATCCCCCGAGCCGCGGTCAACTGAAAGCGGCGGTGGCTGTCTTTAACCCACACCAGGGCCTGTTCAGCCCCCTTGAGACCCCCCTCGAGATGCTCCAGCACCTGCTCGTAGAGCTGCTCGCTGCCCTTCGAGGCCAGCAGGGTCTGCACCCCTTCAAGGGTCAAGTCCTCCCCCGAGGGCTGGCTCAGGCGGAGGGGACGGCGGGAGGGGTGACGGCCCGGCACAAATACGCCCCTACAGCCCCAGGTCTACCGGTGATACCACAAACCGTTCGGTTCCCAGCTCGAGTTCAAGGCCAAAACTCCCGCTCAGCAGAGTGGGCAGCCGAAACATGCCGGAAGACTGTAGTGGGGCCGTCTCTAAACGTTCCCCCCCAGCTCCCAGCAGGTGAACCGCGCCCGTAGAACGCTCTACCGTACCCACCACCTTGCCCAGCAGCAAAGAATACCCGGCCTCCGGCTTGAGGCTCAAATCAAGATAGCAACTGCCCACGCTGTACAGCTTATTCCATCCCCCATTAAATCCCTGATGGCGAAGTGAAGACCCCGCCTGGCGTGAACCTACTAGCAGAATGGCTTTGCCTGAAATAGCCTGCGCCGTCGGTTGCGACATAATGCTTTTTAAAACACCTCAAGCCCGTCCAGCTTGAATGTTTCGCTCCCTAGGTTAAATTCCAGTGAGCAGTCCCCCTTGGTTTTTAGCTCGAGGCGAAACCCGCCGTATTCATTAACCATCCCCGTGGCGAGGGTATCGCCTTCCCCTCCACGTAAGGTTAGGCTGCGCACCTTGGGCAGCTTGGATTCGGCGATCACCTGCCCCAGCAAAACCGCTCCGTTCCCCTCGGACTTGAGGGAAAGGTCCAGATAAACTCCCCCGGCCTTGTAGAGCTTAGACCACGATGAGCTAAAGCTGGAACTGCGGACCCCACTGGGGGTGCTGCGCGAGTCCATGATGAGGATCGCCTCTTTGCTGTAGGAAGCCACGCCTCTTGGCATAGCTAACTCACGCTCCCAATGTTTCCCAGGCACTCGCACGACGTGATTCTCGACTCTTTCACTATGCACCATCCTTAGGGGGACTCCAGGGACTACTTTCCAACTGCCAGGATAGGAGGCGGAAAGACTCTCAAGGGGCGCAAATGACCGTTACGTACTGGTCAAATATCTTAATCAAAAAGGGGGCGCGGATGTCAATTAGCTGACGCGTTACCTAGGATTTATGGCTTCTGCTTCGGCTTATCAGAGGTAACGTGACCAAGTTATAAAAATACGCGGTTACAGCTCACAACTTTTTTACGGTCTTACGCAACTCCTTCGCAATTGCAGCTCAATGCAGTCCAGGACTGCATTCTTATAGATTGGTCTAACTGTAGGTTATTTGGACGTGGGACCAAGGGGGCTCGAGCACGGACGAGGTGCGGCCACTAGATTTCCGGCGAAAGTCCGGGTTAACCTCACCCTGGCCCTCCCCACAAAACGGGAAGGGGGCAGGGTTCAGTCTTCCCTCCGCTTATGGGGGAGTTAGAGCGGGGTGAAGGCTGCATCAGGACGACGAATCTCGTTTACTTTCGCCGGAGGTCTGCTGAGTTGAAAGTTTCGTTCCGGACAGAAGTAGTCTTCGGTTCAAGCGGATTTGCTCCCTGCCCTACCCAGCCCTCAAGCTGTTTTGCCGCGGTTTGCTGACGCTGTAAGAAAAATGGGTGCTTTTTATCGTCTGGGAGTTGATGAACGGGCCGATTGGCTTCAACGAACTCACCCGCCGCTCCCCCGTCAACCCCACCACCCTGGCGCAGCGCCTGGATTTGCTCGAGGAAGCGGGCATCGTCACCCGCACAGTGCATTCGGCCATCCCACCTAAAACCAGCTACGCCCTAACCGAGAAGGGTTTGGCGCTACGGGGCGTGCCCCGAGGCCCTCCGGACCTGGACCGATGCCTATGCATCCTCAAGATGCGAATTGCATGGCTCCGGAAAAGCCCGAATACACCGTGAGCTACTAGGGTTTGTGACTGCCGCCCGACCCGGTAAAGTAGGCCAGTGCAAGTCTTGAAGGTAGCGCTGCCGCTGCCCTTAGAGCCGATGTCCTACCTGCCCCCGCATGGCGACGCGCGGGAGGCGCTGGGCCGCCGTGTCGCCGTTCCCTGGCGCGGAGAGTTGCGCATCGGCGTGGTGGCGGGCCTCGAGCAGGATGAGCGCAAGAGTTTTGCCCTGCGCGAAGCGGTGGCCTATTTGGACGAGGGCTGCTGGCTGCGGGCCGAGGAGATCGCCTTCTTGTACGCCGCAGCAAAGGATAGCTTTAGCCCGCTGGGGTGCGTGCTGGACGACCTGATTCCTTTTCTGGAGCCGCCCCTTGAACACCGCATTCGCCTCCTCTCGAACGCCGCCCCCAGCATCCTGCCCAAGGGTCTGGAAGCGCTTGGCGAGGGCTGGCAGGAGGCCAGAGGTTTTGACCCCAAGCTGCTCGACTATCTGCGCGAGGCCGGGGTTTTGGAGGAGGAGGTCGCCGAGCGCCGCACCGTGCGGCAGGTCCTGGTGGCACTCAAGCCGCCCGACGAGACCCTGACCATCAAGGCCCGTTCAGCCCTCGAGACCCTCGCCGAGCTGAAATCCGCCGACAGCATGGCCGAGCTGGCGCGGGCCGCCGGGGTGGGGGCGGGCGTGGTGAAAGGACTGATGGACAAGGGTTACGCCGGTTTTACCGGGCAGAAGGCTGAGCCGGAAAGACGGTTGTCGCAGCCCATAGCACCGCTCGAGCTGGAAACCATTCCCACCCGGCTGGACGGCGGACGACTCACCGAGCGGGTTCGCGCCCTGGCCGGGATGGCCCAGCAAGAACGCGTGCTGGCCCTATTCCCCGAGGTCTCGCTGCTACGGCGGTTCGCGGCCCATTTCCCGCAAGCCACGCTGCTCCACGGGGAGATGAAGCCCGAGGAGCGGCGCGAGGTCTGGACGAAGCTGGGAACCGACCCATCGGGAATTCCAGGCCCTGTTCTGGCGACCTACCAGGGATTGCTGCTCCCCTTCACCCCCGAGCGCATCGTGGTGGTGGAAGAATCCTCCGAAGCCTACAAACTCTCGGCGGGGAGCCGGGCTTTTATCCCACGCCTGGCGGCGCTACGGGCACAGCTGCTGAAGGTTCCGATTACGTACCTGTCAGGGGTCTCGAGCGTCGAAGTTTGGGCCGAGCCCAGCCACACCCTGCCCACTGCTAAGCCCAGACTGCACCTGCTGGACATGCGCCAGGAACAGGGCTGGCCGCTGTGTGGCGCTGCCGTCGCGTTGTTGCAACAGGTCGCCGAGAGGGGGCGGCAGGCCATCGTGCTCTCCGGGCGGCGCGGCTATAGCGCTCTGTTGCGCTGCAAGAACTGTGACTGGAAGGCGATGTGCCCCAACTGTGCCCTGCCCTTGCGCTACCACAAGGGCGGGCGGGCCGGGCTCCTGCAGTGCCACCAGTGCGGCCACGAGGAGAAGGCCCCGCAAGTCTGCCCCAACTGCCAGTCCGATATTTTTGACCCCAAAGGGCCGGGGGTGGAATGGCTGGTGGAGAGCTTGGCCGGGCGCGTCCCCGAGCTGCCGCGCTACCGTTACACCGCCCAGGCCAAGGACGACCTGAGCAAGTTACTCAGCGGCGAACCGGGGGTGCTGGTGGGCACGACTGCCATCCTGCGCGGCCCCACCTTGCCCGAACTGGCCCTCGTGGTGCTGCCCTACGCGGATGGCTTCGTGCTGGAATCGGATTTCCGCGCCTCCGAGCGCTACCACCGCCTGCTCTGGAGCCTGGCAGACCTGCACCCGCGCCGCAAGCCGCTCTTAGCGCTGCAAACCTTCGAGCCCGCCCACGCTGCGCACCGCTCACTCGAGGCCGCGGATGCAGAGGGTTTTGTGGAGTTCGAGCTGGCTCTGCGCCGGAGCCTGGGTTACCCGCCCGCCACCCGGATGGTCAAGCTCGAGGTCTCCCACCCCAAAGAACCCGTCGCCCGCGACGGGGCTGAGCGGCTAGCCGAAGTTCTCCGCACCAAAGTCCAGCCGGGCGAGCTCCTCGGCCCAGCCCCGGCCCCGGTCGCCAAGGTGCGGGGCCAGTTTGTGTTTCACTTGCTGCTCAAGGCCAAAGAGGAACGGCTGAACGAGTTGATGACCGCTCTGCCGCCCGTGCGGGGCGCAAAGCTGCGGGTAGACCCCGACCCGCAGAGCTTTGTGGGGCTGCTCGAGGACTAGCGCTGAACCACCTGAGTCCTCCCTTCAGCGCACGGGTATGCCTCTGCCAATACGGGTTGTGCGTCTGCCGCACCTTTCCGGCGCAACCCGATAAAGCTCATTGGCCCTCGAGATAAGCACCGGCTTTTTGCAGCGCCCGGATAATAAATAAGACCGGCAATACTCCATTAGGGGCGAGTTGCTGGGGCTACGCGGAAGGAGTTAAGCCGTACCCGCCGTCACGATAAGGCCCTTTTTCTGTGGTATGAACCTATGGCGGGGCATCGCTCTTAATGGCGCCTCAAACCCTAAGGCTATAGATGTAGCCGCGCTCCTTAAACCTTTGAACGAGGGTTTCGCTCGGCAATACCGCATCCATACAGCATTTCACCACCCAGCAGACAGGCCAGCAACCGCGAAGCTCACTCAGCCCGCGGTCAGAAAGCACTAAGCCTTCACTAAGTCCTTCTGCCTAAGTTTGAGTTCGCTCGCTCGGCCTGCCCGCTCAGGCGGGACGCCAAACTTCTGGGGATGGAAGATGGCCAGTTGCTCATTGCTTCCGAAGGAGTTGCTGTGACCCAGAGACCTCGAGCCTCCCGAATGCACCGCAAGGAAGCTATGGCCGGAACTTATTTATCCTGCCCTGGCTGATCCCGCAGTTCATCCTGTTCTCCAAGCTGCACTGGGTCGGGACGTATCTGCCCCTGGTGGTTCCTGCCTTTTTTGCCGGGCCATTTTTCACCTTCATGCTGCGGCAGTTCTACATTAGGCATCCCCAACGAACTGCTCGAGGCCCTCTCCACCGGCAAACCCTTTCGCACCGCGCTGAAGGGGCTGTTCCGCGAGCCCTTAGCGGCCCATCTGCGCGCCCTGTTTCCACTCCTGCTCTTGGCTCTGGGGCTGGTCTTCAAAACCTTGGTTCCGTTGGTGCTGGTCGCGCTGTACCTGCTCTATGCCGCGCTGTGCGTGAAGCCGATGCACGTCCCCGCCCTGCCAAAGGAGCGTGAAGGTGTTCGGAGTTAGGGGCATCCTCGAGGGCTTCCATGGGCGGCCCTGGCCGTGGGCAGAGCGCCACCAGATGGTCAAGTGGGGGGTAGCATAAGGCTTCAACACCTACGTCTACACGCCCAAAAACGACCCCCTGCACCGCAATCGCTGGTGCGAGCCGTATCTGCCGCTCGAGATGCGTTGGTTCAGCGAGCTGGTTCATAGGTGCCGCGATTTAGGGATGCGATTTGTGTTTGGGGTGAGCCCGCTCGAGCTCTGCTACTTGGATACAGCCTGTGAAGGCATCGTGCTGAACGGGGCTTTGCAGGCCGAGGCGGGCAAGTTTGCGTTCAACACCGCCGCGCAGTACATGCGTGACCCGCAGAGCTACGACCCGGAAAAGGCTTGGGGAAAGGCATTGCTCGAGGTCTGCGGCGACTCGGAAGATGCCGAGGCCGTCAAAGCCCTGGCAGATTTGGCCCGGCGCTCGCCGCTTTTGCCCGGCCACGAACACAAAACCGTATGGCGGCCCGTGCTCGAGGGCTTCTGGCAGAATCCTTCTGCCGAAGCAGCCAAGGATTTGAGAGCGCGACTCAGGCGACTTCTCGAGGATGCCCGGCGGCCCCAGCATTTCAAAAACTCGGCGCTGGCTCGAGATTTAAGGCCCTGGAGCACCAAGCTCGGCGGGTGGGCTAAAGTCGGGCTAATGGGATTGGCGGCGCTCCAATCGCCCTCAGAAGCAAGGATCACGGATTTGCTCGAGGAAATCTACCGCGTGCGGGAGAACTTCGCCTGGGTCGGCGGGGATTTGTTTGAGCTGTTTGCAAGGCGGTGCGCCGCTCAATCCTGCTGCTGACGAAGTTCGTACACCACACGGTTCTTCACCCCGTCGGCGAAGAACGCTAAACCGCTATTTACAACGGTCAAGCCGAGCGTGCCCAGCCAAAACCAGGGCTCACCTTGCGATTTCAGATACGCGGCGTGGTCGGTGAGGGAAAGGCCCAAGCCTACCAGGACGAGGCCCAGCGGCGAGAAAATCTGCCATTTGCGCTTTGGGGTCATGAAGAAATTGTAGGGGCGATTCATGAATTGCCCCTACCGGAGGGGACACATTTACACCAGCCCGTATTCTTTGGACTTGCCACGTAAAAACGCCAGCCCATCGCGTACGAGTGCTTCCGGGTCGCCTACCACGTCGCGCCACATGCAGGTCGCGCGGGCGATGTCGGGGT
The DNA here is from genome assembly GCA_040290005.1 of Meiothermus sp. Taxonomy (GTDB): domain Bacteria; phylum Deinococcota; class Deinococci; order Deinococcales; family Thermaceae; genus Meiothermus. The sequence continues at coordinate 75,820 of PSMF01000002.1, forward strand.
TTAGCGCGACAAACGACTCCATCACCAAATCCCCGTCGAAACCGACCTTTTTGAGCCCAGAGAACACCTCGTCCCAGTGGACATTTCCGCTGCCCGGTGTTCCCCGGTCCGATTCAGAGAGATGGATATAGCCCAGATATTTTCCTACACCGACGATGGGCTTCTCGAACCCCTTTTCTTCGATGTTCATGTGATAGGTGTCGAGGTGAACGAAAACGTTGGGTTCGCCGATGCGGTTAATCAGGTCTACAGCCTGCGAACCAAGGTTGATTAGATACGTTTCATAGCGGTTGACCGGCTCGAGGCCCAGCCGCATCCCCAAGCTCGCCGCGTGGCGGGCTACGGGTTTGAGGGCCTTGGCAATCGCCTCGTAATCGGCCTCGGTGGGAGCACGCCCGGAGAGTGCGCCGAGCGTCGCATACGTCACGCCGGAGAGCACCTCACTGCCAGTCTGGTGGGCCACGTCGAAGGCGTGGGTCAGAAACCGCGTTGCGGCCTCGGGGTTCTCGGGCAGGCTCGCCTCGACGGGCAACCCGAGCGAGCACGTACAGCCTAAGTTGTGGCGCTCCAAGAGTCCCTTGGTCAGCCCCACATCGAACTCGGCAGGACGCAGCAAGGGAATTTCTACGAAGTCGAGCCCGACAGCGGCGGCGCTACGGATGACCCTCTCCGCGGCCTCAGGATTCCACTCCGCCGACCAGATAAACGCGTGTGCTCCAAATCTTGGCATCTTCACCTCGCTAAACGCCAGACGCAATACGCAATACGCGATGGTTTCTTAGCGTCTGGCGTTTTGCGTATTGCGTTTGCATCATCTAGTGCGCCCCCACGATATGCGCCACTATGTTGCTCATGCTGGTCTGCGCGGTGCGCTCGTCGGCGACAACGGTTCCTTGGCGTAGCACGAGGATTCGGTCGGTCACGGCGAACACATCCGGCAGGCGGTGGCTGATGAGGATCACGCTGATGCCCTGCCGCTTAAGCTCGCGCACCAGCTCGAGCACGTGCTCCACCTCGCGCACCGCCAGCGCGGCGGTGGGCTCGTCCATGATCACCAGTTTCGGACCAAAGGTCAGGGCACGGGCAATGGCGACAGACTGTTGCTGCCCGCCCGATAGCTGCCCGACGGGATATTTCACCGAGGGGATTCGCGCGCCCAAACGAGAAATTGCAGCTTGAGCTTCTTCCTCCATCTTCCCCTTATCCACCATCGGCCACAAACCTAAGAAGCGATACACCGGCTCTTGGCCGAGGAAAATGTTCGCCGCTACGTCTTGCTGTTTGGCGAGGGCCAAGTCCTGATAAATCATCTCGATGCCGAAGTTACGGGCCTCTCTGGGGTTGTGATGCGGATAGGAAACCGTTTTCCCGTCAAACACGACCTCCCCACCGTCGAGGCTATACACCCCCGTGATGATCTTCATCAACGTGGATTTCCCCGCGCCGTTGTCGCCCAGCAACCCCAAAATTTCGCCCCGCTCGAGGCTAAAACTCACCCCCTTCAGCACCTCTACAGGGCCGAAGCGCTTGGTGACGCCGCGCAGCTCGAGCAATGGCTGGCTCATGATGATTCTCCCGTACTGGATGACAAAACGCCAGACGCAAAACGCAAGACCCAGACAACAAAGCGTTTAGCGTTTTGCGTCTGGCGTCCAACACTCATAACCGCCGCCGGTCGCGCACCCGGTCCAGCCAGACCGCCAGCACCAGAATCGCGCCGATGGCGACTTGTTGATAGAAGGAGGGCACCGCCATCAGGTTCAGCCCGTTTTGCAGGATGCCCATGATGAGCGCCCCGATGAGGGTTCCGACCACCGTCCCACGCCCGCCGAAGAGGTTCGTCCCGCCGATAACCGCCGCCGTAATCGCGGAAAGCTCGTAGCTGACTCCGGCGGTAGGGTCGGCGGCGTTGACCCTGGCTGCGAACAACAATCCGGCCAGCCCAGCTAGGGCACCCGACAGAACATAGAGGCGGATTTTGTGCGCGGGGACATCAATCCCCGTGACCCTGGCGGCCATCTCGTTGTCGCCAATCACCAGCGTGTAGCGCCCGAAGCGGGTGCGGCTCAGGACGAGGTGGAAGACGACGACGAGCACCAGGAGAATCCACACCGGCATCGGCACCCCGAGAAAGCGTCCCTGACCGAGAAAGGTGATCGCATTCGGAAGCCCATACACGGGCTTGCCATCCGCGATGATGAGCGCTAAGCCTCGAGCCACACTCAACATTCCCAGCGTCACGATAAAGGCCGGAATCCCCGCCCTGGCGACCAGCAAGCCGTTCACCGCCCCGAGCAACCCGCCCGCCAGCAGGCCACCAAGCAAGCCTAGAAACCAGGGCAGGCCCAGGTTCACGCACAGCACGCCACTGGCTACTCCCGCGACTGCGAGTACCGACCCCAGCGAAAGGTCAAGCCCGGCAGAGCACAGCACGAAGGTCGCGGCGATGGCGAGGACGCCGATCACGGCGGTGGCGAGCAGGATGTTGAGGAAGTTGCTCAGGCTCAAGAAATTGGGCGCGAGAATCGCCATCGCCATCGCCAGCCCGAAGAGGACTAGGACGGACTCGAGGCGCACCGTAAGGCTAGAAAAAGCGCGGGAGGGAAGGGGCGTTTGCATGAGATTTGAGGGGTAGGGGTTTGCCATGGCAAATCCCTACGGAACGTTCACTTTAGGTATTGCAGCAGCGGGTCACTCTTCTTGTCCAGCACGTCCTTATCCACCACCAGCGTCGGCACCACGATTTTGGCCTCCACCTTGTCGCCCTTGAGGACTTTGAGCACGTTTTCGACAGCCCGACTGCCTACTAAATAAGGGAGCTGAGCTACCGAGGCGTTGAGGCGGCCCGACTGAATGGACTTCACCGCATCGGAGTTGCCATCCGTGCCGATCACCAGAACCTTTTTGTTCGCAGCCAGGACGGCTTCCACCGCGCCCAGCGCCATCGTATCGTTGGCGCAGTAGATGACGGCCAGGTCGGGATTGCGTTGCAGGGTGTCGCCCACGATGTTAGCAGCCTTGAGGCGGTCCCAGTCCCCCGGCAGGGTCGCCACGATTTGCGCACCGGGAGCCAGCGTCTTGAGCGTCTCGCTGAAGCCGTCGCGCCGCGCCGCGCCCGTGACATTTCCGGCCAGGCCTTCGATCACCAGCACCTTGCCTTTGAAATCCTTACCGAGCTTGCTCACCGCGTATTCCGCGCCCTGCCCCCCGGCTTTGCGGTTATCCGAGCCGATGGTGAAGGCGATTTTGACGTTCTCCTTTTGCAGCACGGCGGGGTCTAGGTTGCCGTCGAGGTCTACGACGGGAATATTCGCGGCGTTGGCCTGTTTGAGACAGGGCAGCAGGTTCACCGAGTTGATAGCGGCGACGATCAGGGCTTGCGGTTTGCGCTGCAAGAGGTTGAGACAGGCGTTGAGCTGCGGCTCCACATCGGTCTCCGAAGCCACAGCTTGCAAGACTAGGTTCACGTTTCCTTTCTGCGCCGCATCCTTGATCCCCGCCTCCATCGCGCCCCAGAAGGGGTTGGCGGTGGTCTTCATCAGGGCGGCAACCGTGGGCTGCTGCGCGAAGGCTAAGCTTCCGGCGGCGAGGGCTGCGACTGCAATGAGTTTGAGACGCATATTGTCCTCCAGATAGTGCAGAGGGCGGAGAGCAGAGGGCAGAGGGCTGTGAGGTCAAGGGCACTCTGCTCTATGCCCTTTGACCTCTGCACTTATTTCCCAAGTTGAATCAGACCCTCACCTCCTTAGGGCCGGGCCACCGACTGGCGCACGGCTAGGTCACAGGGTAGGAGCACCGTCTGCGGCGGCCTTGAGGGCTCCCGCAAACGCTCCAAGAGCAGCCCGCAAGCGGTGGCACCTAGGGCCTCCAAGGGCTGCACCACGGTGGTCAAGTAGGGTTCTAAGAGGGTGCTCCACTCGAAGTCGTCGAAGCCCAAGAGCGATATTTGCTGGGGAAAGGCCAGACCCAGCTCGCGGATGGCCTGCACCGCGAGGAGCGAGATTCGGTTGGTGGCGGCGAAGAGAGCGGTAGGCCGGTGCTTTTGGATAGCTTCCAGCGCCACCCGGACCGCGCTCGCCTCCCGGCCACAGGCCACCACCAGCTCGGGGTCATACTTCAGATTGACCCCTTCCAGCGCTTGTTTATACCCCTCTACCCGCTCACGGATGTTGGAGAGTTCTAAGGTGCTCGCCAGCAGGAGAATCCGCCGGTGGCCCTGCGAGAGCAAAAACTCGGTGCCTATGCGGGCGGCCCCCACGTTATCCACCCCTACCCGGTCGAAACGCTCGGTGCCGCCGATGCGGTCCAGCAACACCACCGGCAGCCCTAAACGCCCCAGATATTCGGGTGAGTCGTGGGTGGGAATCACGATAAGGCCATCCACCTGGCGGCTGGCGAGGGAGAGGGTGAGGTCGAACTCGAGGTCGGGGTTTTCCTCGCTGCTGCTGAGCAACACTTGGTAGCCGCGCTCCCGCGCCGAGCGCTCGATGGCCTTCACCAACCCGCTAAAAAAGGGGTTGGTGATCTCGGGTATCAGCAGCCCCAAGGTCCGGGTGCGGCGGCTGCGCAGGCTCTGGGCCACCCCGTTGGGCACATACCCGAGGCTACGCACCGCGCCCAGTACCGCCCCGCGCAGCTCCGGGCTCACGTAGCGCCCCCCGCTCAGCACGTTGGAAACGGTAGCGATAGAAACCCCCGCCAGTTTTGCCACGTCCTTGATGGTGGGCATAGGCCAGAACCTGAGTTAAACGTTTTTCTGATTAAAGTTCTACCGCACCACCGTTCCACTGTCAACAGGGAGGACGAAAACCGTATAGGGGACTGCTAGATTGTAGGAGAGGGGCTATAGTCCCAGTTCAGCACGATGTTTTTGGAAGCCAGGGCTCGAGGCAAGTCGTTCTCGTGCTGGGCGAGGAGGTTGACCAAGTTATGGGCAGCGTGGGTGGCAAGGGCAAGCTGCTGGGGGGTGACCAAGCCAGCGTCGGCGGCCTCAAACAGTTCATCGGTATCTAAGATTTGCACCTTCCCATCGGGCAAAATCACCACGTCCAAATATAAATCTCGCACCCGCCAAAGACGCCCCTCGCGCTCGACTTGCACGGTGTCTATGTAATACCTCCACTGCGGCTGGCCTTGGCGGGGGGTAAATCGGCAGACTTGAAGGTTTAGCTGGGGCAGAATATGGGCCTGCCAGTGCCGGTGAACCGGGTGGCCGTAGAAGTCGCGCTCGACATAGAGGCCACTCGCGTGTTCCTGGTAAATTTGCACCGGGAACGTCCCCGCCTTCACCGCATGGGTCTTAGCAACCAGATTGTGGGTCTGAATCTTGAGGCCCATAGGCAAGTGTACTGGGAGGGCGGGGCCAGAAATTGACCTCGAGCTGACTTTTTAGCCCCGGTCGAAAGCCAACGCCTTAAACTTTGGAAGTGCGCGCGGTGCTGCTCCCCTCCGGTGTCCTGATTTATATCGCTCTGTACAGCGTGGTCCCGACCCTGCCCAGCCTCGAGCGCCTGTTCCACACCCCACCGGGGAGCGCCGGGCTGGGCATCAGCCTGCCGTTTTTGCTGCTGGTGCTGTTCTCTCCCCTGGTGCCCCGGCTGCCCCTGCCGGTGGGAACGGTGGTAGGGGGCGGGTTGCTGGGGGTCGGTCTCTTCGGGGTGTTGGCCGCACTCGCCCCGAGCTTAGAGGTCTGGACCCTGCTGCGCGGCCTGCAAGGGGCGGCAGCCTCGGCGGTTCCGGCGCTCTCGCTGGCCCTGTTGCCCCGGCTGTTTCCGGGCCGGGGCGCGGAGATGGCCGGGTTCTGGGTGGCGGGAAACGTGCTGGGGGGCGGTCTCGGACGGGGCTTGGGCGGGGTGATAGCCGAGTGGCTGGGTGTGCGGCTGGCCCTGGTGCTGCTCTCGCTACCGGTGGCCCTGATCGCCTTTTTCGTGCTGCGGGAGCGGGAAAAGATGAGCCTACCCGCCCCGCGCTACACCTTTAGGGCATGGCCGCTCTACCTCATCGGCTTCGCGCTGCTCTTCGTCAACTTCTTCGTCGCCAACCTGATGCCCTACCGGCTCGAGGCTCTCGGGCTTTCGCAAGCTCAGATCGGCTTAATTTTCTTCGCGTATCTGGCGGGGATTCCGGGGAGCGCGCTGGCCGGAGCCCTGGTGCGGCGTTTGGGTGAGGCCGCTGCATTCCGGGTGGCCTTCACGGCGGTGGGGTTGGGCCTGCTGGTGCAGCTTCCGGCCCACCCGCTCTGGATTCTGGGCGGCTTCACCCTGATGATGGCGGGGATTTTCACCGCTCAGGCCGTCGGCGGCGGGGTTTCTGGGCGCGGCGGGAGCGGGGTTAGCGGGACCTATGTGGCGGCTTTTTACCTGGGCGGGACGCTAGCGGGCGTGGTCTATCCACCCTTTTTGCACTTGGGAACGGTGTGGGCTCTTGGGCTGGCCTTTCTGGTGACGCTGATGGCCTTGGGGTTCGCGGGCCGGGCAATGAGTGAAGGCCAAGAAACAAAGCGGGGAGATTAGCGGTATGAAGCTGATCTACCTCTACGGTCCGTCCGGGGCAGGTAAACTAACCGTCGCCGAAGAGCTTGCCAAACTCACCGGGTACAAGGTTTTCCACAATTACCTCACCGTGGATTTGGTCAGCTCGCGGTTCAAGTTCGGCAGCGAGTTGCACACCCAGCTCAAGCGCAACCTGCAGCTGGACATTTTCCGCTACGCCGCCGAGGCAGGTCTGGAGGGTTTGATTTTCACTTTCGTCTACTCCCATCCCGGTAGACTCCCCTTTGTACGAGACGTGCTGAAGATGGCTGAAGCGGCAAGAATAGAAGTGCTCTTCGAGCGGCTTTGCGCCAGCGCGGAGCAACTGGAAAAACGCATCGTGGGCGAGTCTCGAGGCCGGTTCGGGAAGCCGCGAACCGTAGAAAGCCTGCATTCGATGCTTTCAGAATGGGATATGCAGCAAGCTATACCGGGCGTGGAGAGCCTCGAGATCGAAAATAGCCATCTCGAGCCGGGCCAAGTAGCCCACAAAATCGCCGCGCACTACGGGCTCAGCCGATGACCGAGCTGGGTGTAAAGAACGGCTCCCAGACCGTATAAACCCAGCCATACCAGGTCGGCAATTTTGACCGTGCGCCGCAGCCCGGCGATGCCAATCCACAGCATCACTAGGGAAAGCACCACACACCCTAAGCCCAGCGTGGCGATGAGCGCAGGTGCTGCAACCGAGCGGGTGAGCACTAAGGAGCCTCCCGCCATCACCAGCGGCAGCCAAATCAGGGCTGTGGCAAAGATCAGCCACCTGCGTCCGGGCACGGTCCCATTGTATTGCGGGGCTACGATAAACCCCCCGTCACGGGGGGTTCGACAAGGCTAAACGGGCTTGGCTTACTGCGTCCGGGCTTTGGGGAAGAGGCGTTCGATGTTCAGCTCGAGCACCCCCGCCGTCTGCGAAGCCGCTCGAGCAGGCAGCACATAGGGATCGGCGGCGTTCAGGTCCACCCGGTAGCCCAGGTCACTGATCGAGGCAACCGTCATCCGGCTCAAGGGGTTGAAACCGGTGTTGAGGAAGCCGGTCATCAACTCGTTGCCAAACACCGACTCGCGCCAGTGCCCGTCACGGGTGCCGGGACCGCCCATGTTCTCCACGGGTACGCTGCCCGAACCGCCCAAGGCGCGCCACTCGCGCACCGCACCTGACCCGACAAAAACCGGATTGCTGCCGCCGGCGCCCACCAGCAGACCCTTGAGGTCCCAGATGGTGCCGATACCAATGCTGTGGCCCAACTCGTGGGTGGCGATGGTGGTGAGCTGGCTGGCGAACTGGCCGACGTCGGCGCTGTCAAAGAGCAGCACCGCCGCATAGGGAAAGCCGCTGCCGCCGCGCACGAAGCAGGGGCCGGACTGGGCCAAGATTCCGCCCGGCCCATCAATGTCGGCCGTTCCGGTAAAGATCAGGATATCGTCAATCCGCCCGGAGAACGCTGGGTTACTGCCGCAGGAGCCCGTCCTGATGTTGGCCTGAACATCGCTCACCCCCGTAGTGACGACGTTCTCCCAGCGGTTTGCGGCCTGCCGCAGCGCGTTTTGCACCGAGGCCGGGGTGCCAGCAGTGAACTGCAAGGTGATGTTATAGGTACCGGTGGCTTGGGTTCCCGGCTCAGAGCTACTGAGTTGAGTGTCGCCCTGAGCGATGGGCAAGAGGTCGAGCTTGCCATTTTGGGGCTGCTGTTGTCCACAAGCGGCGAGGGCCACGAGCAGGGCTGCTAAGGCCAACTTTCGCATCTTCCACCTCCGAAAACTTTCTGCGTACGGGTACGCCCCCACAGCAAAAACCCAGCGTGCCCCTTAGCGCAACCCTGCAATTCTTAACCCTCTTGCCATAAAACTCGCGCCCCACATATCTTTTGCACATTGAATATAAATGCGTTTGGGAGGGAGCGAGTAAGAGGGCGAAATTTCGCTTGGACACCCAATATTAGAATGAAACCGAATTCTTAGACCTGAGCGGTCGCAGCCTTTACCTATCTCTCACCTTGATAAACCCTGACAAACCCGCCGGGAATGCTCGTAATCACACCTGCTTGTTCGCGCACGAAGGGGTGGAACTCGAGCCCCAGCTTCACCAGAGGCGGCCCAGCAAACACATAGAACCGCTCGCCGCACAAGCACATCCCCACCGACTCCCAGGCTCCGCCAGGGCTGGCAAGGCTGATTCGCGCTTTAAGGGCTGCTTTGTCCATGGCCGCCGAGAAGTTCTTAGGGTAGAGCTTGGTAACCGCGCAGACCTGCCACCTCACCTTGAACGAGACCGCGTAGCGGCCCTCGGTGAACCCTCGACGTTTATAGGTCGCTTGTTGAACGGGATAATCGCCGACTTTGGCGCAGTCCATCACTTGCGCTCCCGCGGTTTTGAGGGCCTCGAGGGCCGCTTCCTTAACCCCCTGCGCCAGCGCCGAGCCCAGAGTGATGAGCACGAGCGCCAAGAACTTTCCCATTCGGACAGTATGCGTGGTCCTTTTGAGTGGGCGGTGACAGCAATGTGAAATCTAGGGATGAGCGTTTACCCCGCCCTTGCAGTACGATATAAACCCATGAAGGTGCGCTCTACCTGCCCCCTGGACTGCCCCGACGCCTGTTCGCTGGTGCTGACCATAGACCCCGAGGCGAACCGGTTGCTGAAGGTCGAAGGTGACCTCGATCATCCGGTTACTCAGGGCTTTGCCTGTGTCAAAACCTACCGCTACCCCGAGCGCAACCACCACGAAAACCGCCCACTCTATCCGCTCAAACGGGTCGGCCCGAAAGGCTCCGGTGAGTTCAAAAGGGTGAACTGGGACGAGGCGCTGGACGATATCGCGGCTCGGCTCAAAGAGATCATTGACACGCACGGCCCGGAGGCGGTTCTCCCCTACCACTATGCCGGAACGATGGGGTTTCACCAGTACGAGCACCCCTTAGCCTTTTTCCGCGCCATTGGGGCGTCGGCGTTGGATACCACGATCTGTTCCACCGCCGGAGCCGCCGCCTGGGAGGCCAGCTACGGCGTTCCCCGCTACGGCACCGACCCCGAGGACGTGCCGAGCGCCAAGTTTATCTTTTTGTGGGGCATCAACAGCCTGCACACCAACACCCACCTCACCCCGTTTTTGAAGGAAGCCCGGCATAACGGCGCGAAAATCGTCCACATTGACCCCTACGAGAGCCTGACCAGCCGCTTCGCCGACGAACACGTCAAGCTACGGCCCGGCACCGATGCGGCGCTGGCCTACGCGATAGCTCGAGTCATCGTCGACAACGGGCTTCACGACGAGGCGTATATTCAGCGTGCCACACGGGGATTCGAGGAGTTCATGGAAGTAGCTCAGGAATGGACCTTGGAGCGCACCGAAGCAATCACCGGCGTTTCCGCCGCGACGATTGAACGGCTGGCGCTCGAGTTCGCCCGTGCCAGAGCCTCTTTTATCCGCACCGGCTACGGCATGACCCGCCACCCCGGCGGGGCCGCAGCGCTACGAGCAGTGATCCTGCTGCCCGCGCTAATCGGGGCCTGGCAGTATCCGGGCGGCGGGGCGCTGCTGACGACAAGCGGCGCATTTCCGCTGAACCGGAAATATCTGGGTGGGAGGCATTTGATTGAAAGGGATGTTGAGGGTCGAGCGTCAAGGGTCGAGGGCAAAAACAAGGTTTTGGCTCTTGACGCTCGACCCAAAGGAGTGGAACGCTCCGCGTCTACGACCCTCGACTATTTCCAGCCTAATCCTGCCGTCCGGCACATCAACATGAACCAGCTCGGCACCGCGCTCACCCGGCTCGAGCCCCCCCTTCGGGCAATGTTCGTGTTCAACTCCAACCCGCTCGTGGTCGCGCCCAGCACAGGACTGGTGCGCCAGGGCATGATGCGCGAGGACTTGTTCACGGTGGTGCTCGAGCAGGCCATGACCGAGACCGCCCAGCTCGCCGATTATGTCCTGCCCGCCACGACGTTTTTAGAGCACCCCGATTTCTACACCGCCTACGGCCACCACTACCTCTCCTGGAACGAGGCCGTGCTGAAGCCGCAGGGGGAAGCCCGCTCCAACACCCAAGTCTTCGCCGAGCTTGCAAAAAGGCTAGATTTGCAAGAGCCCACGCTGTACTGGAGCGCCGAAGATTTGGCGGAATCGCTTTTGGACACGGAGCATCCTTGGCTCGAGGGCATCACACTCGAGCGCCTGAAAAGCGAAGGCTACGTGCGGCTGAACACGCCCAGAGCTTTTCTGCCTTTCAAAGACGGGGCGAATACCGTGTCGGGGAGGGTGTTATTCAGCCCGCCCCCAGCCGTGATTCTCACCGAACCCGAAGACGATTACCCGCTGATCCTGATGACCCCGCCCGCCAAGCACTTCCTCAACTCGACGTATGGGCACGTCGAGCGGCTGGTGGACGGCGAAGGCGGCGAGCCCCGCCTGTTGGTCCATCCTTCGGACGCAGCCCCAAGAGGCATCGGCGATGGGGCACAGGTGCGGATTCGCTCGAGGCACGGCGAGGTGGTGCGCCGCGCTAAACTCTCGGACGCGCCGATGCCGGGGACGGTGGTGCTGGAGGGCACCTGGTGGGAGCGGAGGGCACCCGACGGCAAGGGCATCAACTGGCTCACCGGAGAGCACCTGACCGACATGGGCGCCGGGAGTACCTTTCACTCGAATGCGGTGAGGCTCGAGGTTATGCCAGCTCAAGCACCGGCCTATATCTAAATTCTGCGCAAGACTTAAGCTGGGAATGGATCGGTGAAACCCAAAACTATTTCTTCGGAGGGCATGACGGGTCAGAAAGGGATAAGAGTGGAAGCCTGTACTGCGCCCCTAAACTGAGACCGCCAACTCGCCTATCTTAGTCAGTCCCCTC
>PSMF01000072.1:0-5790 GCA_040290005.1 Meiothermus sp.
AGAACAGCGAAAGCGAAGGGCCAAAGGTTCGGCCCTTTCGGCCAGAGAACTCTAAAGCGCCCTCGGATCTCCCTATGTAAAGGACTACTTCAGCCGCTCCTGGAGCTGGCCCAGGTGGTGCTGTTCGTGATAGACCAGGCTTTGCAGCCAACCCAGCGCGTCCAGGTCGCCCCAAAACGGATGTGGATAGATCGGGGTTTGGGACAGGGCTTCCTCGTTGCCGCCCACCTCCACCAATAAGCGCGAACGCACGGCCTCGAGCCGCTCACGCAGCGCCGCCCTGGAGAGCCCGCCCTTGGGTTGGGTTTCGGGTGGGGCCAAGAGGCGACCATCGGGGCGAAACCGGCTCGGGGGCAGCGCCGGGAACATCTGTCCTTCCCCCCGGGCGACCTTCAGCAACCGGCGGATGATCTTCCCCCCTCCCTCCTCGACCGAGGCCAGATGCTCCATCAGCTCCGCCGGGCTCCAGGTCTCGGCTTCAGGACGGGTAAAAAGCCGTTCATCGGGGAGGGCATCCAGAAACCCTAACACCTCGCCCCTGGAGCACTCGAGCTGTTGCAGGCAGTGATCCGCGTCTCCGTAGCGCTCCAACAACTCCTTACTTAAGTCTGCGGTCATGCGGCTATTTTAGCCCCAAAAAACCAGCGGGCCGATGGTGGGCCCGCTGAGTCCGCTCTAACCTTGGCGTTTAGCGCTCGGGGGTTATCCTCGAGAAGGCATCTTCGATGCGGGCCGTGACCGGCAAGCTGATCAGGCCGCGCAGGTACAACTCGTTTACCGCATCCACCCCCGCCACTTGGCGGAGCTGGTCCAACGAAACCCGCTTTTCCCCATTGGATAACCGCACCTTCACCTGGTCCATCGTGCCCGGCACCCATTCGCACTGGATAGCCACCATTGTCGCCTGCATGAGACACCTCCTCAAACCTTCTGACCACCGGAGATAGGCACCTGGGGTTGCGTTTCGATTGATTGAAGCGGGGAGACGATAACCGACGCTGCTGATGCCATCCTGAGTGAAGAAGACGCTAGGCCAACCTGCACCTTTTATAGCCCACGGTACTCCACTTCTGTCAGTGAAGAATGTCCCACCGGGAGCCTTATGGTAGCCCCGGATGGCGGTGAGCTTGATTAGGGAAACGTTTCCGCCGAACCGGGTAAAACTTGTAGTCCGCCTTACAGACCCTCGATGCGGTAAGATGACGGTCTATGATTCAGCTTGACCTAAGGGGCAAAAAAGCCTTGGTGATGGGCGTAACCAACGAGCACAGCCTGGGCTGGGCCATCGCCGAAAAGCTCAACGCCGCCGGTGCCGAAATCGCTTTCAGCTACCAGGGGGAGCGGTTAAGGGAGAAACTCGAGAAGCTCACGAGCGCCTACCCTAACCGACGCCTGTACGAGGTGGATGTGACAAACGAGGCAGCCCTGAAGGGCATGTTTGAGGATCTGAAAAGTGCATGGGGAACGCTAGATTATGTAGTCCACTCGATTGCCTATGCCCCCCGCCCCGCGATGGAAGGCCGCTTTATCGAAACCGCAGCGCAGGACTGGAACACCGCCCTACAGGTCTCGGCATATTCGCTGGTGGCGGTGGCCCGAGAGGCCGAGCCCCTCCTCAACCAGGGCGGAAGCTTAGTCACCCTAACCTATTACGCCGCCGAGAAGGTGGTGCCTAAGTACAACGTGATGGGGATCGCTAAGGCTGCGCTCGAGGCTAGCGTGCGCTATCTGGCCTACGAGTTGGGCGCCAAAGGCGTGCGGGTGAACGCCATCAGCGCAGGTGCAGCCCGCACTGTGGCCGCCATGAGCATTCCCGGCTTCCGCAAGATGACCGCCAAATATAACGCCATCGCCCCGCTCAAGCGGATGATCTCCCACGAGGAGGTGGGAAATCTCGGCCTGTACCTCCTCTCACCCCTATCCAGCGGAACCACCGGTCAGACGGTCTACGTAGACGCGGGCTATAGCATCATGGGCATGGACTTTGGCGAGGAATAAGCTTCTTCGTGTACCTAAACCATAAAATCGGCATCTAGTAGTTCGCGTCCAGGACGATAATATACGCATGAGCGAAGATGCTGTGGAAAAGTTGTTTCTAAAAGCTTCTATCTTTGAGTTTGAACGCTACAAAAAGTTGTCCGAAAGCGCTTTGGCTCAAACCTCCGACGAGGAGTGGTTCTACATCCCCGCGCCGGAAAGCAATTCTTTAGCGGTTATCGTCAAACACGTGGCGGGGAACTTGCGCTCGAGGTGGAGCGATTTCCTCACCACTGACGGCGAAAAGCCCGATAGACACCGCGACCTGGAGTTCGAGCTAACCGAGGCCGACAGTGTGGAAAACTTGCGTCAACGTTGGAAGGAAGGCTGGAATGTTACGCTGGGGACGCTCAAATCGCTCGAGGCCGCCGACCTGACCCGCACTGTCACCATCCGCAGCCAGCCAGTAAGCGTGGTGGACGCGGTTCAGCGCTCCCTAGCGCACATCGCCTATCACTCTGGGCAGATTGTCCAGCTTGTCAAGCATCTTCGCGGGGCCGAGTTCGATAATCTCTCGATTCCCAAGGGGAAATCCGAGGAGTTCCTCACCTCGATGCGCCAGCAACACACTAAATCTTGATAAACACGCGACCCACCGGCCTAAACCGGTGGGTCATTTTTCGCGTTCGACGTTGGTCGTTCGGCGTTAGGCGCGGCTTACCGCCGCTTACGCCCGCCCTTTCCACCGGGCTTTTTCCCGCCCCCGCCGCCCGGCCCGCCAAAACTGCCGCCGCCCGAGCCGCGCAAAAAGCTCTTCAGCTTGTTCTCGAACTCGGGGGCCTGACGCGGCAGGCGCTTGGGACGCGGAGGCTCAACGGGCGGGGCGCTGAGTTCCTTGATGGAAAGGTCTAAGCGGCCCTTCTCGTCGCGGCCCAGCACCAGCACCTGCACGCTTTCCCCTTCGGTGAGGTGGTCGCGGATGTTTTTGACGAACTCGTGGGCGATCTGCGAGATGTGGACCAGCCCCGACTCCCCGCCGGGAAACTCCACAAACGCCCCAAAATCCATGATCCGGGTGACGCGACCTTCTACGATTGCTCCTGCTTCAAGCTCCATTCAGGCTTTCCTCCAAAAAGCGTAAAACCCTCTTCGACCCACATTCCTCGGTTTGTAGGGGATTCACGATGTTCCACTATATCACCCATGCCTCATTTTTTCGCCATGCGTCTATCTTTTTGGGCACGCCGAGATAGTATGTAACGTTTTTACAACACCTCATGCAAAAAGTGATATATTGAAGGCAACCAGGAGGAAGTCATGATTGCCGACCGCCCCAAGGAACAGTGGTTTGAACTCGACTCCGAAGAACGCCAGATTATCGGCGCACTGCGGGATTTCCTACAAGCCGAGGTCGCTCCCACCGCCGCCGAGCGCGACGAGACCGGGGAATTCCCCTTCAATATCGTCAAGGGCTTAGGTCAGATGGGGGTGATGGGAGCGCAAGTCCCCGAGCAGTACGGTGGGGCGGGGCTTTCTACCCGCATTTTCGCCCGTATGATCGAGGAAATCGCGGCGGTAGACGGCTCGCTGGCTTTGACTGTAGCCTCGCATAACTCGCTCTGCACCGGGCATCTGCTTATCGCCGCAAACGAGGAGCAGAAGGCCAAATATCTGCCCAAACTCGCCAGCGCCGAAGCCTTGGGAGCCTGGGGCCTGACCGAGCCCGGCAGTGGCTCTGATGCCGCCGCGATGCGTACCAAAGCTGAGGAAACCTCTACGGGTTGGACCTTGAACGGCTCCAAGCAGTTCATCACCCAGGGCTCGGTGGGCGGGATTTACGTGGTGAACGCCCGCACCGACCCTGCTCCCGGTGAGGATAAAAAGCACCTCGGGCTTTCGGCGTTTGTCTTCGAGACCCCGATTCAGGGATTTAGCGTGGGGCGCAAGGAGAAGAAGCTCGGCCTGAACGCTTCGGACACCGCGCAGATTGTCTTCGAGGACATTCAGCTTCCTAAAAATGCACTGGTGGGCGAGCGGGGAAAAGGATTTTACGACGTGATGAAGGTGCTCGAGGGCGGGCGTATCGGCATCGCGGCGATGGCCGTGGGGCTGGGCCGGGCGGCCTTGGAGTTCGCGGCGAAATACTCGCTGGGGCGCGAGCAATTCGGCAAGCCGATTTCCGAGTATCAAGGCATCTCCTTCAAGCTGGCCGAGATGAGCACGAGTTTAGAAGCTGCCCGACTGCTTTACCTCAAAGCCGCCGACCTCAAAGATGCAGGCCGTCCCTTCGGAATGGCGGCGGCCCAAGCCAAACTCTTCGCCTCGGAAGTGGCGGTGCAAGCTTGCGACGAGGCGATTCAGGTTCTCGGTGGCTACGGCTACATCAAGGAATACCCGGTGGAGCGCTATTGGCGCGATGCGCGCCTGACCCGCATCGGCGAGGGCACGAGTGAGGTTTTGAAGCTGATCATCGCGCGGAACCTGCTGGCGGAGTACAAGTAAAACGACACTTGTGCTGAAAAGGCCACCAAACCCAACCGATGTCATTCTGTACAGCCAAAGCTCGAGCCTTTCTGCCTGCCCCTTCGACTGGGCTCAGGGCAAGCTTTGGCGAAGAATCTGATGCTTTGAAAAGGTGGGTGCGTGACGGGCATTTCAGCGCATCAGATTCTTCGTCGGCAAACTACGCCTCCTCAGAATGACACCGTTGTGGTTTTATAGCTTACGGTGGAGTACAAATAAGATTTCCGCTGTGGGACGCTGAAATTTAGAGTCTAGAAATGCTTTGTGGGACGCAAAGGGTATTTCCTCAGCTTACGCCCATCCGTCCTCGAGATAAACCCTTCCAAGCCCGCCCATCTACACGGGCTTTACGTGTAGCTTTCCCCGGACCCCCGCTTCCCGCTTCCCGCTTCCCGCCTTAAGCTATACCCGTGCCAGGAATTGCGATTATCGGAGCCCAGTGGGGCGATGAGGGCAAAGGCAAAGTCACCGACGCGCTCGCGGAGGCCGCCGACTTCGTGGTGCGCTACCAGGGCGGGGCCAACGCGGGCCACACCGTGGTGGCGGGCGGCAAAACCTTCAAGCTGAACTTGCTCCCCACCGGGGTGATTCACCCGCAGGCTACGAACGTGCTCGGCGACGGGATGGTGATTGACCCCTACCGCTTCGCCGAGGAGCTGGCGAACGTGCGGGCCGAGGGCCTGAACCCTAAAATCCTCGTCTCGGACAAGGCCCATCTCGTCCTGCCGCATCACAAGGCCGTCGAGGCCCGCAACAACTTTGTGGGGACCACCAAGCGCGGCATCGGCCCGGCCTACTCCGACCGGGCGCGGCGGGTAGGTATCCGGGCCGGAGATTTGCTGAACGATACCGTACTCAAAGAGCGGGTTGAAACCCTGCTCACCGAAAAACCCAACTCGACCAAGGAAGCGGGCTGGGACAGCGTGGATAAGGCCATCGCAGACCTGAGACAGATGCGCGACATCCTGGCCCCACATGTGGCCGACACCGGCGCGATGCTCCGCGAGGCCATCAAGAACGGCAAAAAGGTGCTCTACGAGGGCGCACAGGCCACCCTGCTCGACCTCAACTACGGTGATTATCCCTACGTGACCAGTTCGCACCCCACCGTGGGTGGAATCATCGTGGGGGCCGGAGTAAACCACAAGGGCATCAACAAGGTCTACGGCGTGGCGAAGGCGTATGCCACCCGCGTAGGCAACGGCCCCTTCCCCACCGAGCTGCCCGAGGACGAGGCCGAATATCTGCGGCAGAAGGGCGGCGAGTTCGGCGTGACCACGGGCCGCGCCC
>PSMF01000072.1:5814-18609 GCA_040290005.1 Meiothermus sp.
TGGCTCGACCTGCCGCTGCTCAAGTACGCCTGCGAGGTGAACGGGTTCGACGGGCTGGTGCTGACCAAGCTCGACGTGCTGAGCGGGTTTCCCAAGGTGAAGGTGGGCGTGGAACACGTCGCTGACGGGGTGCGCTACAAGGAACTCGAGGGCTGGGGCGAGCTCTCTAGCATCAGCACCCGCGAGGCGCTGCCCAGCAGCGTCCTCCAGCTTATCGAGCTAATTGAGTCCTACACGGGGGTTCCGGTGGTGATGTTCTCGACCAGCCCGAGGCGCGAGGATACCTTTGGCGCGGTGAGCTGGGTTTGAAGCGATGGACCTCAACCCCATTCTCGGCTCCCGCAGGCGAAAATCAGCCAAGCGTGAGCCCTGGAAGCGGGTCAAACGGCACAAATTTCAAGTTTGGCAAGTGGACGAGCCGGGCTTTACCGGCTACCTGACGCGGCTGGACTTGCTCGAGGTCTCCCCACCTTTGATTGCCCAGACCCCGGATGGCCTCGAGCTGTGCGTCGCCGATACCGGCTACGTTTGGACGCAACACTTCCCCTCTGGGACGTAATATACGCTTACTACCCAATTCGATGCAGAAGGCAAGTTCGTGCAGTGGTACGCCGATGTATGCCTCGAGCACGGCGTGGACGAGGCAGGGGTTCCCTGGTACGCGGATTTATACCTCGATGTCATCAGTTTGCCGGGCGGGGGATTCATCGTCATTGACGCGGACGAGCTCGAGGCTGCTTTGAAAGCCGGGGAAGTCAGCCACGAACTCTACGATTTGGCTTGGCGGGAAGCAAAAACGCTTCTAGAACAGATGCAATGTGGAGAGCTAGAGCTACTCAAGGTGAGTTTGCGCCATCTCTCGAGATTCATCTGAGCACTTCCCCCGGTTTGATTCTCAAGGCACGAAACAGCGGCAACAGGGAGGCCAGCATCACCACCAGCAGGCTCATAGCCGAGACCCAGAGGAAATCCGAAGGGCGAATCTCCACCGGCAGCCGGGTGAGGAAGTACAACTCGCCCGGAATGGCGATGGGCCGCCAGGCGAAGTAGCTGGATAACCCCCATCCCAACAGGTTTCCTAAAGCCACGCCGGTCACGCCCAGGATGAGGCCCTCGAGCCCGAACACCCCTGCCACCTGCATCCCCCTGGCCCCAAGTACGCGCAGCAGCGCGATGTCCGGGGTTTTCTCGATCACCGCCAATACCAGCACGCTCGCCATGCCCAAGGCCGCTACGATCACGATCAGGAACACCACCGTGCCGATCACCCGTTTTTGCAGGGCTAACTGTTGAATCAGGGTGCGGTTGGTGCTCTGCCAGGGCTGCGGAAAATACTCGGTTCCGGCCAGCTCGAGGCCCACCTGCTGTGCCCGCTCCGGGTCTTTGAGGCGGAGTTGGTAGCCGGTCAGGCCGTTCGGTTGCTCCATCAGCTCCCGCGCATCCTTCAGCGTGGTGAAGGCGAACCCCGAGTCGAGGAGATAGTTCCCGGTCTGGAAGGTGGCGGCAACCTCGAGCTCGATTCGCTTCTGGTTCACCGAGACCAAAAACAGCTTGTCGCCGGGGTAAGCTCCCAGCGAGCGGGCCAGAGACAGCCCCAGCACGATATATCCCGGTTTCAGCTTGGAAAGATCCAGGTCGGGGTAGACCGATTGCCCACCCTCGCCCAGCCCGAGCACCGTGGCGAAATCCGCTGAACCCGAGCGACCCGAACTGGCCCGCCGGGTCAGCAGGGCCTTGGTGATAAACACCGGAGCCTGCCCGACCACCTCGGGGTTAGCTTTGGGAGGTGGAACCGGCTTGTCCTGAAAAGCCAGGAGTTGCAGGTGCGGGACGGCTTTGAGCGTGGCATCAATCAGCCCTTTGACAAAGCCGTTGGTAAGGGAGAGCGCGGTGGTGAGGACCATGATGCCCACCGCCACCCCCAGCAGGGTGATGAGGCTCTGGGTGCGGCGGTAGCGCAGTTGGCGCAGGGCGAGAAACAGGATAAATCGCATGGGGCAGAGGGCAAAAAGCAGAGGGCAAAAAGCGTTTGGCCCTCTGCTCTCCGCTCTCGGCTATTCTAACTGCGTCCGACCCGCAACACCGTCACCTTGAGCTTCCTCACCCCGAAGCGGATGGCGGTGCCATTATCGGGGAACCAGACATCAATCCTGTTGCGCCAACGCGCGTGCATGGTGTCTTCCACGACAAACACCCGGTCGCTGAACAGGCGGTTGAACCGCCCCCCGCCGCTCAGGTCTTGCAGCTTGACCCTCGAGCCGTAGGGGAGGTCATCGAGCAGGTCGCGGCTCACGGCGATGACGCCGAGGCGGGTGCGCGCACCGGTGGCGGTGATAAAGGGGGTGCTATCGGTTTGCGAAGGGTGGGAGGTGTAGGCGGTGGCGGTAACGTTGAGGGTGGTGGGGGCTTTCGCCAGACTAAAGCCGAAGACCGCCAGCAGCATCAGCAGGCTACCGAAGCAGGTCTTGTTTACGGGTGCTATTACCTGAAAAGACCGACCAGAATAGGACTTTTTGGAGGTAATCAGCGCGTGGGACAATATTCCAAAACCCATACCTGACTAGGGTAGGCAGGGAGTCCACAGGTTCTCTTAGAACTCGAGGTAACGGCTCTCATACTGCCCCCCAGCTCTGCTTAGGTTTGGTATACCCAGTTAGGAGATTTGCCTCGATGACGGCCTAACCGCCTCAAATAATTATGAGGTCTATCTCAAGTCACCCCATGAGCTTCTCATCTAAAGATGACCTTCCTCTGACCTATAGGCCCCAACCCATAATGACATAGTTCCGTCCTGAACGGTATTATCCGGGTGTCACTGGGAATGTGAGGTAGATGGCATCAGACACCAAGTAACGCCTCGATATCCCTAAGGGCAAACTCAGGTTGAAAATTTAGGGTAATTCCTGTCTAGGGCTTTGAAATCTGGGTTGGAACTACTCGAGCACCGCGAGGTAGTCATAGAGGTCGGGCCCACCGGCGTGCATTTCTAGACTAAGGTCGGGGAAGGCCTGGCTGAGCCTCGAGGCCAGCGCCTCGAGCTTTTCCTTGACGACCATCGGCCCGTGGAAGACGGTGAGGATTTCGTAGCCGTCCTGGGCGGACTGAGCCACCAGGTTGAAGAGCACATCTTCGGGAGTCTCCCCGGCGAGCGCCAGCTTATCGTCGCGCAAGCCGATGGGCTGGCCCTCGGTGACGGAGATGCCATTGATTTCCACGCTGCGGCTGGCACGGGTCACTTCCAGGGTCACCGCCTTGGCCGCCGCCGCTTCCATGTCGGGAACGAGTTCTTGAGGCGGCTGCTCGCCCTGATACACCACCGAAGCCGCTAGCCCAGCGCCCATGGTGCGGGTGGGGATCACCGTCACCCGCTTCCCCACCTCTTTGGCGAGTTCGGCGGCCTGCTGGGCGCTCATCACCACGTTGGAGTTGTTGGGCAGCACGATCACCTCCGGGTTGGGCAGGCTTTTCACCGCGTCGAGGATGTCCTGCACGCTGGGGTTGGCGGTCTGTCCGCCCGCCACGATCCGCGCGCCAAAGCCCCGGAAGGCCTTCACCAAACCCCAGCCCGTGGCGACCGCAACCAAGCCGGTGGGCGGGGGGGCCTCGTCGGCGGCCCCCGCCATCGATAGGATTTCGGTGTGCTGTTGTGACATGTCCTCGACCTTGGTGCGCACCATGTGGCCGTACCGCGCCACCGTCGCCAGGAGGCCATCGGGGTCGTTGGTGTGGATGTGGCCCTTGACGTAGCCCTCGGCCCCCACGACCAAAAGCGAATCGCCGTAGGGCGAGACCACCTCGCGGATTTTGTCCACCGGCTCCTTCACCCCGTCCATCAGAAACTCGGTGCAGTAGCCGAATTCCTCCTCGGCAAACTCGGTCTGGGCGTATTTCTCGATCTTGGGTGGCTGGGGCAAAGGGAGGCCCTCGAGATAGCCGTCCAGCCCTTCAATCAGCCGGATCAGCCCGGCCCCGCCCGCATCTACCACACCCGCCTGCTTGAGCACCGGCAGGAGGTCGGGGGTGCGGTTCAAGGCTTCGCGCCCGCCCTTGAGGGCGGCCTCGAGCACGGCTTCCAAATCCCCGCTGGCAGCGGTTTTGGCCCCTTCAGCCAGCCCTTTGGAAACCGTCAAAATCGTGCCCTCGACGGGCCGCATCACCGCCTTATAGCCCATGCGGGAGCCCTCCTCGAGGGCTTGTACCAAGAGCGTGGGGGTGAGTTCGCGGGCGTTTTTCACGGTCTCGGCGAAGCCTTTGAGGATTTGCGAGGTGATGACGCCAGAGTTCCCGCGTGCGCCCAGCAGCGAGCCGTAGCTGATGGCCCGTGCGACCTCGCCCATCTTGGAGGTGTCGGCTAAATCCAGCTCGCGCCGCACCGATTGCAGGGTGAGGTGCATGTTGGTCCCGGTGTCCCCGTCGGGAACGGGATACACGTTGAGGGCGTTGGTCTCCTCCACGTAAACCGCGAACCAGTCGGTGGCATAGCGGAAAGCCTCCGCCAGACGTTGGGAAGAAAGCGTGTCAGCCACGGGAAACTCCTACTACATGAATTCTAATTGAGGAAAGCTGGGTTCCGGCCAGGGTTTTGGCGGCCCACTGCACCCGCTCGGCGATGCCGTCTACCACGGTGGGAATACGCGAGCCGAAGGCCACCACCACATAGAGGTCGGCCTGGTATTTGCCGGGGGCGGCGGGATCGGGCTTGACGGTGACGCCCTCGCTGGCCTCGGCGCGGCCCAGGATGCGGCTGATGCTGTCGCGGATACCGGCGGGGCTCATCCCCAGCACGCCGGGAACCTCATGGGCGGCCAAGCCCAAAATCGCGGCCAGCGCCCCCTCGGAAACGGTGATATTGCCTTTCAAACTTGCCTCCGAAGCTTCATACCTCTCAATCTTAGCCTATGCCGATGGGATAGGCTTTTTGGGACCAGTTTGAGGTGTACGGCGCAACTATAACGCGAGCGACGAGCGGTGAGCAATGAGCGGTGAGCCAGGAACGCCGAAAGCCTAAGGCCGAAGGCCAAAACACCTTATGTCTTGAACGAGGATTTTCAGTGGGGGATTTCACCGTTCTAGACAGAGGTTAGTTTTTGAGCTTTGGGTTTCAAGCCTTCAGCTTTCGGCCTTGCTCTTTGTTCACCTGTGGCACGGGAAATCTCCAGTACAACGCGAACGCCTCGCTGAACATAGGCTTGTACACATACAGTGGGCTCTGGAAATACACCTTCACAAAATCTACACACTGCATTCCCCGCGGCTACACGCCTTCCCCGCAGACTTGGCTGGTGTTGGAGGTTGAGTTTTGAGAATCTTACGTTCGTTGGCCCTTGTTCTTGCTCTAGCCTCCCCGGTCTGGGCGCAGAGTTCGCTTTCTTTGGTGGACGCATTGAAGGCTTTGCAAACCAGCCCCGATTGGAAAAGCGCCGACCTGACCTACGAGACCGCGGTGCGGCAGCTCGAGGCCGCCCAAGCCGCCGCAGGATTGAAGGTGACCCCCGGAGCCAGCTATACTCTCGCCGACTCGGGTGGGACCACCGGCAACAGCCTGACCCTTTCGGCCTCGGCTTCGGTAGGCGTGCTGCCCTGGACGGCCAGCGCCGATGCGGTCAAAGCCGCCCAGCGCGCCCTGGACCGCGCTGCCCTCACCAGGGCCAGCACCCGGAATACCTTGTATGTCAACCTGACCGCGCAATACTTCAATGCCCGCCAAGCCGCACAGGACAGCGATCTGGCCCAAGCCACCTTGAAGTTACGCGAGGCCCAGGCCAGAATCGCTCAAGCCCGCTACGACACCGGCCAGCTCAGTTTTAGCGACCTGCTCACCGCTCAACAGGACCTGGAAACCGCCCGTGCCAACGCCGCGAGCGCCGGCGGCAATCTGGAAATCGCCCGCCAGACCTTAGCCAACACGCTGGGGATATCTGCGGACGCGCTAGGAGAACTCACCACCGCACCCACCGAGCCGGATTTGCCCAGCGGGAGCCTCGAGACCCTCGTCGCCCAGGCCACCCGGCAGCGCCCCGAGGTGCTCAGCGCCCAATCCCGCCTTCAGGATGCCCAGGCTAGCCTGGATAGCGCCCAGCGCGACCGCTGGGTACCCGACAGCAGCATCACGGTGGCCTACGGCACCCGCACCGCGACGGGAACCTCGAGCGGCACTTCGGTATCAGCGGGGCTCAACTTCAAAACCGGGAACGCTACGGCGAGTGCTTCGGTGCCGGTGATTTCAGCAAGCTCGAGCGGCACCAGCAGCAACGTCCTGAGCCTGGGGCTGTCGGTGGCGCTGCCGCTGATTGATCCCAGCAGCGAGGCCAGCATCAACTCGGGCCAGACCGCCCTTTCCTCAGCCCAGCTCGCCGTGCAAACCGCACAGAAAGCCACCACCCTCGACGTGCGACAGAAGTACCAGCAGGCCCAGACGGCCAAGGCCCAGGTGAATATAACTAGGGCCGCGCTCAACACGGCCAACCAAACCCTCAAAACGGCCCAAGCCAAACTCGCGGCTGGCACGGGGACCGCCATAGACGTACAGCAGGCCCAGGTCAACGTTCAGCAGGCCCAGCGCAACCTAGATAGCGCCATCGCCACGGCCCAAACCGCCGTTCTCGTGCTGCAAAATGCCCTCGGAACCAACCTCACCGGAGGTAATCAATGAGCAATCCAACATCGCAAAGGGCACAGAGCAAAGGGCAGAGGGCTTTGAAGGCTTGTGGCCTGTGGTCAAAATCCACAGGCCACAAGCCACGGGCTACAAGCTTGGCTTTAGCTCTGTGCGCTCTGCTCTTGGCGCTCTGCTCCTTCGGCCTCGCGCAGAATCAGCCCCAGACTTTAGTTCAAGTCTTGCGGCAGGCCTACGCCCAGGGACCTTCGTTGCAAAGTGCGCAAGCCACGCTGCAAAACGCCTCGATTCAGCTCGAGGCGCTCAAAGCCGACCCCAGCACCCTGGTCGTGGCGCGAACCAGCGCTCAGCAGGCCTACGACCTGGCTAAAGCCAACCTGGAAGCTACCCGCCTGAGCGTGATGCAGAGCGTGGTGAACGCCTACTTAGGGCTCTACGAAGAGCAGCAGAACGTGGAGCTCTTACAGGCTCAAGTTGCGCTAAATCAGCGTAACTTCGATGTAGCGAAAGCCCGCCAGTCCGCCGGGAACGCCACCGCGCTCGACGTGGCGAGGGCCCAGACCACCTTAGATAGCTCCAAACAATCCCTCACCAACGCGCAAACCCAAATCCCGATTTTATCGGCTCAACTGGCCGCGCTATTGGGTGTGGGCAGCTTGGGGAATTTCACCGCCGTCGCACCTGCTGCGCCCAAAAATGTGCAGGTAGATTTGGCCGCGCTGAACAAAGACCTGTTCTCGAGGCTCCCCAGTGTGCTCCAGGCCCAACAGGCGGTGGACACCGCGGCACTCAACGTCAAGCTCTACGACAACGACTACACCCCGGCAGTGAGCTTGCAAGCGGCCAAAACCTCGCTCGTCAACAACCAAAGGGCGCTCGTCACCGCCCAGCAAAACGTCCAGACCTCACTCTCCAACGCCTACCAGACCGCCCAGAGCTATTACAAGCAAATCTCTATTGCCCAACAGAGCGTAGCTAACGCGCAAAAGGTGGTAGACCAAGATCAGGTCGCGCTCAAGGCGGGGACCATTTCGGCCCTACAGCTCCAAACCGATCAGGTCTCGCTCAAGAGTGCGCAGTACAGTGCGCTGCAAGCAGTGGACAGTTACTGGAAGGCCCTGGCGGCACTATCGGTGGCCGCAGGGCAGGATTTCACCGGGCTGGTGGTGGCCGCCAGCGCGGGTTAGGGGACTAAGATGCAGATTGAAGGGCGGAAAGGGGCCGGAGGCATGCGCATTGGACAGTGGGTCTTGGTCGCCGGGCTGGTGGTGGCCGCGGGGATTGGGGGCTATTTGCTGCGGGGGAACACGGGGAATCCGGCCGCCCCGGAAGCGGCGGGGAGCGTTCGCAGCGGAGCTCAAGGCAGCCCTGGCGGATTTGCCGGGCAAGGGCGAGGTCAGGGCTTTAGGAGCGCAGGACGCAACGTGACCATCGCGGTACAGACCAGTACCAGCAAGGCCGGGACCTTGGTTGCCCAGCGTCAGACCGCCGGGACCGTCCAGCCCGTCACCCAGAGCCAGGTCGCCGCACAAGCCACGGGAATCGTCACCAAGATTCTGGTGAACGTGGGCGACACGGTGAAGGCCGGACAGCCGGTGATCCAGCTTGACGACAGCCAACTCCGCATCGCGGTGCAAAACGCCCAGCTCGCCCTACAGAACGCCCGTATCAACCTCACCACCCAGACCAACGCCACCGCTGATGCCACCGAAAAATTACGCCAACAACTCCAGGCCGCGCAGACCACCTTGGTCAACGCCCAGAACAGCTACCGGTCGGCGCAGCGGGTCTACAAGTTGGGGGGCCTCTCGCAAAACGACCTCAACAGTGCCAAAGCCGCCCTCAACACCGCCCAGGCCAACGTCTCGGCGGCCCAGAGCGCCCTGGCCCAGAATCAGCGGGCCGGGAGCGAATCCTTAGCAGGGCTGCGGGTAGCGATTTCACAGGCCCAAAATCAACTCCAGACGGCCCAGCTCAACCTGGCGAACGCCACCCTCAAGGCCCCCTTCGCCGGACAGATTTCGGCGATCAACGTGACGGTGGGCGAGGCGGTGGGCAGCTCGAGCCAACCTTTTACGCTGGTCAGCCCTCAGCGCCAGGTGCGCTTTAGTGTGCCCCCGGCGGACGCCGCCTCGATCTCGCCGGGCCAGACCCTGAACTTTGACACCGGGGCGCAGGATTTCCAGGTCAAGGTGGACCAACGTCCCGCCGCGCCGGTGAACCAGTCGGTCTCGCTCACCGCACGGATTTTGGGCGACCGCCTGCCCCAGGCGGGCACGGTGGGTACGCTCACCTACCCGGTTAAGCTGGCGCAAGGGACGCTGGTTCCCATCGCCACGCTGCAAAACGACGGCACCCGCAGCTACGTGTTCACCGTCGAAGACGGCAAAGCCGAGGCCCAGACGGTGACAGTGTTGGCCCAGGCCGGGAGCCAGGCGGCGGTGAGCGGGCTGGGGGCCAACTTAGAAATCATCGTCAGCCCGCCACCGGGTTTGCTGGACGGCTCGAGCGTCACCAAAGCCGATCTGACCGCGCCGGGTCAGAATGGTCGGAACTACCAGCAGGGTCAGGGCACGGGGCAGGGCCAGAACGGTAATGGTCAATCGCAACAGAATGGCGCGGGTTCTTCGGGGAATCCAGGTCAGCCCGCTAACCCCACTCCACCTGGCACGAGCCAAACCCAGCCTCGAGGCCCACAAAGCCCATCCCCACAGGGAGGAGGCCAGCCGTGAGGCCGCTCAAGGAGCTTCAGGCCCAGCTTTTTGACCGGGTAAACCCCATCGTGGGGTTCTCGGTGGCGCGCTATGTTTTCAGCATTGGCTTGTTCGCGGCCATCGTGGCCTTTGGCTTGCTCGCCGCAACGCGGCTGGGCATGGACCAACTTCCTAACCCCAACATCCCGGTGGTGGCGATCTTCACCAGCTATCCGGGGGCCAGCCCGGAGGTGGTGGATAAGCAAGTCACTCAAGTCATCGAGGGCGGTGTGTCCAATCTGGCGGGCATCCAGAACATCAACTCCAACAGCGGCTCGGGTTCCAGCCGGGTGATCTTGCAGTTTGGCACCGGCACCGACCAAAACGCGGTGGCCAACCAGGTGGGGGCGCAGGTCTCGGCCCTGGCCCGCAGCCTGCCCTCCGGAGTGAATGCGCCCACCGTGCGCACCTTTGACCCCACCGCGCAGCCGATTTTGGAGTTTGGCCTCTCGGGCGGGGGGGCCAGCCTCGCCGAGGTCTACGACTACGCCCAGAACACCCTCACCAACCTCCTCCAGCGGGTGGACGGGGTGGCCAACGTGACCCTCACCGGCGGGCTGAACCGGCAGTTTCAGGTGCTCCTAGACCCCAGCCGCCTCCAGTACTATAACCTCACCCCGCAGCAGGTCACCCAGGCCATCAACGCCGGGGCGGTGGACCAGCCTATCGGGAGCATCACTCGAGAGGGCAACACCCTGAGCTTCTCGACGCGGAATATTCCCACCAACCTAGACCAGCTCTCGCAGATCGTGGTGGACTCTGGCCGTGGGGTGCGGGTGGGCGACTTAGGCACGGTGCGCGACAGCAGCAGCAGCAGCGACTACGTGCGGGTGAACGGCCAGCCGGTGGTGCTCTTCTCGGTGCAGCAAACCCAAGGCTCAAACGCGGTGGCGGTGGCCCAGGCGGTGCGCAAAGCGATTGCCCAAACCCAGCTCCCGCAGGGCTACCGGGTGACCTTCTCCAACGACACCACCGTCCCCATCGCCGCCAGCATCAACGCCACCTACAAGGAGCTGTTCAACACCGCTGTGGTGGTCGCCATCGCGGTCTTGCTGTTCCTGGGCCGCCTTAACACCGCCTTTACGGTGATCTTGGCGATCCCCATCGCGCTCTCGGCAGCCCCCGCGCTCTACAGCCTGCTCGGCTTCACCTTTAACCTGGTCTCACTCCTGGCCCTGATCGTCGCCATCGGCATCGTGGTGGACGACAGCATCGTGGTGGCTGAAAACGTCGAGCGCTACCGTGAGATGGGCTACAGCCGCAGCGAAGCGGTGCTGAAGGGGGCCAGCGAGGTCTTTAGCGCGGTGGCGGCGAGCTCGCTCTCGCTGCTCTCGGTGCTGATCCCGGTGAGTTTCCTGGGCGGCTTCGCCGGGTTTTTCCTCAAGCAGTTCGCCCTTGGACTGGCGGCGGCGGTGCTCTTGTCGTGGCTCGAGGCCCTGCTGTTCCTCACCGTGCGGATGGCCTATACCCCGGATAGCCACCCGCGCACCTGGGCCGATTTCCGCACCGGCTTCACCCGCCTGCCCCAATCCTTCCGCTGGGGCCTCAAATCCTGGCGTACGCTGCTGGGGGTGCTCGGCGGGATCGTGGCGGCCCTCGTGCTGTGGCGGGTTTTCGGCCCGGTAGGGCTATTGGGACTGCTGCTCTACCCGTTCGCGCTGGGGATGGCCTACTACCTCGTGAACCTCGTGCTGACCTTCCTCGAGTCCCTCACCGCCACCTTGCACGGCTGGACCGAGGCCGCCTTGAGCTACATCCGCGACGGCTACGCAAACCGGTTGAACAGGCTGCTGGACCGTAGCGGCTGGGTGCTCGCTGGGGCCGCAGCCTTCTTCGTGGCGACGGTGGTGTTCATCGGCCCGCGGATTCCCTTCAACTTCGTGCCGCAAAGCGACAACAGCACCGCCCAGGTGAACGTCAACATGCCCTCAGGGACTTCGATCACCACCACCAACGCCCTCGCCGCCAGGGTCGAGAGCTTCCTGCTCTCCAGGCCCGAGGTGCGCACCGTCCAGACCCAGGTGAGCACCACGCGGGCCAGCCTGACCGTCCAGCTCATCCCGCGCGAGGAGCGAGCGGGGGTCTTCAGCCTGATTCCCCAGTGGCAGCGCACTCTCAGCGGCTTGCTGCAAGACCAGCCCTCGGCGAGGGTCTCCATCAACGCCGGGGGTGGGTTCCGCGGGCAGGGCTCGGCCTTACAGGTCAACCTGGCCTCGCCCAGCTTCGACCTCCTCAACACCCGAACCAATCAGACCCTCGGCCTACTACAAGCCGACCCCAGCGTGCTCTCTGCCACTACCAGCCTGACCCAGACCACCCTAGACAACCGCTTCGTCCCCGACCCCAACCGCCTGGTAGGCACCGGCCTCACCGCCAGCAGCGTGGCCCAGGCCCTGCAGACCTATACCAGCGGAACCCAGGCCGGGAACGTGGAGGTGAACGGCTTGAACTACCCGGTTCAGGTGCGGCTCGATCCGCTCTACCTCAATGACGCCCAGTCGCTGCTCTCGCTACCGATTTATTCACCGACCCTGCAAACCAACCTCACCGTGGGGCAGGTCGGAAGCATCATCCAGGCCCAGGCTCCCAGCAACATCAGCCGCACCAACCGGCTCTACACCAGCACCCTCAACATCAACCTGGGGCCGGGGGCTCCGTCGCAGTTGGAGTTCCAACGCCAACTCGCGCAAAAACTTACCCAGGCCGGAATCCTCGACAACCAGGTCTCTCTCGGCGCCGCCAGCCGGTTCAGCCAGGCCGCACTTTCGGCGCAGCTCAGCAGCTTAGGGATTCAGGTGTTCGGATTGGCGCTGTTCCTGGTGTATCTGGTGATGGGGGCGCAGTTCAACAGCTTCCGCTATCCGCTCTACCTGCTGCTGCCGGTGCCTTTAGCCATTGTGGGAGCACTCCTAGCCATCTTCATCGCGGGCGGCAGCCTGGACATCTTCAGCGTGATGGGCTTCCTGCTGCTGATCGGGCTCTCGGCCAAGAACGCGATTCTCTATCTGGATTTCGTGGTCGAGCGGCTGGGCAAAATGCCTTTCCGCGAGGCACTGGTCGAGGCCGCCCGGCTGCGCTTCCGGCCCATCATCATGACCACCATGACCGTGCTGGTCATCAGCTTCCCGCTGATTTTGGGCCGGGGCGAGGGCTCGGAATACGCGCAGGGGCTGGGCGTGGTGATCCTGGGCGGCATCCTGTCCTCGGCCATCTTGACCTTCTTCGTGGTGCCCGCGGCGTTCTACTTGTTCGAGCACAACCGGCAAGCTGCACAACCCTCCCCTGCCCCGCTGACCCCTTCCCCTTCGGCGGCGGATTAGAACTGGAGCGAAGGACCCTACATTTATCTGGGTCCTAAACGTAGTTTTTTTGCTGACCTTTGGATCCGATATCGGACAAAGGTCCTTGATGGGAGGTAAGCTAGGA
>PSMF01000073.1:0-7442 GCA_040290005.1 Meiothermus sp.
CTCCCTCGCCGACCCATCGAGGCACTAGGCCCACGGGGCCGGGCTTTGCCCGTGCAAGCGGGACGGGGAGGGGAGTTCGGGGGTAAGGAGAACCGGGGAGGGAGCAAAAGCAACTTCAGCATCACTCAGATTCCAAGCCAGTGTTAGGCTAAACCCCATGCGCATCGGGATGGTCTGTTACCCCGGCCTCGGCGGCAGCGGCGTGGTGGCCTCAGAACTGGCCCACCGGCTGGCCGAGCGCGGGCATCACGTGCTGCTCTACGCCACCGAACATCCTTTGCGGTTGCCCACCGGGAGCCGGGTGGAGTTCGTGCCCGTGGACGTACCGGATTACCCCCTCTTCCCCACCCCGCTCTACACCCTAGCGCTGGCGGGAGCCTTGGAGCGGGCCATCTGGGAAGAGAAATTAGAGCTGATCCACACCCACTACGCCATCCCCCACGCGGTCTCGGCCTGGCTGGCCTCCGAAGGGAGTGTCCCCTTGGTCCATACCCTGCACGGCACCGACGTTACCCTCTTGGGCATTGATCCGGCGTATCAAGCCCTCACCGCCAAGGCCCTGAAACGCGCTGAGGCCGTCACCGCCGTCTCGCAGAATCTTGCCGGGCTGGCGCAGCGGACGTTCGGGGTGAGTGCACAGGTGATTGCCAACGCCGTAGATACCGATCGTTTCCGTCCCAACTCAGGGGCCAGACGCATCTATGCCGCCGAGGACGAGTTTCTGCTGGTCCACGCCAGCAACTTCCGGCCCATCAAGCGCGTCGGCGACCTGATCCACGCCTTCGCCAAAATCCGCCAAAAGCTGCGGGCCAAGCTGGTGCTAGTGGGCACCGGCCCCGAGCGGGCCGATGCGCTGCGGGTGGCACACTCCCTCGGCGTGGACGACAGTGTGACCTCGCTGGCGACGGCCAAGCGACCTGAAGAGATCATCGGCGCGGCAGATTTATTCCTGCTCACCTCAGAGTACGAGTCGTTCGGCCAGTCAGCCTTAGAGGCCGTCGCCTGCGGGGTTCCGGTGGTCGCGACCAGAGTCGGCGGGATTCCCGAATGGCTCACGCCCGAGGTGGGGAGATTGGTGGAGTTCGGCGACTTAGAGGCTTTTGCCAATACCGCCGTGGACTTACTCATCTCAGGTGAGCTTCCTCAAATGCGCCAAACGGCCCGGCAGTACGCCCAAACCCACTTCGACCCCGAGGTCATCACCAGCCAGTACGAGAAGGTTTACCGGGCGGCTACCGAGGCTGCGACGGTTCTTTCGGACAGGTGAGTTCTGCTGACCTTGCGCGAGGCCACTCCAGCCGATTTACCTGTTCTGGCCGTGATGAACAAGGGCTTGATCGAGGACGAGGGCAGCCGCAACTCGATGGGCCTCGAGGCCCTTCAAGCGCAGATGCGGGGCTGGCTCGAGGCCGAGGACTGGAAGGTCAGGATGCTCGAGGTGAAGGGCAAACCGGTCGGATACGTTTTATACCGTGTTGGACGCGAAGAACATTTCTCAGAAAACCCGCGGGTCTATCTGCGGCAGTTCTACGTCCTGCCCGACCGCCAGAAACAAGGGCTAGGACGCGCCGCGATGGGGATGTCGATAGGGCATCACCTCCCCCTTGATGCCACTGTGGTTCTAGACGTGCTAGCCAATAACCGTGCAGGAATCGCCTTCTGGCGCGGCTTGGGGTTCAGAGACCATGCGCTGACCTTGGAGCGTCGGCCTTAACCCGTTTCTCAAAGGCTTGACGGGGTTATATACCAGGGTTTATGGTTAGGCGGTTCGTCCCAAACATCATCTCACACAAAGCCAGCTTCGATGACATAGCGTATGAGAGGCATCCTGACGGCCTAAGACAACCGCTCTTATACGCTGGGGAGGTATGCATGTGGCAAGGCTTTAGGGATTTTATCCTGCGCGGCAACGTGGTGGACCTGGCGGTCGCGGTGATCATCGGCGTGGCCTTTGGGGCGGCGGTGGATTCGATGGTCAAGGACATCATCACCCCGCTGATCGGCCTGATCGGCGGCCAACCGGATTTCTCCAATCTGCGCCTGTTTGCCGACGCGCAGGGCAAGGGCGGGATCGCCTACGGTAGCTTTCTCAACACAATAATTAGCTTCTTGATCAAGGCCGCGGTGGTCTACTTCGTGATCGTGCTCCCCATGAAGAACATCATGGCACGGCTGGCCAAGCCTGCCGAAACCCCTGCCACCCCAGAAGATATCGTGCTGCTGCGGGAAATCCGCGATTCACTCAAAGGCCAAAACCGCTAGGCTCGATACATCCTGGGGGCCGGGCGCAGTCCCGGCCTTTTTATCGCTCGCCGCACCCCGACAAGTTGTATTCGCTCCCGAGCCGACAATTAGCCGCTCAATCAGGGTGAAGCCAACTGGCACGGATTAATTGGGCGTGTTATACTCCACTACGACGTGGAGAAGCCAGTTTACCGCTTTTTGCATCTGGTTTTTGCCCTGGGGACACTACATCTGCTGGTGCTAGGGGGTCTCGAGGTGCAGCGCTTCTTTCACACCGGCGGTGAAATCCAGGCGGCACAAAAACAGGTCAAAGCGCTGGAAAAATCCGTCTCCGAGCTGACCGGCGAGGTGGACTCGGCGCAAACCCCAGCCTTCCGCGAGGCCATGGCCCGGCGCATGGGCTACGTCCAAAAAGACGAAACCCTCTACCCTAAATCCGCGCTCAACAACTCCCCGAAGCCCTAAAGCCCACCCTCCAGCGAGACCGACCTCTCAGTTAGGTTGGGTCGGGGGGAGTATGCTATCCCCAATGCTGGAACGCCTTACCGAGCAGTTTTTAGAAGACGAAGCCCTGACCGCGGGCCTCTCCGACGAGGATGCCAGCGAGCTAGTGGGCTGGCTAGTGGGAATCGCCGAAGACCTGGAAGCGCAATCCGACCCCAACACCCTCACCGACCCCGGCTTGCAAGAACGCTACCTGGCCCAACTCAAGCGCCTGGGCGGTGAGATCGCCCGCCTCTCACGCAAGCACCGAATTCCGGTGGAGGAGTTGGTGGACCTGATCGAGCTGGCCTGGGAGGAGCCCGGTCAGGAGGGGGGAACCCGGCCCATGCAGGCATGATCAGGGCATACGTCCCGAGGATTAAGAAATCTTAATCCCTAAATGTGCAAATGTAACGCAGTTGTAACGGTGCGCCGTTTACGCTACGGGCATGAGCAGGGACGCATTGCACGCACAAAGAGGATTGTTCAAAAATACACTCTCTGGAGGACGGCCTATGCCCCTGAGCCGCTCGAGGATGTCCATGCGCAACTGGCTGTTGCCCGCCCCCAGCGAGTGGAGCGGGACCATCACCGACCGCGCAGCCGGGAGCAAGTACGGCGCCCGGCCCGTGGCCTAGCATTCAGCAAGTATTGCTCGAGCCCCTTAAGCAAACCCGGCGACTACAAAGGTCGCCGGTTGTTTTTGTCGAACGTCGAACGCTGAACACCCAAAGCAAGACGTAAAACACTAAAGGCTCAAAACCTATTTACGTCCAGAACGATGGGTTCATGCAGTGAGAAACATCGGCATGACGCAAGCGCTGTTTTTCCTACACCCAACCCCCTACACCCGCTCAAAACGGAACCACCGGCCCGTTGTCCTCCCCCTTCTGCCGGAAACCGCCCTCGGCGGGCTTGTTGAAGGCCAGCAGTGCCTCACGGTCGGGGATCAGGTGGGCCTCGAGCCAGTCCAGCTCGGCGAGCACCGGCACGGCTTCCTCAGCGGCTTTGACCTCCCGCGCTTCCACCACCGCCCAGCCGCCCGGCCCGCGCACCTTGAGCTGCACCGGAACAGGTCCGGGGAACTCGTCCAGGCGGCTCCTCAGATCGAGCATTTTTCCCTCGTCCAGCAGGGCTAGATCGAGGTTGAGTTCTAAGACCTTGGGCATCCCCTCGAGGGCGTCGTACGGGTACACGTCCTGCGCCATCACCCGGAAGGTCTCGCCCTCACCGTCGGGCTCGACCTCGGCGACGACGAGCACCGCGCCGTCCTCGCGCAAGAGCGGGGAAACCCGGTCGTAGGCTTTGCCGAAGGTGACAACCTCGGTAGCTCCGGTCTCATCGCCCAAGGTGAAGCGCACCAGCATCCCGCCGGATTTGGTCGGCTTGCGGACGATCCCTTCGACCAGCCCGGCCAGAAGCAAACGCGCTCTGGGGCGGTTCCCCTTCATCTCGTGATAGCAGGTGGGCAGGTCTTCAATCGTGCAGCTTGCGGATTCACGCAAGCCTTCGTATTTGGAGAGCGGGTGCCCGGTGACGTAGATGCCCAGCGCCTCCTTCTCGAAGCGCAACTCGGTCACGGTGTCCAGCACGGGTTTGTTCGGAACGGTGGGCTCCTGCGACTCGCCAAACAGGCCCATCATCCCCGACTGGGCTTGCTCGCGCTCGGCCTGCGCCCACTTGAGGAGGTCGTCGAGCACGGCCAACATCGGCCCGCGCCCACCGAAGGCATCGAACGCTCCCGATTTGATCAGCGATTCCACCACGCGCTTGTTGGCGACGGCGGCGTCCACCCGCTTAAGGAAATCCGGCAGCGACTTGAACTTCCCGCCCCGCTCGCGCTCCTTGAGGATGTGCTCGGTGGGGGTTTCGCCCACATTTTTCACCGCCGAAAGCCCAAACAGCACGTTCTCCCCCACCGCGCTGAAGTTGAACCCGGACTTATTGATGTCGGGCGGCAGCACGTCCACACCCATCTGCCGCGCCGCACGGATATACTCGGCCACCTTGTCGGAGTCGTTGCGCTCGACGGTGAGCAACGCGGCGTTGAACTCGACAGGATAGTGGGCCTTCACATAGGCCGTCTGATAAGTGAGGATGGCGTATGCAGCGCTGTGACTTTTGTTAAAACCGTAGTTGGCGAACGCCTCGAGCAAATCGAACAGCCGGTCCGCCTCGTCGCCGGGGATGCCCTTTTCCGCCGCACCCTTCTTGAACTGGACACGGTGTTTCTGCATCTCCTCGAGCTTCTTCTTCCCCATCGCCCGGCGCAACAAGTCCGCCTCACCTAAGCTGTAGCCTGCCGCAGCCGTGGCGATCTGCATGATCTGTTCCTGGTACACGGGAATACCGTAAGTTTCGCGCAGGATGGGCTCTAAGAACTTCCCCGCGTTGGGGAACTGCTCGTAGGTGACGGCCTCGCGCCCGTGGTGGCGGCGGATGTAGGTGGGAATGTTCTCCATCGGGCCGGGCCGGTAGAGTGCCCCCAGCGCAATGATGTCCTGGATGCGCCGGGGCTTGAGCCCGCGCACCGCGCCGGTCATCCCCGCCGAGTCGAACTGGAAAACACCCTTGGTGTCACCCTTGCCGAGCGTCTCGAAGGTCGCCGCGTCGTCAATGGGGATCGCGTCGTAGTCAATGTCCACACCCTTCGACTCTCTTACGATGCGCTTGCACTCGTCGAGGAAGGAGAGCGTGCGAAGCCCCAAGAAGTCCATCTTGAGAAAGCCCAGCGCCTCCACGCTACCCATGTCGTACTGGGTAACTTTGCCACCCGTATCGCCTGCCCGCATCAGCGGAATCCAGTCGCGCAGCGGCACGTCCGAAATCACGACCCCAGCGGCGTGAACGGAAGATTGGCGGTTGAGGCCCTCGAGCTTTTGCGCCACCTCCATCACCCGCGCTACCAGCGGGTCTTTCTCCATCTCGGCGCGGAGGTCAGGGATGGTCTCGATGGCCTTCTCTAAGGGCGTGGGCTTGCCGAAGACGACAGGGATGAGCTTCGCCAGCTCGTCGGCCTTCTTGATGGGCAGGCCGAAGACCCTTGCTGCGTCCTTGATCGCCGCCTTGGAGGCCAGGCTGCCGAAGGTCCCAATCTGCGCCACCATCTCATCGCCGTAGCGCTGCCGCGTATACTCGATGACCTCGCCCCGCCGGACGTCGGAAAAGTCGGTGTCAATATCAGGCATGGAGACGCGGGCGGGGTTGAGGAAGCGCTCGAAGAGCAGATCGTAGGCCAGCGGGTCAATGTTGGTGATGCGAATGGCGTAGGTGACTAAGCTCCCCGCCGCGCTGCCGCGCCCCGGCCCCACGCTGATACCCTGATCCTTGGCCCAGTTGATGAAGTCCTGCACGATGAGCAAGTAGCCAGGAAAGCCCATCTTCTCGACCACTACCAACTCGTAGACGGCTCGAGACAAGATTTCCCACGGCCCCCAGGTCATGTTCTCGGCCAGCTCGGGGAGAACGGCGCGGGCTGCTTCTAAGTCCTCCAATCGAGCTAGCTCGAGCGACAGGGTTTCCCCATCCCCGTGCGGGACGGGCCTTCCCAGCTTGCGCAAAAACTCGCCGTAGAGCGCATCGGTGATCTTGTCAGGATACCGCTTCAGGAGCCCGGCGAAGGTCAGTTCGCGCAGGTATGTCACCTCATTGCGGCCCTCGGGCAGCGGGAAGCGCGGGATGCGGTACTGCACCTTCTTCGGCACGAGTTCGACCTCGCAAAGGCGCCCGATGTGCACCGAGTTGTCGAATAGCTCGTCGTGGCGGGCTCCCCAATCACTCTTCTGCGCGGCGAAGGTTTGGCGCATCTCCTCGGGCGTCTTAACATAGAACTCGTCGCAGGGGAACTTCCAGCGGTTCGGGTCGTCCCAGGTCGCTTTCGACTGCACCGCCAGCACCACCGCGTGGGCCTCGGCGTCCTCCTTGCGGACGTAGTGCCCGTCGTTGGTAGCGACCAGACCCAAGCCGTACTTGTCGGCGAACTCCTTCAAAACCTTGTTGACCTTTTTCTGCTCGGGGAGGCCGTGCTCCTGAATCTCCACGAAGTAGCGCCCCTCGCCGAAGATGCTCAGGTACTCTTGCAGCCGCCGTTCGGCATCCTCGTGGCGCTCTTGCAGGATGAACTGGGGGATTTCGGCACCTAAGCAACCGGTCATGGCAATGATCCCGGCGCTGTGCTCGCGGAGAATTTCGCGGTCTATACGGGGCTTGCCATAGAAGCCCTCGAGGTAGGCCCGCGACGCCAGGCGGCAGAGGTTCTGGTAACCCTCCATGTTCTGCGCCAGCAGGGTGAGGTGGAAGTAGCCGCCGTCCAGTCCCTTCCCCTGCTTGCGGTCAAAGCGCGACTCCGCCGCCACGTACGCCTCGTAGCCGATGATCGGCTTGACCTCGTACTCCTTGGCGTACTTATAGAACTGCACCGCCCCGAACATGTTGCCGTGGTCGGTCATGGCAAGCATGGGCTCCTCGGGCGAGACCTTCTTGACCCATTTCAGCAGGTCTTTGAGCCGGGCAGCCCCGTCTAGGAGGGAGAACTGGGTGTGTTGGTGGAGGTGGGCGAACTTGCAGGCGGGGCAATTCTCGGCGTCGTGGGGGGGGTGGAGTTCGGGGGCCATCTCAGGGTCCATCATAATCCCAAGGCTCGGACACTAGGCTGAGCCGAGTTGCTAAGCTGGTAAGCCTCAAGGCGCGAGTTTTACGTGCGGGTAGTTCAAAAT
>PSMF01000073.1:7542-18537 GCA_040290005.1 Meiothermus sp.
ATTGCTCACCCACCAAACCCAGATGTGGGTGTCCAGAACAATCATCTAGCCGTGTTCCAGTCTTCAGCGGAAACCGCAGGCTCGAAGGGCTGCTCGTATTTGAGCAAGCTTCCCCGCAGAGGATAAGGCTTTTGAGCGGATCGCTTCCCCTCCGGCAGCAAGACGATGACCTCGACACTTTGGCCTGCCTCGAGCGCATCATCCACCAGGGTCAGTTTTCCCTTTTCTGACGGGGTAGCCTCGAACCGCAATGCCTTCATGCTTTTATGCTAGCACGGCGTAAGCTCCGATCAGCCCGTCGCCCCCCGCACCACCAACACCGGCGTAGAACAGTTGTGCAGCACCTTGTCGGTAACGCTGCCCATCATCACCCGGTCAATGCCCTTGCGGTTGTGCGTCGCCATCACCACCAGGTCATAGTCTTTGGCCGCATCCAGAATCGCCGTCACAGGATGGCTCTCGGTGAGCACCGTTTTAGCAGACACCCCCTGCGCCTTGGCCTGGGCCGAGAGGTGCTCGAGCGTCTCCCGCGCTTCGGCCCGTAGACCGGCCATCATCAGCTCGTGGTATTCGGGGGGGCCGCGGTGTAGGTGCGGAAGGGCGCGGTGGGGTCTTCCAGGGCGTAGAGCAGGGTGACTTCGCCGCCTGAGGCTTTTGCCAGGTCGAAACCCTGGCTCAGCGCCTCCCGACCGAACTCGCTGCCGTCGGTGGGGATCAAAATCCGCTTGAACATACCTACCTCCTCAGCCGTAGAAGCGTCGGGCACGGCGCTAACCTGGCCTTTGCCCTAACTGTAGTCCCGCCATGGCGGGACTTGTGCCCTAGCCCACAGAGCGAAGGCGTTTTCCCCTGACATTCCCCTGACCTACGTGCGACTAGACTAATATTCGATGTCAAGGCTCCTCTTGGTCGAGGATGAACCCGCCGTGCGCATGGGGCTGCGCCTTTCGCTGTCTAAGGCTGGTCATCAGGTGACGGAGGCCGCCACCGCAGGCGAAGGCTGGGACAAGCTGGCCGGGGCCGACCTCTTGATTCTCGACTGGATGCTCCCCGACGAGCCCGGCGTGCGCCTCTTAGAGCGCCTGCGCCGCGACGGGCGCTTTGAAAGTATGCCGGTGCTGATGCTCACCGCTCGAGCGGGCGAGACCGACCGGGTGGAGGGGCTCTCCAGGGGGGCTGACGATTACCTGACAAAGCCCTTCTCCACGCCGGAACTGGTGGCCCGTGTACAGGCTTTATTGCGGCGTGTAGGCAAGAGTGGAAGGCTCGAGCGCGGCGCACTGGCCCTAGACTTAGAACGCCATCAAGCTTTCCTCGACGGGCACAGCCTAGACCTCACCCGCCGCGAGTTCGACCTGCTGGCCTTCCTGGCGCGGCATCCGGGGCGGGTGTATACCAGAGAAGAACTCTTGGAACGGGTCTGGGGGCAGGAATTCCTCGGAACGGCTCGGACTGTAGACCAGCACGTGGCCCAGCTGCGCGAAAAGCTCCGCGAGGACCCCAAAACGCCGCGCTTCTTGGAGACTTTGCGCGGGGTCGGCTACCGCTTCCGGGAGTAAGGTAGTAGCGATGAGCCATGAGCAACTAGCAATGAGCCAAGGAGGCTTGTGGCCCGTGGCCCGTGGCAATTGGAAAAGACCTCCACGAGCTACAAGCCACAGGCCACGAGCTTGTTTTAGCTCATCGCTCATCGCTCATCGCTCACCGCTTGTGGGGTTTCCATGAGCGGCTCCCGTCACCTGCTCGAGGTCGCCTGGGAAGCTGCCCGAGAGGGCGTGCTGGTCTTTTCCGACGAACGGGTGGTGTATCTGAACCCGGTCGCGGCGGGGCTTTTAGGCATCGAGCGCGAGAAGGTGTTGGGGCGGCCCCTGCTGCTGGCGCTGCGCGACCACAAGCTCGAGGCCCTATGCCGCTTGGGTGGCGAGACCACCGTCGAGGCCAGGGGCCGGATGCTGTGGGCCAAGGCTGTGCCGGGCGTGCTGCTCTTGTGGGACCAGACCGACGAGCAGACCCGCGTGGAGGCACTAGAGGAGAGCAGCCGCGTGCTGGCACACGAGTTCCGCACCCCGGTGGCCGGGATGCTCTCCCTGCTGGAAGCTCTTCAGAACGGGCTTTCCGAGGCCGAGAGGGAAGAGGCGGTGGCGATGCTGTACCAGGAGACCCAGCGGCTGCGGCGGCTGGTGGAAGACCTGCCTCTGACCAAGCGGCCCTCGCAGGAGCGAACTTTCGCCCTCGAGGAGTTGCAGGCCCGTCTAGAGCGCTTCCTCTCTCCGATGATGGCCGAACGTTCTTCCTGGATTCGCTGGGAGATTCCGCATACGGTGCGGGCCAATCCCGACGCGGTGTATCAAGCGCTCTTAAACCTGTTAGATAACGCCCTCAAATATAGCCCTGGCGGTGAGATTGACGTGCTGAGCGGGGAAACCAAGGACGGAATTTGGCTCGAGGTGCGCGACAACGGCAAGCCGCTCTCCGATTTCGAGCGGCTGTTCCAGCCCGGACAGCGGGGTATGCACGCTGCCAACGTGCGCGGAACCGGTTTGGGGCTGGCCCTGGTACGCCGCCTGGCCTCGGGCTGGGGCGGGGAGGCATACGGACGGGCTTTGAAGCGCGGAAACGCTTTTGGCCTGACCTTCCCGCGCTATCCTGGGGCTAAAGTAGCCGTCCGAGCCGAGAATATCGAAGGAGAGACCTATGCGTGAAACCTTAGACCGTGAACTCAACCATCTCACCGAGGAGACCATCCGCATGATCTCGGTGGTGCGCGAGATGGTGGACAACAGTGCCAAGGCTTTGGCCGAACAAGACCCCAAGCTGGCGCAGCAGATCATCGCCCAGGACGCCGACGTGGACGCCTTAGAGCTCAAGATCGAGGGCGAGGCCGTGACCATCATGGCCCGGCAGCAGCCCGTCGCCACCGACCTGCGCTTTATCTTCACCGTGATCAAGGGCCTCACCGACTTGGAGCGGGCCGGGGACTACGCCGCCCACATCGCCGAGGA
Source organism: Meiothermus sp. (assembly GCA_040290005.1). Lineage (GTDB taxonomy): Bacteria > Deinococcota > Deinococci > Deinococcales > Thermaceae > Meiothermus. The sequence continues at coordinate 10,545 of PSMF01000073.1, forward strand.
CGTGATCGTCCTGGCAAAAGAGCCGCCGCTCAAAAACTACATCACCCTCCCCGACATGGGCCGCCGCCTGACCATCATGCTCGACTTGGTTTCCAAAGCCTTGGCCGAGCGCGACCAAGAGGCCGCCAAGGAAGTATTGCGCCGCGACGACGAGATTGATGGGCTCTACGAGGAGGTCACCCGCGAACTCCTGACGTATATGATGGAAGACCCCCGCACCATCTCCAAGGCCCTCACCTTGATGCGCGTGGCCCGCAGCTACGAGCGCCTGGGCGACCACTTGGAGAACGTCAGCGAGCGCGTCCTCTACTGGCTCACCGGCAAGATGGAGAAGAAGCCAGAAGACGTATATTAGCGCCTGCAGCGCGTTTACCGTTCACGGTAGACCGTTGACTGCAAAGACATTGCCGCAGGTCAAACCCTTGCTCTCGGCCTGCGACCAACAGCAAGCAGAGCTCCCTGACCAATAGCGGGCAGAGCTCGCTGACCTGGGACCTGCGACGTTTCTCGCGGTGAACGGTGAACGCTTGACAGTCAACGTCTCACACGTTAAACCCGAACATCCGCATCTGCCGTTTGCCGTCCTCGGTCATCTTGTCGGGGCTCCAGGGCGGGGTCCAGACAAAATCCACGTTGACCGCGTTGACGCCCTCGAGGCGCATCACCGCGATCTCGGCATCAGCTTTTACGATGTCCTGGGCCGGGCAGCCGATGGCGGTGAGGGTCATGGTGATGTCCACCACGCCGTCTTCCTTTACTTCGGCGTCGTAAACCAACCCCAGGTCCACTACATTCACCGGAATCTCCGGGTCCTTGACCACCTTGAGGGCTTCCAAAACCTGCTCTTTGTTGGGCAGCACGGCTTCGCTCATAGGCCCCATCATAGGCCAAGCCGAGGGACAAAACCTGGCACGTCTTCCAAATGATAAACCTCCGCGCAGAACGGAGGTTTATGGAGCGGGAGACGAGATTCGAACTCGCGACATCAAGCTTGGAAGGCTAGTGCTCTACCAACTGAGCTACTCCCGCACGGCTTTTATTTTACCTCAGGGCTTTAGCCCTGGTCGGGGAGACTGGATTCGAACCAGCGACCCTCTGCTCCCAAAGCAGATGCGCTACCAGACTGCGCTACTCCCCGTCGCCCACGGCGTTTTGCTGATTTCCCAGACCGCGCCATGAGCCTCCCTCTCTGGCCGTCCAAGACTACAGTTTGCCCTCTCGAGCACCTCGTGTCAATGAGGTCCCTCTTCAAAACTGCTCATAAACCTCACCCTTGCGCCGTCAAGTGACCTCCTTCTTAGGTAAAAAGGGCCAAAACAAACCCACACCCCGTGTCTGGGAGGTCGAAATCCACCTTCGAGAATCTCCGTCCTGAACACGACCCGTAAATCACCGACCATCTACTTCACTCTGCCCCCCTCGGCACAAACGGACCTCAACCACTTTGTGAAGCACAATGCGGCCGGAGAAGACCTTTTACCCTGTAGCCATGAGTGCTAAACCTCCCAGCGCCGACCAGGACTTGCTCGAGTTTCTCAAAGAGGGCGCGGCAGGTATTCTCCAAGGCATCGGCAAGGTGAATATCGTGGTAGTGGGCAAAACCGGGGTGGGCAAAAGCACCCTTATCAACGCGGTATTCCAGGGCGAACTGGCGAAGACGGGCACCGGCAGACCTGTGACGCAGCACACCCAGGAGATTAGCAAGCCCGGCGTGCCGGTGCATATCTTCGACACCAAGGGCTTAGAGGTGGCCGATTACACCGCCATCACCCAGGAAATTACCAAGCTGGTGAGTTCCAAGGCCAAAAACTCAGACCCGCTGGAGCACATCCACCTGGCCTGGCTGTGTATCCCCGAGGGCACCAAGCGGGTCGAGGAGGCCGAGATCGTCCTGGCTCGAGCCCTGGCAAAACAGGTCCCGGTGATCGTGGTGCTGACCAAATCGGTCGAGGAAGAAGGCTTCGCCGGCGAGGTGGGGCGGCTCATCCCCGAGGCGCGGTTCGTGATCCCGGTGCTGGCTAAGGACATGCCGCTGCGCGGCGGGGTCACCTTCAAAGCCTTTGGCCTCGAGGAACTCGTCGCCCGTTCGATGGAGGTACTGCCCGAAGGGGTCAGGATGGCCTTCGCCGCCGCACAGAAGGCCAGCATCACCGCCAAACAGGAGGCCGCCCGCCAGATCGTGACCAGGGCCGCGGTAGCCGCTTCCGGGGCTGCTACCGTGCCCATTCCCTTGAGCGACGCGGTGCTGATCTCCGGGGTGCAGGTCGCCATGCTCGGCAGCATCAGCAAGGTCTGGGGGTTGAACTTGGAGCGCGGCTTTTTCATCACCCTGCTCAGCAGCCTCCTCGGGACGATGGGGGCAACCCTGGTCGGGCGCACCGTGGCCGGGGGTTTGGTCAAGCTGATCCCCGGTCTGGGCTCGCTGATTGGAGCGACGGTCAACGCCACCACCGCCGCGACCCTCACCAAAGCGCTGGGCGAGGCCTACATCGCCACCCTAACCTTTCTTACCGAGGGCGACCCCGAACGGGTTCCCACCCCCGGCGAGGTCGCGGCAGAGCTTCGCAAGCGTCTAGGACGGGTTCGAGCAAACGCCGACGCAGACCCCCAGGGCGAGACCAAGGAACCTTGACAGGAACGCGGGCTCGCGCTACCCTAGCGTTTGCCTGGGCCGTTAGCTCAATTGGCAGAGCAACTGACTCTTAATCAGTGGGTTACAGGTTCGATTCCTGTACGGCCCACCACTGAACAGCGAGCAGGACAGAGAAAACCGGAGGCTAAGAACCTCCGGTTTTCCTCGTTTTACCCACTCACTACCCACATTAGATCGGGCGAGAGTTGGGGTCGCGCTGGGTCGGGGCGAGGATATCCACCATCCTGGACGTGGCTTCCAAGTGTTGCTCGAGGTTGGGGTGCTGGTAAACGTTAGCCGTGAAGGTGACGGTGCTGTGCCCGGCCCGCTGGCTGGCCGTCTTAAAGTCCCCGCCCATCGCCAGGTCGAGGGTGATGTTGGTGTGCCTCAAGTCGTGAAAGTGGGGAGGATGTGCTTGTTGACCTGGAAGGTGTACGAGGCGAGGGTGGTGGGCCACCGTGCCCTTGTACTCGAGCCATTCCAGGAGCATCTTCTCCACCGTGGCTTTGTCTGCCAGGGCCACGCCCAGCCCGTAGGCGGCCAGGAGCTTGTTCTTCCTAGCTACGATCTCCTCCTCGGTCTTGGCGTAGACGCTCTTCTGTAGGCACTTACCGTCTTTCCAGCCAAGGGTCACGCGGGCCTCGAGCAGGCCGTCGGCTCGGCGGCGGATGTTGCCCTCGCCCTTCTTCTTTCGGGTTCCCTTTTTATTGGGCACCGCGCACTACCTCGAGCACGCCGTTAGGCTCCACCCGCTTGTGAGTGAGGGCTTCGAGGCCGGTAATGACAGCGCCGAGGGTGCTGAAGTCCATGCGGATGAGCTTCCCCCCAGTGATGTCATTCACGGTCTTGCGGGACAGGCCCGAAGCCTTCCACAGCGCGTAAGGGGTCAAGGCAATGCCTTCGACTGCGCGGGTGTTGTCAACCAAATAATCTGGGATGTCGAACGTCACGACGCTTTCTAGCGGCTCTGGCTCGTTGGGAAAAGCTTAATTAGGTGGCGGTTGCCGAATACATAGGCTGCTACATATTCGGGGTTCCACTGTTTCTCGAAGTCATAGACGTACTTCATCAGAGTATTGGGGACCCGAAGCACAAAACGGTGCTTCCAGTCTTTGACCCATTCGTAAATAACCCACGCGGACAACCCCTCACGAGCTTTAGATAATGGCTTGCGGTGGGGTCGCAGTGTAGATATAGGCTTCCTGTCGGCTTCAAAACCCGGTGGAGTTCGACCAGACGATTTCCCATCATCACCAGATAGGCCGAGAGGTCGCTCTTGCCGAGCCGATTAACGGTGTGGCCCAGGAAATCGACGAGTTCGCCATTGATGGTGAGGAGTTCATGAGGTCTTGTTCGTCGTCGGGTCCCCAGTGCTAGGTACCATTAAAAGCCTGGATTTGGGCAGTGGCCCCGGAGCTGGACGCTTAAGGGCGTTCAGCTCCCGTTTCGTGTTGGCAGAAAATAACGTTGTAGTCGGCACTAGAGTTGAGGGGGGGGTCGAGGTATACCAAATCTACCGTCTCGCCGCTAAACTTGCGCAGCCAGTCTAGATTATCGCCGTAGTGCAGGGCTTTGGCGGGCGGTTTCATGCCCACATCATATTGGGTTATTTTTGGGCCAGCGCTGGCGTATAACCCATCGCGTACAGCTTGTCTTGCAGCCCCGCCACCACGCTAAAGCTGCTTAGGAAGGTGCCGGGGTAGTAGTAGCCCAAAAGCTGCCGGAAGTCCCAGCCCTGCATGGCGAGGCCCCGAGCCCCCCACTGACTCATCCCCACGCCGTGCCCGTTGCCTTGCCCGACGATCTGCCAGCCGTGGATCTGCACCCGCGTGGAGGGCATCCCCAGCCCGCGCAGCAGCTTGGTGGCCCCTAAGCTGTCCAGGTCTAAGCTGCGGGCGCTGCCAATCACCCGGAGAAGAGAGGGTCGCCCGCTCTCGTTGTATTGCAGGATTTGCAGCGCCTGCACGGCCCCCGCCGAAAGACCCATGTTTGCCAATGCGCCCGCCACACCCGTAGGGGTGATGGCCCGCGTCCAGGAGCCGCCAGGGCTTTGCGAGTAGGGGTCTGGTTTAGAGAGCAGGTAGGGGTAAGCCTGGCCCCAGACCTCCGACGCGCTCGCGATGTAGCCGCCGGAATCGGCGTGGTAGACGGCAGTGATGGGCTTCTGGTTGTAGCTTACGATCAGGCTGCGGGTGGCGTACACCGCGTCACTCTGGGGGGCTTGTTCCGCCGAGCGGCCCAGATACACCTGACAGCGCTCGCTGGCGCAGATGTCGTAAAGACCGGTGGGGTTGAGCCGGTACAGGGCGAAGGTGCGGGCCAGGATGGCCTGGGCTTGCAGCACGGCGGCGGGGAAAGAGGCCGGAACCTCGCTGGGGACCACGCCCAAAAGGTAGTCCTCGAGCCAAACCTTGTTGATAAACAAGACCTGTCCGTCCTGCCAGACCGCGAGCAAGTTACCCCGGTAGGGCCGTCCATTCAGGCTGAAACCGTCCTGGGCGGCGAACTCCACCCAAGGTCCCTGGCCCTGCCCGTCCACCACGATTTCCCCCGCCCCGGCGGTGATGCTCACGGTTCCGGCGCTGTACAGCTGTCCGCCCAGGTTGGTGATGCGCTGGTGCGCCGCGACGCTGACGCTGCCCGAGGCTCCTTGGGTCAGCAGCACCCGCAGCAGCAAGTCCTGCGGCTGGGCCAGGGCAATGCCGGTCAGGAGGAGGAGGAGGGGAAGGAGGCGACCTAGCATGGCGAAACCAGATTTCAGTATACGCAGGCAGGGGGCGCTTCGGTGTTCACGTTACGGTGGCGGATGAGCAATGAGCGGTGAGTGATGAGCAAAAGACCCCCCACGAGTTGTGTGGCCGTCAGCGGTTTGGTAGTAACCTTCCTGCCTTTAGTGCCCCCCTGCGCGCCCAGCGGCATAGCCGCCCCGCTCGCACGGGCAAAGCCCGGCCCAGCGGGCCTAGTGCTCGCACGGGCAAAGCCCGGCCCTAGCGGGCCTAGTGCTCGCACGGGCAAAGCCCGGCCCTAGTGGGCCTAGTGCTGATGCGGGTACGGGCACAGGGGGCACCGCGAGAAGCTCGACGTGGATGAAACTACGAAACGGTCGGCAACTTCGGGGGGTCGCCTTTAGCTCACCACCCTACTCCGGTTTGAACAGCGGCAGATGCCCCAGCGCGATCACGTCCGAGCGGGGTGCGCCCTCGGTAAACACGGCCATCACCGCACCCACCGTGCCGCCCACCTCCTCGATCAGCTCGGAGAGGCCCTTGAGGGTGCTGCCGGTGCTAACCACATCGTCCACGATGGCGACCTTTTTGCCCTTGATGAGGGCAATGTCGGTGCCGTCCAGGACAAGTAGTTGCGGCTTTCCGGTGGTGATGCTGATGACCGTGCGCGAGACCGGGCCAATCATGTAGGGCTTCTCGGTTTTTCGCGCCACCACGTAGGGCAGGCCGGAGACCCGGCTGAGCGCGTGGGCCAACGGCACCGCCTTAACCTCCGGCGTGACCAGGGTCTCGATGTCCTTGGGCATGGTCTTTGCCAGCGCCACTGCCGCCGCCTCGACCACCTGGGTGTCGCCCAGCATGTTGAACAGCGCTACCGCCACGTCGGGGCCGACCTGGACTACCGGAAGCTCGCGGTGAACGCCCGCGATTTCTACGGGATGGGTTCTCACGCGAGTAGTTTAGCAGTGAGGGAAGAGCTACGAGCAACTAGCGATGAGCGATGAACCAAAGCAGGGCTGAAAGCCGAGGGCCGAAAGCTCAAAGTAAAAAAGGCGGCTTCCGTTCGGGAAGACGAAACGAGTATCGGAATTCCTCGTTTTAGACGCAAGGCGTTTGGTTTTGAGCTTTCGGCAGTTGTTTAGCTCATCGCTTATTGCTCATGGCTCATCGCCTTCCCTTCAGCCCGCCCTCGAGCGAAGCCGCATGACGGCCCGGCTGTGCCAGCACTCAAGAGAATCCCACACTCCCCACGTATACTCGGCCTATGGTTAGTGCCAAAGTGGAAAGCATGGGCATGAACCCCGGCAGCGGGGATTTGCTCGTGATTCTCAAGGCCGAGACCGGAAAAGTGTTGCCTATCGTGATCGGGGCCTTAGAAACGCAAAACATCATGATTTTTCTGTCTGGTGAGAAGCCGCCCAGGCCGCTGGGACCGGATTTATTCGTCAACACCTTGGACTTGCTAGGCGTGAAGGTGCTGCGCCTGGAAATCGTCGAGCTCAAGGAGGGGACCTTTTACGGGCGGCTGGTGCTGGAGGAGCGGGGTCTCGAGTACGACGTGGACTGCCGCCCCTCCGACGGCATGGCGATTGCCCTGCGCTCAGGGGCCGATATTCTCGTAGATGAGACGGTCTTACAAGATGCCGGTATCGAGGAATCCCGGCTGAACCGGGGCGGGAGCACGCCCCAGGCGTGAGGGGGTCGAGAACTAAGTGACCAGACTCAAGAGCCTCCTGCTGGTCGGAGTGTTGCTGAGCGGGCTCGCCTCGGCACAGCGTCTAGCGGTCATCGGCGACTGGGGGGCGGCCTCGCCCCACCGGCCTAAAATCGCCGCCTCGATGCGGGCCGCGCACGAGGCTAAGCCCTTCGCGGCCGTCGTGACGCTGGGGGATAACTTTTATCCCAAGGGCGAGCCGGTACAAGCGTGGGTAGACGAACTGCCCAAGGTACGCATCTACCCTACCTTCGGCAACCACGACGTGACCGCGCTCCTTCCGCAGTTCAAGCTCTTCGGCGTGGACCGTACCTATTACACCGTGCGGCTAGGTGATGTCGAGCTTTTCGTGCTCTACTCCGAGCATTTCGACGTGGCGCAGAAGGCTTGGCTCGAGGCCGCTCTGGGAGCTTCCACCGCGCCCTGGAAGGTGGTCACGCTGCACCAGCCGCTCTACTCTTCCGGGATTCACGGCGGCAACCGTGCGTTGCGGCAGGCCATCGAACCTCTCCTGACGCGCTATAAAGTCAACCTCGTTCTGACCGGCCACGACCACGACTACGAACGCTTAACCGCGAAGGGTATCACCCACATCGTCTCTGGGGGCGGGGGTGCCTATCTGCGCGGTTTCCTCATCACCCGGCCCGAGAGCGAGTTCCGGCGGGAAACCCCGAACTATCTGGTGCTCGAGGTCACCCCCGAACAGCTCACCATCACTGCCTACAACGAGAAAAACATCCAGATAGACCAGGCCGTGCTCAAGCGCGCTTTCTAGTGCTGAAAGCCCAAAGCTATCGGTCCTAGCCACCAGCTAAGGGCTTAACCGGAAAGTCCCCTTTCCCCTTGCTCGTACCCGCACAGCGGGAGGCCTGTGGCCCTGAGCGTGGGAGAGGGTAGGCACTAGGCCCGCTAGGGCCGGGC
>PSMF01000074.1:0-18457 GCA_040290005.1 Meiothermus sp.
GTTTGACGTTCGGCGTTGGACCTTAGACCTTTGACCTTCGACCTCATCATTGAAACTCCATCCACTTCCGCGTCACGATATCGCGCAGCACCTCGATATAGTCCGGGTCGGCGTTGAGGCTGCGGGTGCGCAACAGCCGAATCCCCAGCTTCTGCGCGGTGTTTTGGGCCTCGTAGTCGAGGTCGAAATAGACCTCCAAGTGGTCGCTGGGAAAGCCCACCGCCGTCACCACGACCTCTTTATAGCCCTTCCCCGCGACCTCCTCCAGCTTGTCGTTGATGTCCGGCCCAATCCAGGGCTCGGAGGTGCGCCCCGCTGACTGCCAGGCGGTGTCCCAGTGCTCGAGCTTCAAACTTTTGGCGACCAGTTCTGCCGTAGCACGAATCTGCCCCGGATAGCGCCCGTCCTGGGCGGCTTTTTCGGGAATAGAGTGGGCCGTGAAGAGGAACAGCGCCTCCGCAGGGTTGATGAGCCGCCAGCGCTGCTCGGTGACGCGTGTGACCAACGCCTGAATGTAGCCCGGATGGTCAAAATACTCCTCCACATACCTAATCTCGAACGGGTTGCCCAGCTCGGATAGCGTCTGCGTCACCTTCTCCTGGTACTCGGCGGTGCTCCGGGCCGAGTAGTGTGGGGCCGCGATGATGCCGACCGCCTGTTTTACCCCGTCCTCGGCCATCGCACGTACGGCCTCTTTGATCAGCGGATGCCAGTGCTTGGTGCCGTGATAGACCCTCGCTGGGCCATGTACCCGTGCGCCGGGCGAGGCCTCTAAGTGCTGCGGGAAAAGCGGCAGCGTAGTGTTCAGCGCCGCCTCGAGCCGCACCGCTTGAGCAAAGGTGATCTCGTTGAGGGGGCTACGCCCGATCAGGTGGTAGCGCTCCTCGAGCTCCTCCAGGAGTTCCTTGGTCGGTGGTCTTCCCCGGCGGATGTCGGTGTAGTAGGGCTCGATTTCGCTGCGCTGATAGGGGGTCCCGTAGGCCATGAAGAGGACATTCACGCCCCCATTCTACCCGCTCCTCTGCGGAGATTCGCCGCCCGCGCTCCTTAAACAAAGCTAAGACAGCGGAGTGCGAAGGACGCGATAAACCCGCTTCCAAGCGCGGCTCTGAGGCCAGGGGCGCTGTCCCTGAAGCAAAGAAAAAGCCCAAACCTGCTCGCGGCAAAAAGCGGACCACCTCCCCCGCGGGGGAGGTGGTCCGGCCCCAGGGCTTTTCGGGGGTTCAGGTCTCGGGCAACGGCCTCTCCGACCCCCAGCTCCCCGATGAGCCCTACCACCGCATCGTGGAGGCTACCCAGGAGGGCATCTGGCAGGTCGGGCCGGACGACCGCACGGTGTACGTCAACCCTAAGATCTGCGAAATGACCGGGTACAAGGCGGAGGAGATCGTGGGCCACCGCCTGCAAGAGTTCTTCCACCCCGACTGGCAGGCCGAGAGCGAGTAGAGGCGTGCCGGGCACGGGGAGGGGAGCCAGGAGCAGGTCAAGGTGTATTTCCGCCGCAAGAACGGCTCGGGCTTCTGGGTGCTGGCCTCCACGGTCGGCCTAATCGGGCCGGACGGCGAGTACGCCGGTTCGCTGGGGTTTTTGGTGGACATCACCGAGCGCAAGCGAGCCCAGATCGCGAGGTATTTCCTCGTTGCCGTGGTGGAGTCGTCGCAGGACTCCGTTGTTACCGTGGATGCCCAAAGTGTTATCACGAGCTGGAACGACTCCGCCGAACGCTTCTATGGCTACAGCGCCACAGAGGCCATCGGTCAGCTACTGACCATGCTCGCCCTGCCCGAAGACCTGAAGCTGGTGCTGGGCAACGCCAGCTGAGTGATGAGCAGCAAACAGGTCGTCGAGTTCGAAACGGTGCGGGTGCATAAAGACGGGCACGAGATGAACCTGGAGATCGTGCTCTCCCTGGTGAAGAAAGATTCCGGCGACGTTGTGGGCGTGTCCACCATCGCCCGTGACATCACCGAGCGCAAGCGCCGCGAACTGAACACCGCTTTTCTCGACGAAATCGGCAAGGAATTATCGGTGCTGCCCACACCGGACGAGATCATCCAAACCGTCGGCGTGCGCCTTAGCGAGTTCATGAAAGCGTCGGGCTACATCTTTGCAGACGTTGACGAAGCCAAAAACGAAGCCACCATCCACCACGGCTGGAACACCGCAGACGTTGCGAGCCTCAAGTAAACCTTTCGGTTGGCAGATTATTTCGGCGACGAGTTCCTCCGCGCCGGTCGTGCCAACGAGACCGTTGTTGTCCGCGATACCGCACACGACGAGCGTGCGAACGCGGAGGCTTACGCCCGGCTGAAAATCGGCAGTTTCATCAGCGTTCCATTTCAGCGGAACGGACGCTGGACGGCAAACATCACCGTAACCACGAGAGAACCGCGCGATCGGCGAGCGGCTGAAATCGGGCTTTTGCAGGAAATTATCAACCGGGTTTTCCCGCGCATCGAACGTGCCCGCGCCGAAGACGCCCCTCGCTCTCGCGAGGGGCGCTACCGCGAGCTGGTGGAGGCCCAAAAGCGCTTTGTCAACGACGCAGCCCATGAGCTTCGCGCACCCACGACGGCCGTCCAGGGCAACGGGTGGGCCCAGCTACGCGTGAGCGACACCGGCATCGGCATTGCCCCGGAAGAACTCGGGCAGGTGTTCGAGCGGTTTTACCGCAGCGACAAGGCCCGGCTGCGCGGCGAAGACCCCGGTGGGACTGGACTCGGTTTAGGCATCGCCAAACAGATTGTCGAAGCCCATGACGGGGAGATTTGGCTCGAGAGCAAACTAGGAAAAGGCACCACCGCCGTGGTGCGGCTGCCGCTGAGAAAGGGGCCTAACAGGGATTCGTAGGGGCGACAGGCCTGTCGCCCCTACGTTTATCGCTCGTCTCCTCCTGGAGCTTGCGGCGGAATCCCCCGTCGGTCAAGGTTTATGGTTGGAGCATCTGATCTCTGGCAACCCCGAATAGCCTCTCTTACTAAAGAGGGGGTCATAAAAAGCCCCCCTTGGGCCGCAGGCCCATCAAGGGGGGTTGGGGGATTACGCCGACCTTCTATGCTAAGTCCTCCATCACCTCCCGGATGGGCTTTTTCACACAGGTGAACATCGGCGTGTCGGAGAGGGTGTATTGGCTGGCCTCGGTAAAACGCAGCCGCTGTACCAAATCCACGAACTCCTGCGGGTAGTTGGAGTCGAAAGCCACCACAAACTCCTGATCGTCAATTCCATAAGAGTAAGAAGTGTTGAGCGTCACCCCCTGGAACGGCGCGGAGACATAGATGTGCTCGTCCATCATCCCCTGCCGGGCCTGCGGCGAAAGGTCGTACCAGGGCCGGGTTTTAACGAATGGATAGACGAACAGGTAGTTCCCCTGCCCTGGCAGCAGCGAAACGCCCTCGCCCTCGGGGTTGAAGCGGTCTACGTAGATCGAGCGCTTCTGCATCGAGAGAAACGAGTACGGCTGGGTCAGATAACCCATCAGCCGGGTCCGGTTCATCTCGGCCTGCATGGTCTGGAAGTCGTTCACCCCAAAGCCGATGCGCCAGAGCATAAAGTCCACGTCCGAGCGCATCCCCACCAGCGAGTAGGTGCGCAGGATAAAGCCCTCGCCGCGCTCTGCCCACTTGCACACCAGCTCGGCGAACTCGGCCTTGGCCGCCTCGCGTTCTTCTTTGGGCAGGCGGCGGAAGGCCGGATCGAGCTTGTAGAAGGCGTAGTTGAGAAACTGGCGCTTGGCTTGGTCGGGGGCCTTGCGGCTGATCAGTCCGGCGGGGTCTAGGTCCACCATCCGGCGGGTCTGCTTCTCGCTGTACTCGCGTTGCTCGGGGCTTTGGGGGCGGGCGGTTTCGGGGGTTTTGACTTGTTCTGCCATTGGTTTGCTCCTGTCAATGATTTTCGGCGACACGGGCGACGAGCCTGTCGCCCCTACGAGCCGCTGCGGTCAAAGCTGTGGACGATTTCGGCGAGATGGGCCACGTGGTCGGGTGGGGTGGTGCGGATGACCCCGTGCCCGAGGTTGAAAATGTGGGCTCCGCCGAGCCCGGCGCGGAGGACTTTGTGGGCTTCGCGGGTGATGACTTCGGGCGACGAGAGCAACACGCTGGGGTCGAGGTTTCCTTGAAGCGTTTTGCCGGGAAGCTGCGGGCGGATGCGGTCTAGGCTGAGCCGCCAGTCCACGCTCACCGCCTCGCAGGGCAGCTCGGCGATGACCGGGTACAGATGGGAAGAACCGACCGCTAAATAAATGCGGGGTACACCCAATCCTTCCAATGCTCGGAAAATCGCCGCGTTGTACGGCAGCGAGAACTCGCGGTAGGTTTCCCAGTCGTGGAGCCCCGCCCAGGAATCGAAAAGCTGGATGGCCTGTGCTCCGGCCTCGATTTGCATCTTCAGGTAACGAATCGAGACCTCGGTGAGCTTCTTCAGAAGTGCGTGGGTGGCGGCAGGCTCGAGCCGCAAAAACGCGCGGAACTCCTCGTATTCCTTTGCGCCAGAGCCCTGAATCAGATACGTCGCCAACGTCAAAGGTGCACCCCCGAAGCCGACGACGGGAACGTTACGGGGTTCAAGCTCCTTCCGCGTCAGCCCAATCGCCTCGCCCAAAAATGGAGCAATTTCCTCGGTCTCAGGGACTCTTAGCGCGTCAATCTGAGCCTGGGAGCGAATCGGGTTCGCCACCACCGGGCCGGGATTAAACGCGATGTCCACGCCCATCGCGGGCAGCGGGGTCATGATGTCGCTGAAGATGATAGCCGCGTCGAGCGGGAAACGCCTCAAGGGTTGCAGGCTGACCTCGGCGGCGAGTTCGGGGGTGCGAACCATCTCCCAGAAGCTCGATTTGGCCTTGATGGCGAGGTATTCAGGCAGATACCGCCCGGCCTGGCGCATCAGCCAGAGCGGGGCGCGGTCGGTGTTTTCGCCCCAGGCGGCTCGGAGAAAGAGCGAGGACGGCGTTTTTCCTCCCCCCTTGCGGGGGAGGGTAAGGTGGGGGGATTGGCTCATGCGGACTCCTTGCTGGGTACTCCTTCGGGGGTGAAGCGATACCCCACGCCCCAGACGGTGTGGAAGTAGATCGGGTTGGCCGGGTCAGGCTCGAACAGGCGGCGCAGGCGCATCACGAAGTTATCAATCGTGCGGCTGCTGGGAAACACCTCCTGGCCCCACACCCGGTCGAGGATTTCGTCGCGGCTGACCACTTCCCCGGCCCGCTCGACCAGCAGCTTGAAGATGGCGAGTTCGCGCTCGCCCAGCGTTTCGTTTTTTCCATCTTTCAAACGGGCCGTCCAGGAGCGGAAGTCTACGCTGTGCCCACCGAAGCTGTAGGCGGGCGCGGCTCTGGTCTCCTCGCGTCGGCGCAGCAGATTGCCGACCCGCAGCAGGAACTCGGGCAGGTGGAAAGGCTTACCCATGTAGTCGTCTCCACCGACCCGTAGTCCTTCCACGCGCTCCTCAGGACCACCTTTAGCTGACAGGAACAGCACCGGGGTCTGGAAACCCGCCGAGCGCATCTTGCGACAGACCTCGAGGCCACTTTGTTTGGGCAGCATCACGTCGAGCACAACTAAATCCGGCTCGGTCTCGCGCCACAGCTCTTGCGCTACTGCCCCGTCGGGGGCGACCCGCACGCTCAAACCCTCGCTCTCGAGGTTATCCGCTAGGGCCTGAGCCATCGCAGGCTCGTCCTCAACGATCAGAACGCGGCCTTTCACGCCGGGCTCCTTTCGGCGGCGAGACTGCTGCTCGGCTGCAACGGCAACTTCACGGTGAACCGCGCCCCGCGCCCCAAAACCTCGACTCCTACCCACCCGCCCATCAATTCAGTAAGCGAGCGGACGAGGTAAAGTCCGAGTCCTAGCCCTTGCGTCTCACGCGTGCCTTCATCCCCTGCGCGGTAGAACGGCTCAAAAACCTTGGCCACTTCCCCGCGCTCGATCCCGACTCCTCGGTCTTCGACCTCCAAAACGGCCTTGCCATCGTGTGCCTTCAGCCGCACCCAGACGGGTTTGCTCGCATCCGGGCTATACTTCACCGCGTTTTCAAGCAGGTTTGAGAGCACCAGCGTGAAAGCCTCGGGGTCGAGTTCGACAGGGAGGGGTTGGGCGGAAGGCTCAAAGCTGATGACCGCGCCTCGAGCCTCCAACACCGGTCGTTGACGGGCCAAAGCCGATTCCACGACTTCGTTCAGGTCGTGGATGCTTGAGCTGGCTTTGCTCAAGCTCTGCTCGAGCCGCGCCGTCGCCAACAAACGCTCGGAAAGGTCCTCCAGACGGGAGATTTCCTGGCCCATATGGGTCAGGTAGGTGCGCTGCTTTTCCTTGGAAACTTCGCGCATCTCTAGAGTCTGCACCAGCAAGCGCAGGGTGCTGATGGGGGTGCGGAACTCGTGGGTGGCGGCCATCAAGAAGTTCTGCTGGCGGCGCTTGAACTCCCGCTCAGAAGCCAGGCTATGGGCGATGATCCACAGCCCCAGCAGCATTACCGCCAGGAAAAACGGCCCCTCGAAGGCGAACATCCGCAGGAAGCGCAGTTGCTGTTCACGGTAGCCGAAGAGCTGCTCGGGGCGCACGTAGACGGTGTTACCGCGGACCTCGAGCTGGGGGAAATCATGTTTGAGTTGCTGCGCCAGGGCGGGCCGACCCTCGGGGGGCGTAGCAGCCCAAAGCTGTTGCACCAAGGCGGCCTGTTGGAGCCAGGTGGTCTCGGCGTAATCCACGGTCTGCTGGATGTAGTGCCGCTGGAAAACGATCCACCAGCCGACCTGCGCCACCAAAAACACCACGATGATTCCAAAGGTCACCCAGACCCAACGCCGGGGGAGCTTGGGTCGGAGCAAATCCTGATAGCGACGCAGCAAACCGTTAGCCTCCTAAAGCCATTTGCCCTCTAGGGCCTCCACCGCATGATACGTGATGATCAGGTCGGCCCCGGCCCGCTTGATCGCGTGGAGGGTCTCACGCACCGCCCTGGGTTCGTCCAACACGCCCGCCTTTACCGCCGCCTTGAGCATGGCGTACTCCCCGCTCACGTTGTAGGCCACGAGCGGAAGGGAGGTGGTGGGACGCAGACGGGCCAGGATGTCGAGGTAGGGCAGGGCGGGTTTGACCATCATCATGTCGGCCCCCTCGAGCTCGTCCAGGGCCGCTTCGCGCAGGGCTTCTCTGGCGTTGCGCGGGTCCATCTGGTAGGTGGCCCGGTCGCCAAAGCTGGGCGCGCTATGCGCGGCCTCGCGGAAGGGGCCGTAGAAGGCGCTGGCGTACTTCACCGCGTAGGCCAGAATGCCGACCTCGCTGTGCCCTGAGGCATCGAGGGTCTGGCGAATATACCCCACCCGCCCGTCCATCATGTCGGAAGGGGACACGAAATCCACCCCAGCCTCGGCATGGGTGAGGGCCATCGCGGCCAGTTGGCGCAGCGAGGAATCGTTGTCTATGACCATGCCTCTGGGGGTTTCCCTGAGCAGCCCGCAGTGCCCGTGCGAGGTGTGGGCGCACAGGCAAACATCCGAGTACAAAACGATGCCGTTGCCGAAGGCCTGTCTCGCCGCGCGAAGGGCAGTGGGAACGGGGCCATTGGCATCCAAAGCACCCGCGCCGAGTTCGTCTTTAGCGGCGTCGGGGAGCACGCCGAAGAGCATGAAGCTGCGCACCCCGAGGTTCAGAGCGCGCTCGAGGCCTCGCAAAAACCCATCCACGCTGTGGCGGGAAACCCCGGGCATCGAGGCAATCGGCTCCTCAACCCCTTGGCCCGGAACCACAAAGAAGGGCAGGATCAGGTCGGAAGGTCGCACCACCGTCTCCGCCACGCTCTCGCGCAGGGCGGGGCTACCGCGCAGACGGCGGGGACGGTGGGTGATGGGTTCTGGGCTGCGGTTGGCAGGTTCCAGGATAGGGTTTTTCAGGTCTACCATAGCTCTCCTCTCACCGCCTCGGCGGCTTTCAGCACGCCCCGGATGTTGGCGGCAGGGGCGGTGGTGTGGGGCAAGCCCATCTCGCGCAGACGGCGGGCAGTGCTGGGCCCCAGGGCGATCAACTGGGCAGTCTGGGCCACGGTTTGGGGCAAGGCTTGCAGCGCCGAAGGGCTGCCCAGGACGACGATATCCGGAATGGGCAGGTTTTGCGGCCAGGGCTTAGAAACCGTGGTGTAGACCCCCAAAGGGCGCACCTCCAAGCCGCCCTCTTGCAGAAGGTGGGCCAGCGTGGGCAAGGCCAGGTTACCCTGCGGGATGCCCACCGGCCCCGCCTCCCCCCGCTCGAGGAAAGCCTGCGCCAGCCCCGCGCCGCTCGACTCTCGGCTGACCAAATCCGCCCTCCCACCGGCTTTCTCAAGGGCCCTGGCGGTGGCCTCCCCCACCGCCCCCAGCTTGTGCCCCTGAAAGGAGCCCCCAAGTTCCCCCACCGCCCGCGCCGCCGCAGCGCTGGTGAAAAGCCACCAGGGGCAGTCCTGGAGGGGCGCTAGGCTCACCCCCTGAAGGGTGCGGGTCTGGACCAGCGGGACCCGAACGGGGTCAAAGCCGTGCGAGCGGAGCAGCTCTTCCAGGCCCTCCAGCCGCCCTTCGGAGTGGGTCAGGGCCACCCGGAGTGGTCGGTTTGCCCCCTCTGTCATGCTTCCACCGCCTCGGGAAAATCAGCGCGGATCTGACGGAACACCGCATCCGCAGCCGCTTCAGGCGAGGCTGCTCGAGCTGTGTATAGCTTGCCACCGTACCAAGCCAGCAGTTCTATTTCTTCGTCACGCTCCGTAGCGCTCGCCCCCAGCGCCAACTGACAGCCCCCAGCGAGCCGGGCCATCAAGCCGCGCTCCGCCGTCACCGTGCGGCGGGCAGCCCCGTCGTCGAGGCCGCCCAACAACCCCAGCGGCCGGGCATCGTCGCTGCGGCACTCCAACGCCAGCGCCCCTTGGGCGGGAGCAGGGACAAACAAACCGGGCTCGAGAATCTGTGTATATAGTCCGGATAAATCCAACCCCAACCGGTGAACCCCGGCCTGGGCCAACAAAATCGCGCCGTATTCGCCCTGGCGCAGCTTTTCCACGCGGGTGGGCACGTTGCCCCGCAGCTCGGCAACGCTCAAGTCGGGGCGCTGCGCCTCGAGCCCGCCGCCGCACCGCGCTCGTCCCGACCCGCACGCCCTTTTTGAGCGGCAAGGAACCCGCGTCGGGGTCGTGGTTCTCGGGCAGCATCAAGAGGAGTTCTCTAGAATCTTCGCGTGCCGGAACTGCCGCCAGAACCAGCCCTTCCACCCCCGCACTGGGCAAGTCCTTGAAGGAATGCACCGCGACATCCGCCCGTCCCCCGAGCACCGCGTCCTGCACGGCTTTGGTAAAAAACCCCTGGCCCTGCATCTGGGCGAAGGGGCCGCGCTCGCGGTCGCCTTGGGTCTCGATGAGGACCAGCTCGCTCTCCGCACCGAGTGTCTTCAGCTTGGAGGCCACCCACTCGGCCTGCCACAAGGCCAAGCGGCTGCCGCGGGTGGCGATGCGCACCGGGCTAGACACGGGAAACCTCCTCCCTGGTCTCGCTCAGCCCGGCCTCCTCGAGGAAAGCCTGTGCCGCCTCCAAGCCGTGCCGCCGCGCCAGGCCCCGTAGGCCCTTGACCGGCAGGTGGGCGAAGCGGTTGGCGATGCGGTTGAGCTCGCCGGGCTCGAGCAATTCCCCCAGCAAATCCTGCAAGGTCTCGCGGTAGCGCTCGCGCAGAAAGGCGATGGCCGAGCCCATCTGCCGCTCAGACCACTCCCCCAAGGCGGTCGCCACCTCCTCCTGCACGATCCCCTCGGCCTGGGCGAGATAGCCTTTGAGCTGTCCCCGCCGCCGCTCGCCCAAGGTCTGCATGGCCTCGAGGTCAATCAAAGTGATACCGCGCGGGACCACGGCGGGCTCCACGTTGCGGGGCAGGCCGAGGTCGGCGATGACCTTGAGTTGGGGTTGATGCTTTAGGAATCCATTCCCAATCAGGTATTCGACCGGCGTCGCGGTGACCAAGCCGTGAATTTGGGGAGGTTCGCGCAGGAAGACCTCGAGCCCCATCGCCTGTGCACCTAGCTCCTGTGAAAGAGCTTTGGCCTTTTCCAGCGAACGGTTGACTAAGACGAGCGTTGTACCTGCCCGAGCCGCCAAGCTCCGCGCGGCCAGGGTGCCCATCTCCCCGATCCCCACCACCGCGACGGTCGCCCGCTCCGGCAACCGCCGCTCGAACTCGGGCCGTGCCAGGCTAAACAGCGAGGCGTTAGCGGGGGCCAGCGGGACCTCGCGCCGTACCCGCTTGGCAATGCGCAAGGCGGTCTGGAAGGCGAAGCCCACGGTTGGCCCGACGGTTCCGGCCTGCCGGGCTTCCTCGAAGGCCGAGCGTACCTGGTTCATGATCTGGTCCTCGCCGGGGTTGAGCGAGTCGAGCGAGGCCGCCACCCGGCAAAGCTGCTCGAGCGCCGCCTCGTCGGTGTAGGCATAGCCCCGCGTCCCGTCGGGAGCGAGCGCAGCCCTGGCCTCCTCCACGCTCACCCCTTCTTTTAGGGCGACCACCCAATCACAGCGGTTGCAGGTGGTGATGGGCACCGCTTCGGTGAAGAATTGACCGCTAGGGGGCGGGTTTTCCTCGGCGAGCCGGGTCCAGGCCTCGAGCGCCTGCGTACCCCCCCGCCGCTGCGATACTCCGATAAGCGCTAGGCGTTCCATCCGAGTACTGATTATCGCTATCAGTACGGGGACATGTGTCATTAAAGTGTCAAAGTCAGGGTACCAAAGGAGGGCTTAGGGCTTGGGGCTTAGAACAACCTCGAGTCTCATCTTTTCACTCCAGCACACAATAATTCCACACTCAAAACTCCTGTCTAGGACGTGAATTAGTCTTAAGCCCCAAGCCCTCCCTCCTAAGCCCTTGGCCTTCACCCGGAACCCGGCCCCTGACCCCGTAACCCTATTCGTGCTATGTTCAAAACCATGAACGCACTCAAACCTAACACCCGGCACTCCGAGGAGCTTTTCGAGCGGGCCAAAGCGGCGATTCCCGGCGGGGTGAACTCTCCGGTGCGGGCTTTCAAGGCGGTGGGGGGAACCCCGCGCTTTATCGCCAAAGCCAACGGTGCGCGGATGTGGGACGCCGACGGCAACGAGCTGATTGACTACATTGGCTCGTGGGGGCCGATGATTCTGGGACATGCTCACCCCCGAGTGCAAGAAGCCATTCGCGCGGCGCTCTTAGAGGGAACCAGCTACGGAGCCCCCACCGAGCGCGAGATCGAGCTGGCCAAACTCGTATTGAAAGCCTATCCAGGCTGCGATTTGGTCCGATTCGTCAGCAGCGGCACCGAGGCCACCATGAGCGCCTTGCGGCTGGCCCGGGGCTACACCGGGCGCGACCTGATCGTCAAATTCCGCGGCAACTACCACGGCCACGCCGATGGCCTGCTGGTGCAGGCGGGCTCGGGGCTCCTCACCGCCGGGGGCGGCACGGCCCAAACCGCGCCCAGCAGCGCCGGGGTTCCCCAGGCCTTTGCCGAACTAACTTTGGTAGCTGATTACAACCACCCAGCAGGGCTCGAGGCCCTCTTCAGGGAGCGCGGCCCGGAAATCGCCGCTGTCATCTTCGAGCCGGTGGTGGGGAACGCCGGGGTGCTGGTCCCGACAGCAGAGTTCTTAGCTGCGCTGCGGAACCTGACCCGTAAACATGGCGCTTTATTGATTGCCGACGAGGTGATGACCGGGTTCCGGCTGGCCCCGGGCGGTGCGGTGGAGTTGCTCGGCTTGGAGCCCGATTTAGTGTGCTGGGGGAAGATCATCGGCGGTGGGCTGCCGGTGGGCGCTTACGGTGGAAAAAGGGAAATCATGGAATACATCGCCCCAGTCGGCCCGGTGTACCAGGCCGGAACCCTCTCCGGCAACCCGATTGCGATGGCCGCGGGCATCGAAACTTTGCGTTTACTGGCCGAGAATCCGCCTTATGCGAAGCTCGAGGCCTACGGCAAAGCCTTGCAGCAGGGGCTCGAGAGTCTCGTTAAAGAGACCGGTGTGCCCGCAACCGTCAACCGGGTCGGCTCGATGATCACGCTGTTTTTCCGCGCTGACCCGGTCGTCACCTACGCCGACGCGGTGGAGTCCGACACCGAAGCCTTCAAACGCTTCTTCCACGGGCTCTTGGAGCGGGGCATTTACTGGCCTCCAAGCCAGTTCGAGGCGGCGTTTTTCTCGGCAGCGCACGGGGAGGCGGAACTCGAGGTGACTTTAGACGCGGCAAAAGCAGCTCTAGGCCAGTAGTCCCCACCGACGCCACGACTCATATAGGCCCGTTTTGTGGCTAAGGGCGAATTTGCACCGCCCACACCACTTTGCACTCGAAGGAGCCGCCGATGGCCCTGGCGATGCGGGGTTATATCTTGGGCGTGGACAGCGAGCCCGGCGAGGCCAAGCCGGGCAGACTGTGAGCTGTCGGTGTGCCAAGATTCGGAAAACCAGCTCAACTTTTCGTGTCATGATTTGGCTGTACCAGGGGGAGCCGTCATGGCAGTGAAAGCCGGATTACGGCGCTATGTCCCACGACCAACCGAAGCCACCTCAAAAGCCAAGCCCGACGAACGCGCGGAGCAGGCTACCCCACCCGTCCAGCCCGAAGCCGGACCCTCGGCCCCTGGTGCAGCGCCGCCCTCCGAGGGCCAGGAGTGGATCAATCAGGTCGTGGCGCTGGTGAAGGCCCACCCCTAGCTGTTGGTGGCAGCGGTCGGAGCGGTGGTAGCCGTGCCCGTTCTGGCGGTGAGCCCTGCGGGGTTCAATCCTGAACGGGGCGGTCGCGCTCGTCAGCTCCCCCTTGGGGTGGATAGCCCTGCGGGGCGAGGCTGCGAAATCCGTGTCGCTCATCGTGGCCCACCCCGAGCTAATCTCCAGGTTGCTGCGGGCGCTGGCCCGCGTCGAGCTTCCCAGGATATTCCACGGCTTGCAGAAAGCCTGCGACCGGTCGGCGGGCGTGCTCGAGGGGCTGGCAGATCCAGGCCCCAAGCGTCCGGCTTGACCCCGCCGAGGTGCCACCCAGGACCGCTATACCCACGTTTGGGAGGCGCGGGAGAAACACCCCGCCAAAACAGTAGTAGATATAAAAACGGAAAAAACCCAAGGTAGATTCCGGGGTTTTTGCCGTGCTGTACGTTGGTGGCTATGGGCAGATTTGAACTGCCGACACCACGATTATGAGTCGTGTGCTCTAACCAACTGAGCTACATAGCCGTATTTTTGGTGGCCTACAGGCCCCACCGCAGTAGTGTAGAGGAGATTGGCTCAAGCTTCAAGCCTCGTACCGGACTCTTGGAGGCACGAGCGCCCTGGGCTAACTCGAGCCTTATGGCCTCCCCTCCAAAATTCTGCGACTCGATACCGCCATAGCTAAGGAGTATAGTCTGGATAAAACCCGTGGAGGACGCGATGGAAGAAGCGGCGGTGTTCAAGAATAAACCCCTGGTAGCTCCCACCTCCAAACTCGCGCAAAAAGCGCCCCTGAGCCCCTCAGAGGCCAGCCGGATGCTGGAATCGGCCCGGAACGACCCCGCCTCGTACTGGGAGGACATCGCCGAGGAACTGTTCTGGTACTGTGGCTGGAACCGCACGGTGGAGGGTGAGCTGGGCAACTTCCGCTACTTCGCGGGCGGGATGAGCAACGTCTCGGTGAACTGCGTGGACCGCCACTTGGCGCAGCACGCCAACAAGGTCGCCATCTTCTTCGAGCGCGAAGATGGGTTTCGTGAGGCCTGGACCTACCGTCAGCTCAGCGCGGAGACCAACCGCTTCGCGGCGGCGATGCGGGCGATGGGAGTCGCCAAGGGCGACCGGGTCGCAATCTACATGTCCAACATCCCCGAAGTCTTTGCGGTGATCCACGCCTGCTACCGCATCGGGGCGATTTACTCGGTGAGCTTCGCGGGGTTCTCGGCGGAGGCGGTGCGGGACCGGCTCGAGGATTCCCAACCCCGCTTGGTCGTCGTCGCGGACGGAAGTCTGCGGCGGGGCAAAGTCGTGCCGCTCAAGGCGACCCTCGACCAAGCCCTACAAGGCATCCCTTCGGTGGAAAAGGTCGTGGTCGTGCCGCGTCTGGGCCTTGAGGTACCGATGACCGAGGGGCGGGACATCCTGTACACCGAGTTTGTCAAAGACTTTGGCCCGGAGTTTCCGGCGGAGCCGCTCGAGGCCAACGAACCCGGATTCATCATCTACACCTCGGGGACGACTTCCAAACCCAAGGGATTGGTCCATTCAGGGATAGGATTTCTCACCGGGGCCTACGCCAACGTCAAGTGGGCCTTGAACCTCCAGCCGGACGACGTGTACTGGTGCACCGCCGACGTGGGCTGGCTGACCTTCCCGATCTTCGCGCTGGTGGGTGGGCTGGCCCACGGCGCAACGCTCGTGGCCTTTGAAGGTGCACCCGATATTCCCAATCCGGGGCGGTTTTACGAGGTGTTGGGTCGCTACCGGGTGAACAAGGTCTTCACCGCGCCCACGCTCTTGCGGATGCTGCGGCGGGCCGGGGACAGTTGGCTCAAGCACACCGAAGACTTAGAGCTGGTCTCGCTGGTCGGGGAGCCGCTCGACCCGGATACCTTCTACTGGACTAAGGACAAGCTGGGCGGGGGGCACATCTTCGTCAACAATACCTACGGCCAGACCGAGACCGGCACGGCGTGGTCATCGGCGCTGGTCGGGCTCACCCCCACCAAGCCCGGTTCTTGTGGGCACACCCTGCCGGGGTACATCCCGGAGGTGGTGGATGAGCAGGGGATTCCGGTGGGGCCAGGCGAACTCGGCTATCTCACCCTCAAAGAGCCTTTTCCCTGTCTGGCGCGGACGATTTGGGGCAACCCCGAGCGCTACCTCGAGACCTACTTCAGCCGCTTTCCAGGCCGCTACTTCTCCGCCGATGCCGCGGCCTTCGACGCGGACGGGCAGCTCTGGGTGACGAGCCGAGTGGACGATGTCATTAATGTCGCCGGACACCGCATTGGGACGATGGAATTGGAGGCCGCCCTAACCAATCATCCGGCAGTCAGCGAGGCCGCCGTGGTGGGGCTCCCCGACCCGGTGAAGGGTTCGGTGCCACTGGCTTTTGTCATCCTGCGGGCCGGGCATAGCAAGTCGGGCGAACTCGAGGCCGAACTCGCCGAGCAGATTGCCAAGGCGGTGGGCAGCTATGCACGTCCCCAACGGGTCATCATCAGCTCGACTTTTCCCCGCACCCGCAGCGGCAAAATCATGCGCCGCCTGCTGCGCGACCTGATGGTCGAAGGCCAAGTCAAGGGCGACGTGACCGCGCTGGAAAACCCCGAGGCCATCGAGAACCTGCGGGCCGAGCTGGGTTCCCCGGCCAAAAGTGGGTAGGCCGAAGGCTTAAAGCCGAAAGTTAGAGCATTCTTCAGAAAGAAGTAGGGGCGAACCTGACGCTCACAAGCGGGCCTCTCGCACGGGCAAACTCCCCCCGTGGGGCCAGTGTCAACCCCAGAGGCCCGTTCGCTTGTGTTGTGTTCGCCCTTCACGCCCCATAGGTCACAAAATCACGTGCGTGTCACCGCACATTTGCTAACCGGGTATTGAGGGCAGACACAAGGGTCTGCCCCACAAAAATCGAGATGCTGAAACCTATGTTCTGGACGCGAAGCACTGGTTGGCTTTGGCGCTCGTCGTTAAACGTTTGACGCCTCTATTTCACCGCCTCGAGCCGCAAGCCCATCGCGTCGTGAATCCCACGCTGTTTCCCGTTCAAGAACCCGCCCTCAAAGCCCCGCTGTAGGGCGACAATCTCCGCTAGCGCTGCCAGCGCAATTTCTTCCGGGCTTTCCGCGCCGATGTCCACGCCGATGGGGTTGCGAAGGCGAGACATTTGTTGTGGTGTGGGGACGAAGCCCTCGAGACGAGCAGCGTCCAGGATTTTCTCCAGGCGGTTGCTCGGCCCCAGCACACCCACGTACTTCGCAGGCGATTCCAACGCGAATTTCAGCGCCTTGCGGTCAATATCTAAGTGGTGGTTCATCACGATCACGTTCTGGCGCGGCGAAAGCTGCACCTTTTCGGCGTATTCTTCGGGTGCGGCTTGAATCGTCTGTGCGCCCTCGAAACCAGCTAACAGGTCGGGCCGGGCATCCACCACCGTCACCCGGAAGCCGAGCACCAGGGCCTGGTTTGCCATCGGCTTGGCGTCGTGGCCCGCGCCGAAGAGCACCAGCTCGGGAATCGGGCTGCTGAGGTCGAAAAACACCTCGGCCTCCTGAATGTACCGAGTTGTAGGCCGGGAATTCCCCGCGAGCATTCCCTGGGCAGCCCGAACCACCGATTCTTGCAGCTCAGGCGGGGAAATCTGACCTTCTACCCTGCCCTCCGCGCCGACCCAGACCCGGCCCGCGCCGCCGCCGATCACCGTTGCCAGCACCGAAGGATCGGCTTCGGAGCTTGTTTTTAGCCATTCGTACACCGCACTCTCCGGCGTCACCGGCTCGACCCACACCTCCACCGTCCCCCCGCAGCCCGGCCACCAAGTCTTGTCCTCGTCGTACTCGAAGACCGTGCGACAGGGCTGGCCCTTGGCGAGAATCCTCATGGCCACTTCAATCATCTCCTGCTCCAAGCAGCCGCCAGAGATCATGCAGGCCGAGCCACCGTCTTCCTGGATCACCATTTTGGCCCCTTCGCGCCGGTAAGCCGAACCGATCACCCGCACCACCGTCGCCAGGGCCACGGCCTTGCCCTGGGAATGGGCATGCCGAATCGTCTCCAGAAGCATCGCGGTTTCGTTTGCCATAGCAGAGCTTCCCTCACTAGTCGCTGTGAGACTATTGTGCTCTTTTTTGCGGGGATAAATAAGAGGTAGATGGCATTTGAAGGCGAGCAATGAGCGACTAGCGACGAACAAGGAGCGCTAAAAACCCAAAGCCGAAGGCTGAAGGCTAAAGCACTTCACGTCCAGGACAAGGATTCTTGGGGCTTGTTTTTGCCCTTTCGGACGGAAGTTATGGGTTTGGCCTTCAGCTTTTGGCCTTCCGCTTTTGGCAATACTCTGGCTCATCCCTTCCCCCCTCTTGACACAGATTAGCGATATAGCTTATCTATAGTGCTAAGCCTATGGACTTCCGACGCAGCGACAACGCCCAAGCTAACTTGCTCAAGGGGAACTTAGAGCTGATCCTGCTTTCGATCCTCCAGGACAAGCCCAAGTACGGCCTCGAGATCATCAAAGAGGCTGGGAGCCGCACCGGAGGCTATTTCGACTTCAAGGAGGGTTCGCTCTACCCCGCCTTGCACCGCCTCACCGAGGCCGGGCTTTTGGAGGCTGAGTTCGGCTACCTGCCGCGCGGGGGCGCCCCGGTGCGCTTCTACCACATCACCGAGGCCGGGCGGCGGGTGCTGGCTCACAAACGCGAGGAGTTTGAGGAGTTCAGCCGGGCGGTAAAGTCGCTCTGGAGCAAAGGATAATCATGCGAAACCTATTTCTGACCGCGCTAATCGGATGCTCTGCCCTCGGCCTGGCTCAGACCAACCCGCCCGAGGTGCTCTCGGTGCCCTGGACGCTGGGCGGGGTGGCCCAACCCGCGCTGCTGCGGCTGAGTTATCTCAAGGGCCTGCTCGAGCCCAAAGGGGTCAAGCTGAGCGAGAGCCTGATCCTCAACCGCAACGTGCTCGAGATGAGCTTTCCCGGCACCACCAACTCACTCTACATCCGCGTGGTCGAGCAGAAAAGCACGCCCTACGCGGTCTTTGACGACATCGCAATCAACCTGGCCCAACTCGACCTCGGCGTAAACGTCCCGGTGCGCCTGGAGGGCTGGGCCACCCCTACCGTCACCATCGGGGCCACCAGCTTCAAGCTGGGCAGCAAAACCGGCCCGGTGAACCCCTATCTGGCCTATATGTATCTCGTCCGCAAGGCCCTCCTCGACCGGGGCGACGCACCACCCTTCCTCTCCAAGCTGCTCGACGACAACCCCAAAGCGAGAGCGTGCACCCACGAGCTACGGGTCAGCGACCCGGCGGGGACGGTGTACGCCGCGGTCAGTCGGGAGTGGGCGAACGTCAACCTCAAAGCCCTCTATGACCGCATCCCCGGCGGCTTCCCCCGCCCCGCTGGCTTTGATGTGGCGGCGGTAGAGAACGGACGGCTGCGGCTGAAGCTACCTGAAACCACCGCGCAGTACGCGGGGAGCTTAGAGCAGTGGCAAAAAGCCGCCGACCCCGACAGCCTAATCCTGATCAGGCTCAGCGGCAAAATCACCGACCGGAACGCGGAGTATCAAGTGGTGGTGCCGAGCGGCGGGCGAACCCAGGCGGTAAGCTGTAAGGGAGGCTAACCGTTGACTGTTTACCATTCACCGCAACGGCCAAAAGCAACCCCCCACAAGTTCGGAGGTCGTCAGTGCTTTGGTACTTACTCTCGTGTCTTTAGTGCCCCCCTGCGCCCGCGTTGCACCAGGCCCGCTAGGGCCGGGCTTTGCCCGTGCGAGC
>PSMF01000075.1:0-13024 GCA_040290005.1 Meiothermus sp.
AACCATCCCCGGCCAAAAACCAATCTTTTAGGAGCATCAACGATACCCACGGTCATCATGTGGGCGACGAACTGCTCAAGGCGGTAGCCGGGCGGCTGCGGCACGGCGTTCGCCCGGAGGACTTGGCGATCCGCTACGGCGGCGATGAGTTTTTAATCGGGGCTAGGGGCTCGAGCGCCGCCATCCAGGGCCGCTTGGGTGGTCTGCTCAACGCCGATTACCGCACCACAGTGGGGCTGGTGCGGGTACAGATCAACGTAGGGTTGGTGAGCTTTCCCGAAGAAGCCCAGGCCCTGCCTGAACTCCTCCAGATCGCCGATAAGAAGATGTACCTACACAAAAAGCGGCCAAGGCAAGGCCTATGAGGAGGTGGTCTGGGCCCGCTCCTGGATGACCTTCTGGGCCAGGTTGGGCGGAACCTCGGCGTAGTGGGAAAACTCGAGGCTATATGCCCCCGTTCCTTGGGTTAGCCCGGAAAGGGTGCGGCTGTACTCCAAGATTTCGGCTAACGGGGCCTCGGCACTCACCACCGCCAAAGCGCCGTCCTGGTCCATCCCCAGGATGCGCCCGCGCCGCGATTGCATGTCGGAGAGAATGTCGCCGACCCGCTCTTGGGGCACGAAGATTTTGAGGGTGTAGATGGGCTCTAAGAGCACCGGGCTGGCCTGGGCCATCACCGTCTTGAAGGCCATCGAGGCGGCGATCTGGAAGGCCATGTCCGAAGAATCCACGTCGTGATAGCTGCCGTGATAGACCGCGGCCTTGTACCCGATCACCGGGAACCCCGCCAGCACGCCCTGTTTGGCCGCCTCCCGGATGCCCATCTCGACCGACTCGGTGTACTTGGTAGGGATCACCCCGCCGGTGATCTCCCAGACGAACTGGTAGTCCTGATGGGGCTCCAAGCGCAGGTGCACGTCGCCGTACTGCCCGTGCCCGCCGCTCTGCTTTTTGTGCTTGCCCTGGCCCTCGGCCTTGCGGCGGATGGTCTCGCGGTAGGGGATTTTGGGCGGACGCATGGTGATCTTCACCCCGTAATCTGCGAGGCGTTCCTTGGCGGTTTCTAAATGCAAATCGCCCATCCCCCACAGGATTTGCTCGCCGGTCTCGGGGTTGCGCTCGAACTTGAGGCTGGGGTCTTCCTCCAAAAGTTTCCGCAGCGCGTCCCCCAGCTTGGCCTCGTCCCCCCGCGACTCCGGCGCAATCGCGGCCATCGCCACTGGGTCGGGGAGACGGGCGGAGGGGAACCCGAGTTTCTGTCCCGTCCACAGCTCCATCCCCTTGTGCAAGGTTTCGGCCTTGGGGAGGGCCAGAATCGTGCCCGCCTCAGCCTCCTCGAGTTCGATCAAGTCCTTGCCTTTCGCGGTGTAAAGGTGCTGCAACCGCACCGGCCCGTTGTCCGATTGCAGCGTGTCGCCCGCTTTGAGTTTTCCCCGGTACAGACGGGCAAACGCCACCTGCCCCATGAACGGGTCTACCTGCATTTTGAAGACCTTCGCCGCGCAGGAACCCTCGCCCCAGCGCTCGGAGGGGGAGGGCAGGGCCTCCAAGAACAAATCCAGCAGCATATCCAGGCCAATCATCGCGCCCGAACTCCCGATGGCGACGGGATAAATCTGCCCTTTACGCACCGCTTCGTGGAAGGCCCTCGAGAGCGCCACGTCCTCGACCTCGCCGCCCTCCAAGTACTTCTCGAGCAGGCTCTCATCGGTCTCGATGATGGCTTCCCGCGCCTCGTTGCGGTACTTGCCCACGGCTTCGCGCTGGTCTTCGGGGATGCTTGTGACCACCGGGCGGCCCTTCTCGTATTTGAAGGCCCGGTCGTGCAGCACGTCAATCAGGCCGACCCACTGCCCGTTTTCATACAGCGGCAGATGCGCCGGGAGGATATGTCCGAGGGTCGAGCGGAGGTCTTCCAACAGGGCAAAAAAATCGCCACCTTTTTCCAACTTGGTGACGACGATCATGCGCGGCATCTCGAGCCTCTCGGCCACTGTCCAGGCTCTTTCAGTACCGATTTGTACACCGGTTTCGGCACTCACCGCCACCACTGCGGCATCGGCAGCCTCCATCGCGCCGCGAATCTCGCCCACGAAGTCGGCGTAGCCGGGCGCATCCAGCAGGTAGATGCGGTGTCCCTGATACACCAGCGGCAGCACCCCGGTGCGGACCGAGACCCGGTGGGCCTTTTCCTCCGGGGTGTAGTCCGAGGTGGTGCTGCCGTCTTCCACCTTGCCCATGCGGTCTTTGCCCCCAGTGAAGTGGAGAAGCGCCTCCCCGAGAGTGGTTTTGCCGCTGCCGCTGTGCCCGACAAGAGCCACAGTGCGAATCATGGTCAGCCTCCTTGGTAGGGCCAAGTATAAATCCAAGGTCAGGGAGTAGCCAGACTGATAATCAAAAAAGAGCACCAATACAAAAGCTTCTGTCTGTTATTTCTGGCGGCACTATACAAGGCCAAAGTGCGAGCCCTATTTCTGCTTTAGGTATTATTGACGTTTTGTGCAGCCCACTACCCCCCGCTCCGCCAAACTGCAGGCCTTTATCATAAAAGCGTACAAAGCCCAGACGCATACCCAGTCCTCTACCCTACCTAGCCGAGGTACCCTAGCCCGAAGACGATCCCTACGCCACGCCTTGGCGTGGCGTTTTGCGGGATGCGCTGATCAATATGCTGCGTCTCAACGGACGTTCTGTGCGCCGTTTCTCCGCCAATGTCCACAAGCTCCTATATGAGTCGTGATAAAAGCCTGGCCAAACTGTAGCGACGGTTCATGTAGTACTAAAGCTCAAGCATATTAGAGATACAGTTTGCTAAGAGGCAATCCCGGTTGGGGGTATCTCTGTTGGCATACGTAATGCCACTATCACATATCACAGGAGGGGTAGGTGCTTACTGGGGCATAGGAGCTGGTGCAGCGGGTCTAGGCTTTGC
Source organism: Meiothermus sp. (assembly GCA_040290005.1). Lineage (GTDB taxonomy): Bacteria > Deinococcota > Deinococci > Deinococcales > Thermaceae > Meiothermus. The sequence continues at coordinate 2,933 of PSMF01000075.1, forward strand.
TGATAGAGCAAGGTTGTGTGCTTGGGATAACAAATGTCCACCCACTTTCATCTATACTCCTAAGAAATTGGTGTACGTTTTCTAACTGGACCTTAGCTAACTACTACTCTTTCTACACTTATGGCGGGCCTGATTATGGAGAGCTTGGTAAGCAAGAATGCTTGAGCTATGCAATCAGTAACTGGAGTTTGCCAGCAGGAAGCATTTTGGGACCAAATATTAATGTAACAGGGACACCTCGCTATGACGTGTTGGAACCAACCACGCCCTAAATCTTATGACCAAAGCTGCTACTAAAACCCAGTATTTCACCCCTGAACTTTTCGCCTTTTTGCTCGAGCTTCGCTACAACAACACCCGCGATTGGTTCACCGCCAACAAGCCGCGCTACGAAGAGGTGGTCAAAAAGCCTCTCCTGGCCTTTATCGAGGACTTCGCATCGGTACTAGAGAAAATCAACCCGCAGTTCGAGGCCACCTCCCGCTCGATGTTCCGCATCCACCGCGACACCCGCTTCAGCGCGGACAAATCGCCGTACAAAACCGCAGCCTCAGCGCAATTTCGTCACCGCTTGGCGACGAGGGATGTGCACATGCCGGGGTTTTACCTGCACCTTGAGCCGGATAACTGCTTCCTGGCGGCGGGAATGTGGATGCCCGAGCCGGAAAACCTAGCCCGGATTCGCGCGGCCATTGCTCGGCAGGATTATCGCTGGACGGAGTTGCGGAAGAAGCTGGAAATCGGCGATGAAGGCAAGCTCAAGCGCCCGCCCAAAGGCTACGAGGCCGACCACCCGATGATTGAGGACTTGAAACATCGAAGCTTTACTGCCTCGATTGATTTGCTCGAGCGGGACGTGTGTTCTAAAGGATTTATGGACACTGTGACCAAGGGCTTTCGCAAGCTGAACCCGCTCAACGTGTTTTTGAGCGAGGTGATGCTCCTCCGGTAGAATCGGCTCGGAGGAAACTATGCCGCGTCAAGCGATTACCGAAGCGCCCGGCTCACCCGCTGCGGTGGGGCCGTACTCGAAGGCCGTCCGCACCGGGAATTTGCTGTACCTGTCGGGCCAAACCCCGATTGACCCCGCCACCGGAAAGCTCGTTGAGGGTGACATCGCTCGCCAGACCGAGCAGGTGTTTCGTAACCTCGAGGCCGTCCTCAAGGGCGCGGGGCTGAGCTTCGATCACGTGATTAAGTCGAACGTCTACCTTACCGATATGGCGAATTTCGCCGCGATGAACGAGGTGTACGGTAGGTATTTCCAGGCTCCCTACCCTGCCCGTACTACAGTCGCAGTGGCCGCGCTGCCGCTCGGCTGTAGCGTGGAAATCGAAGTGGTAGCCGAATATTCCTGATGCTGCGAATTTCGCGCGAGGGGCTCAGGGCTACCCTTTCCCAGCTACATTCCGAGGCTCCGAATGAAGGAGTCGGGCTGTGGGTGGGCAAAAAGGGCCGGGTAACGCAGGTTATCCCGCTTCCTAACACCCATCCTCGGCCTTCATCCGCCTACAATGCTGAGCCCGAGGCGCTCATTCACGCAGTACAGGGCTTGGAGCGGGAGGGGCTCGAGCTGCTCGCCATCTACCACTCGCATCCCAAAGGTCCGGCGCGTCCGAGCCAAACCGACAAAACCCAGGCCTTCTGGCGGGTTCCATACGTAATCTTCGCCCTGGAAACCGGTGAGTGGAGGGCGTATAAATTGCCTGAAGGGGAAGAGGTGATGGTGAACGTTGAGGGTTGAGGGACAAAGGTTTAGGGCAAAGACTTGATTTTTGCTCTCAAGCTCAACCCTGGACCCTAAACGCTTCTTATGTGGACCAAAGACGAACTCGACCGCTACGCCCGGCACATCGTTCTGCCGGGGGTGGGTGGGGCTGGGCAGGCCAAGCTCAAGGAAAGCTCTGTGCTAGTGGTCGGTGCGGGCGGCCTGGGCTCGCCGATTCTGATGTATCTGGCGGCGGCGGGGATCGGGCGCATCGGTATTGTGGAGATGGACGCGGTGGACCTCTCTAACCTGCAAAGACAGGTGCTGTATACCACGGCAGAAGTCGGGCTGCCCAAAGCGAAGGTGGCGAAGGGGAAGCTCGAGGCCCTCAACCCGCACGTCCAGACCGACATTTTCCCCTTCCGACTGTCTTCCGAAAACGCCCTGGACATTCTTCGTCCTTATACCCTTGTAATAGATGCCAGCGACAACTTTTCGACCCGCTATCTCGTCAGTGACGCCTGTGTATTGCTCGATAAGCCCCTGGTCTACGGAGCGATATACCAGTTTGAGGGGCAGGTCTCGGTATTCAACTATGCAGGCGGGCCGTGCTACCGCTGCCTTTACCCCGAACCACCTAAACCGGGTAGCGTCCCGAGTTGTGCCGAAGCAGGGGTTTTTGGGGTGCTGCCGGGGGTGATTGGCGGTCTTATGGCGACCGAAGCGGTGAAGATTCTGCTCGGCGTAGGCGAGCCCTTTTCGGGCAAGCTGCTGCTGTACGACGGCCTCTCTAACACCTTCCGCACCGTAGGGTTCCCCCGCCGCCAGGAGTGCCCGGTCTGTGGGGAGCACCCTAGTGTAACTACACTTGCCGACTATGAGGTGTGGTGCGGAATTTCCGTGTAGGAAGTTGATACAATACACTTTGCCAAGTGCTTTGAGGATGCCTTCCTCAAAGCTTTTAAAAAACAGGCTCAGGAGGATTGGCATGAGTGCCACCACGGTCAATATCGCACACGGTTTGGAAGACGTAATCTTCACCGAGAGCAGCATTTGCTACATTGACGGCGATCAAGGCAAGCTCTACTACGGCGGCTATAAAATCCAGGACCTAGCCGAGTATTCCACCTTCGAGGAGGTGAGCTACCTCCTATTGCACGGCAGGCTGCCGACGCGGGCTGAGCTGAAAGCCTTCAGCGCCGAGCTGGTGGCGCAGCGGGCTTTGCCTCAGTCACTTGTTAAGCAGATCAAGCAGTTCCCCAAGCACGCCCACCCAATGTCCGCGTTGCGCACCGCGATTAGCGAGCTGGGGATGCTTGACCCGCACGAGGAGGACATCACGCTCGACGGCCTATATCAAAAGAGCCTATCGTTGATTGCTAAGTTTGCGACGGTGGTAGCCGCGATCAAGCGCTCGAGGGAGGGTCTTTCCATCCTCGCCCCACGCAAGGGGCTCTCCCACGCGGCAAACTTCCTTTACATGTCCACCGGCAAGGTTCCCACCCCGGAGGAGACCAAGCTGATGGACGTGGCCCTGATTTTGCAGGCTGAGCACGGCTTTAACGCCTCGACCTTCACCGCGATTGCCGCTTACTCGACCCAGGCCGACCTCTATTCCTCGATTGTCGCCGCCATTTCTGCCCTCAAAGGCCCGCGCCACGGCGGGGCCAACGAGGCCGTAATGAAGATGCTGGGTGAGATTGGCAGCCCCGAGCGGGTCTCGAGCTGGCTTGCCGACTTGCAGGCCAAAAAGGGCCGCGTGATGGGGATGGGCCACCGGGTCTACAAGAGCTACGACCCGAGAGCCGGGGTGCTCAACAAGTACGCCGCCGAGGTCGCCCACAAGCAGGGCGGTAGCCAGAACTACGCCATCCTCAAAGAGGTGGAAAAGCAGGCTGGGGCCATCTACAACCCCAAGGGTATCTACCCCAACGTGGATTTCTACTCCGGCGTGGTCTATAACGACTTAGGCTACGGCCTCGAGTTCTTCACCCCGATCTTTGCGGTGGCGCGGATTTCCGGCTGGGCTGCGCATATCCTCGAGTACACCAAGGTGGACAACCGCCTGCTGCGCCCGGATTCGCTCTACACCGGCAAGCTCGATGTTCCTTACGTTCCTATCGCTAAAAGATAGGGTGTAGGAAAGGTATTTGTACGGGCAGACCTGTGGGTCTGCCCTTTATCAGATTTGCTTTTTGATGGCCGTCAGAATTTTGCGACCTGGACGTATTGAGATACCACGGTGCTATAGCTAAAGTTCGACTAAACCTGATTGGGTTGCCCTTTGAGAAGTCTGTGGAAGGCCTCGAGTGCCTGGCCCGCGTTCTCGTACCGCTCCGCGGGGTCTTTTGCCATCAGCTGCTGGACGAAGGCCTCGAGTTCCAGGGTGAGTTCCACCTTGGTTGCGGGGTCGGCGACCAGGGGCGGGATGGGCTGATCTAAGTGAGCCTGCATCACCTCCACCGGCTCGCCCATGTAGGGCAGTTCCCCCGTCACCAGCCAGAACAGCATCACCCCTGCGCTATACAGGTCGGAGGCGAAGGTAGGGGAGTGGCCCCGCACCTGCTCAGGGGCGATGTAGGCTATGGTTCCCAGCCGCACCTTTTGGGTGAAGCGCTCACCGCTGGGCCCGGAGAGGTCAAAATCCACCAGCCGGGCCTCACCGGTGCCGTCCACCACCAAGTTGTCGGGCTTGATGTCGCGGTGGACGATGCCACGGGCGTGCATATGCGCCAGGGCCTCGAGCAGTTGGCCGAATACCCGCAGAATCTGGGTGGGATGGTCCCCCCGCCACTGCGAGAGCCGTGCCCCAGGCGCGTAGGCCAGGAGCACTGCCGGATGCTCGGTGTGTTCGACGGGAACGCTGAGCCGGGCCAGCACGGGGTTGATGCGCGGGTCGCGGAGCATCTGCCCCACCCGCCACTCCCGGTCGGCGCGGCCCTCAAAGCCCTTGGGGAATACCTTTAGGGCGTAGGGAGTGCCGTGGACATCGAAGGCCAGGTGTACCGTCGCCAGCGCCCCTCGGGCGATGGGTCGGATCACCTTATAGCGGCCCTCGAGCGTGACCCCAGCTAGTCCCACGAGTTCCACTATACCGGCACTCCGGTAGGGGTCTTGTCCATTTATAGCAGTGGGTGATAAGCGATGAGCAACCGGCAATGAGCGATGAGCCAAAGATTGGGGATAGCCAACAGCTAACACTTAGAGTCCAGGACGAGGATTCTTCACGGCATATTTCACCGTCCCAGACGTGAGTCTGCTTTTGGCTATGGGCTATCTGCGTTTTTGTGTTGGCTCATTGCTCACCCGCCCGTCGCGGTAAAATCTGGGCTGTGCGCGGTCTTGTACTCTCAGGCGGTGGAGCCAGGGGATTGGCCCATATCGGTGTGCTAGAGGTGCTCGAGGCCCAAGGTTTCCGGTCGGAGGTAATCGCCGGGACCGACATGGGCGGGGTGATCGGGGCGCTATACGCCTCGGGCAAGACCCCCGCCGAGATTTTGGTGATCGCCCGCTCGACGCCCTGGCTGCGTCTTCTGGATTTAGTGCCCCGTCCCGGCCTCATTTCCCACAAGGGGCTGCGGGAGTGGCTGGCCCGGCACCTGCCCCGGCGGTTCGAGCACTTGTCAAAGAGGCTGGTGGTGACGGCGGTAGACCTCGAGGCGGGGCGGCTGGCCTACTTCTTCGAGGGCGACCTGCCCGGCGCGGTGATGGCCTCAGCGGCCTATCCGGGCTTGGTGGCGCCGGTACAGTTTGAGGGCCGGACCTACGTGGACGGCGGCGTACTGGACAACCTCCCGGTGGATGCCGCGCGGTTTTTGCGAGCCAAATACGCGCTGGCGGTGGATGTCACCCCCGAGATCAGCCTGCCGGGCGTGCCCCGGACGGCGCTCGGCCAGGTGCGCCGCTCGATAGACATCATGCAAAATCACCTCACCGCCGCCCGGCGCTCGCTCTACCCGCCCGACCTGTACATCCGGCCCGAATTGCCCGGCGTGGGGATTGAGCAATTTAATCGGCTCGAGGACATCGTGGAAGCCGGGCGCAAAGCCGCCTACGCCGCGCGGCTCAAGTTTTGAGGAGCGTCGAACGCTGAACGTCGAACGTCAAACGCAACACCGGTTTTCGTAAGGGCGCAAGGCTTTGCGCCCAGCGCGGGTCAATCGTCAAATTGACGGGTATTGGTGCGGCATTGATCCCCCCGTCTATCAAGGTCTATCGGTAAAGCATTTGACCTTTGGCGACCTCGGACGGCCCCCCTTGAATGAAGGGGGAAACAACAACCTGCCTCCCCTTGGGAACGTAATAAGTAGTACCTGTCCTGGACATTGTTTGCTAAACATATCAGGGGAGGTGGCCATCAGGCCGGAGGGGTTTCCGTTGACGTTTAGCATTTAGCGTTCGACGTTGGACGCTCCCCCTCTTTCAGCAGACTTTCATCGTGCGGTTTTAGCTTGCAGTGTCGCACCGGGCCTGTATGCTATGGAGCGGGCAGACTAAAGGACACCACGACATGCGTAACTTTTGGGACTACCTTTTCCGTGAATGGTTCCGCCAGGTGGGCGAGGCCCTGCTGCTGGCGTTTCTGGTGACGACCTTCATTTTCACCACCGTGGGCGTGGTGGGCAACAGCATGAACCCCCTGAACGGCAATCCTTTGCCGCAGGGAGCGCTCTCGCTGCAAAACGGCGAGCGGGTGTTCGTGCCCAAGTACGAGACGTGGCTGGCCCGTTTTGGCCTGCTCAACTGGAAACGGGGCGAAGTCGCCATCGTCAAACCGCCGGAGGGCACCCCCAACGCGGTGGCCCAGTTTCCCGTTCTGGGGTTTCAGTTCCGGGCCTTTTTCATCAAGCGGATCATCGGCGTTCCGGGGGACACCGTGAGCATCAAGGACGGGGTAGTTTCGGTCAACGGCAAGGCCCTCAACGAAGTCCACATCAACCAGTTCATCACCCCGTATCCCGAGAATTACCCCGTCACCTGCTATCAGAACGGCAAGCTCACCGCGCTGATTACCCAGCAGCAAACCCGCTTCGTCCCCGCCGACCTGCCGCCTTATCTCAAACCGACCTTGGAGATGTTGGTCCCACCCAGCCAGGAAAATCTGGACAAGAGCAACGCCGCCGAGAACTGCTTCAACGCCGCACTCAAGCTCAAGCCGGGGTACTACTTCGTGATGGGCGACAACCGCACCTTTGGCGGGTCGGAAGACTCCCGCACCTTCGGCCCCATCCCCACCTCTTCGATTGCGGGCCGAGCCAGCGCGGTCTGGTGGCCGATAAACAAAATTCGTGCCCTGCCTATTCCAGAGGGGTTTCGGGCGATTGGGAATTGAGAAATAAGGGCGAGAAAAGCGAAAGGAGGAGAGAGGAAAGTAAGAACACCTCACGTTCAGAACGCGGATTTGAGGCTCGAGATTTCCCCCTGCTGGACCGTACCTACCTTTCCTCTTTTCTCTTTCCTCCTACCTCGCCGCCTGGCACTCCTTTGATTTATGAACCTCAAACCTGACCTATCCAACGTCCCCGGTGTGCTGGGCGAAATCTCCCGCAGGCGCTACGCCGAAGTGGCGGGCCTCGAGCCCTCTTCCTTCCCCGCTCCCCCCGAGTCCGTTCCCTCCTTCGCCGAAGCCCTGCGTCAACCCAGGTTAGCCGCAGAGCGGCTATCGCCTACGGCCTCCTCCGGACTCTCCCTCATCGCCGAGGTCAAGCGCAAAAGCCCCTCGCAGGGCGATATCGCCCCCTTGGACGCGGCTCAGACCGCCCGTGCGTATGCTTCGGGGGGAGCTAGGGCCATCAGCGTGCTCACCGAGCCACACTATTTTGCGGGCAGCGACCGGGATTTGCTCGAGGTTCGCCAAGCCGTAACACTGCCCGTCCTGCGCAAGGATTTCACCGTCCATCCGGTGCAGATCGAAGAGGCCAGGGCCCTAGGGGCCTCGGCGGTGCTGCTGATCGTGGCGGTGCTCGGCGAACTCACCGGCCCCTACTTAGAGGTTGCCCGCTCGCACGGCCTAGACGCGCTCGTCGAGGTCCACGACGAGGCCGAGCTGGAGGTGGCGCTCAGGAGCCAGGCCCCGATCATCGGGATCAACAACCGCAACTTGGTGGACCTGAAGATAGACCGGAACACCGCGCCACGGCTGGGGAAAAAGGCCAGGGATGCGGGCTTCACCGGGGTTTTGGTGGCCGAGTCGGGCTATAGTGAGGCCGCCGAACTGAGTGAGCTTCGGGGGTTATTCGACGCGATTTTGGTGGGTACCAGCCTGGCCCGGAGCAGCGACTGGGGGCGGGCGGCCCAAAAGCTGACCTTATAACCGTGACCGAGGGGTAAACTGCGGTTGCGTAGCGGGGCCATACAACCTGCGGTTGTTGGGTCAAGGGGGTAGGGCTCTGGGTTATGCCATTACGCCGGTGAGGGCAACTTGGGCCTGTATTTGAGTTTATTGGGTTCCCCGCAGCTTTTTCAGGACGGGCGGCCGGTGAGCGCCTTGCCCCGCAAAGCCGCGGTCATCGCCGCGTATTTGGCCGTTCATAAGGCCCGTGTGGAGCGCATCTTCCTGGCCGACCTGCTGTGGGAGGGCGACGAGGAGACGGTTCGTCGCAACCTGCGCCAGGAGTTGTTCCGACTCAAGAACACCCCCTGGGAAGGGGTGATTCAGCAGTTCCCACAGCACTTGGAGTTGGGAGCTATAGAAAGCGACCTCGAGCTGTTCCTGGCCCACTTAGCCCGTGGGGCCTGGGGTGAGGCGGTGGCCCTGTGGCGCGGCGGGTTTTTGGCCGGGCTCGACCCCAAGGGCTCGGAAAACCTGTGGGACTGGCTCATCCCCGAGCGGGAGCGCTGGGAGCGGCTGTACTACGAGGCCATGCTGGGGCAGGCGCGGCAGCTCGAGGCGGCGGGGGCGTACCCGGCAGCGCTCTCGGTGTACCACGAACTCCTCGCCCAAGACCCACTGCAAGAGGCCGAACAGGGGGCGGCGATCCGCCTATTGGCCCTCAGCGGCGACCACACGGGGGCGCTGCGGCAGTACGAGGAGTATCGGCGGCTGCTCAAGGAGCAACTGGGGCTGGAGCCGAGCCCAGAGATCGCTGCGCTCTACACCCAGCTTCGCTCGGGGGCGCCGCCGCGCAACCCAGCTGCGGTTTCCATCCCGCGCACCCTGGCCGAGCCGCCCCTGGTGGGCCGGGCGGGCGATTGGGCCTGGCTCGAGGCCAACTGGGGCCGGGGTTTGCTGTTGGTGACGGGGGAACCCGGCGTGGGCAAAAGCCGTCTGGTGCTGGAGTTTGCTCGCCGCAAAGGTGAGCTGCTGCGCATCGCCCAGCGCGAGAGCAACCAAGGATTGGGGTTTGGCGGGCTGCTGGAAGCGCTGCGGCAGGCGCTGGAAACCCACAAGCTACCCGGTAACCTCGAGGCGGCCTGGCTGGAGGAGTTGGCCCAGGTGCTCCCCGAGCTGGGGTTGCCCCCGGCCCAGCCCAACAAGGCCCGGCTGTTCGAGGCGCTGGTGCGTGCGCTGCAAGCCCTGGTGCGCCCCGGCGGGGTAGTGGTATGGGAAGACTTGCAGTGGCTGGACTGGGCCAGCCAGGAGTTTTTGCCCTATCTGGTGCGGCGCAGCAGCGCTCTGGGCCTCTTTGTGCTCACCACCGGACGGCCCGAGCTGGCCGCCCAGAGTACCCCCTTACAGGCCACCCTACGTGAGCTACGCGGGGAGGGCCGGTTGCTGGAGCGCAACCTGGAGTCCTTTGGCCCAGCGTCGGTGCTCGAGTTGATGCGGGCCATGTCGGGTCAGAGCAAAGGGGGAGAGCGCTTTGCCGAGCGGCTCTACGAGGCTACCGCGGGCAACGCCTTTTACATGCTCGAGACGGTGCGCTTTCTCTTCGACCAGGGCCTGCTGCGGGTCGAGGGCGAGGGGTGGCGCACTCCCTTTGACGAGTTCACCGCCGACTACCGCGAGCTGCCCCTGCCGCCCAGCGTGCGCGAGGCGTTGCTGGGCCGCCTGGGCCGTCTGGGCGACGGGGCGCTGGCCCTGATGGGAGCGGTGGCCCTAGCCGACTTCCCCCTGGTCTCTGAACAGGCGGTGGGGTTGCTCTCCCGTCTGGGGGCGGGCATCGCCGATTTAGAGGCGCTGTGGGCCGGTGGGTTTTTGCGTCAGGAGGCCTCCGGTTACAGCCTGCGCCACGAGCTGGTGCGGCAGGCGGTGCTCTCCGAGCTGTCGGAGTCGCGGCGGGCCTGGCTGCACCGCGCCCTTGCCGAGGTGCTGCGCGACTCCGGGGCCGAACCCTCGCTGCTGGCCCGACACTTGGAAGCCTCGGGGCAGAAAAACGAAGCGTACCAGGCCTATCTTGCCGCGGCCCGCAGCCTTCGCCGGGGGCCGCTGGCCCGGCAGGCGC
>PSMF01000075.1:13048-18305 GCA_040290005.1 Meiothermus sp.
ACCAAGGCCCAGGCCCTGTCGCCGCCGATGGAATCCGCCGCCGAGCGCTTCCGCAGCCTGATCGAGTCGGCGGAGGCGCGGGTGATGCTGGGCCAGTTGGTGATCCCCGAGCGCCCCGAGCTGACCCGGCTGGCAGCTGATTTAGGGATTCACGAACAATACCGACTCAGCCTTCTCGAGGCCGAGATTGCGGTGGCCTCGGGCAACGTGGCGCGGGGCATCGAGGCTGCGCGGGGAGCTATGCGCCTGGCCCAGACCCCCTGGCAGCGGGGCCATGCCCTATTCCGGCTGGCCTGGTTGGAGTACCGCGGAGGTGACCCGGACACCCAGCTCGAGCCCCTCCTGGAGAGCATTCGGGCTTTCCACGACATCGGCGATGGGGCGATGGAAGCCCAGGCCCTGCGCAACCTCTCCGGCTACTGGTTCCGGGTAGGGGAGGTGGCGCGGTTTGACGAGACCTACGCCCAAGCCTGGCAGTTGGCAACCGATTTGCAGGAAGGGCTGTTGTTGCGCCGCCTGAAAGCCGACGCAGCCTTGGTCAATCTGGTCAAGGGCGAGTACGCCCCGGCGCTGGAGACCGCCCGTGCCCTCTATGCGGAGGCCAGGGAGCGGGGGGACTGGTGGGCGGTGTGGGACTCGCTCCAGCTTTTGCTACTGGGGGCGGCGGTGTTTGGCCTGGAGCCCGACCTCGAGGCCACCGTAAGAACGGCAATGGTGGAGGCCGAGGGGGTCGAGGCGAGGCGCGATCTAGCGCTGTTGCGCCTGGATTTGGGGATGGCCCTCCTCACCGAGAACCGCCTGAAGGAGGCCGAGGCCGAACTAAAGACCGCGCTGGAGGAGTTCCGGCGCATCGGCGAGCGGGCCATGCTCGGCCACACCCTGTTTTTTCTGGGGTTCACCCGGCTCGAGATGGCCGCCTACGAGGGAGCCGAGCAGCTCTTGGAGGAATCCGTTACCATCTGGCAGGCCCGCAAGGAGTACCGCCACCAGGCCAGATCGCTGGCGGGGCTGGCGCTGGCGCTCTTGCGTCAGGGTAAAACCGAAGCCGCGCAGCGAGCCTCAAAGACGGCCTACGAGCTGCGGGCGGAGTGGGCCAGAGGGCTCTATGACCTCCCGCTGGTGCTTTATGCCAGGGCTAGAGCTTTGGGGGAGGTGCAAGGGCGCCAGGCACTGCGGGAGGTACAGGCCCTTTTGCGCGAGATCAACGAGGCTTTGCCCGCCGAACTCGGTGCCCGCCTGCTTGCCAACCGCTTTGTGGCTTGGGTCCTCGCTAAACCAGTTTGATGAGCCGAGAGTGACCTCTCGCTTTAGAACGGAACTAACAAACCGGGGGCTTCGCCTTGCTAGGCTTAGGACCGGGTGGAACTCGGGATAAACGGGCCCGGCTTGATCCGCCAGCCCATTTCTAGATCCGGGTTACGTTATGACTCATCTAACACTAAGAATGGTGGTAGGCCAATAAACTGGCCTTGCCACACGATTTTTAGGGTAAATACGGGAGAGCTGAATGATACGCTCGAGATTAGCATTTGCGGCTGGATTGGTTTTATTGCTGGTAGCCTGTAACAACGGTGCCTTGCAAAAACCGACCATTGCTTCTTTCACCGCCGACCCCAGCACTCTACCGGCGGGCGGCGGCAGCGCCACCCTGAAGTGGGACGTGAGCGGGGCCGAGACGGTTTCGATAGATAACGGGGTCGGCACGGTGATGGGAAATACCAAGGCGGTGAACGTCACTTCCACCACGACCTTTACCCTCACCGCGACCAACCTCTTAGGCAGCTCGAGCGAGCGGGTCACCGTAACGGTCGCCGACCAACCGGGGCCCAAGCTCGAGGTCGCCCCCAAAACTGCCACCGTGAGCGCGGGTGGGGGCAAAATGCCCTTTACCGCGACCCTGAAAAATGCCAGCGGCGATATCGCCTGGAAGCTCAGCCCGGAACTGGGAACCTTGAGCGCCAAAACTGGGCCTTCGGTGGATTACATCCCGCCTGCTAGCATTGATAAAGAAACCGCCGTGACCCTCACCGCGGCCTCCGGAACTTTGAGCGACAGCGCCACGATTACCGTGAAGTCTAGCGCTTCTACCGGCATCACCGTGAACGGCAAGGTTAGCGATCTTCTCGGAAACGGGCTTGCCAACATTCCTGTGCGGATCGTGGATGCGGGTGGCCCTAAAGACCTGGTAAACACCGATGCCAGCGGCAACTTTACCGTAAATGCGGTCAAGACTCCTTACTCGGTCTCGGCGGTTTCCCCCCTCACTAACGGCACACCCACCACCTGGGAAGGTGTGACCCGCCCCGACCCCAAGCTGGTGGTGAGCAGTTCAGGCAAAAGGCCAACCTGCACCGCCCATACTCTGTCTGGCAGAATCTCCCCGGCGGTAGGTGCAGGGCACACCGCTGAGATATCCTTTGTGGCTCCGGGCATTTCCCTGGTCCCGCTCGGGTCTAACGCGGGCCAATTCCTTACCGAGGGCGCAAACACCTACAAAATTATCGTTGACCTTGGTGAATTAGCCTCTGTCCTTTCCCCTGCCCCGCGCTGTCAAGATGCGTACACCGGCTTCCTGATTTATCAGGAGCGGGACAGCAAAGGCGCTGTTGTGAGGACTGCGATACTCTCCAACATCTCTACCAGCGCCGGAAGCACCAAAACTCAGGACATCGCCGCGGCTCCCGCTCAGTTCACCACCTTGAGCGGCAGGGTCAGCTTACCCTCGGATTTCGGGGGTCTCAACGATATAGCTCAGGTGAAGGCAATCCTCAAGCTAGGCTCGGTGAGCTACCCGCTGGCGGTCTCGAGTGCTGTAATGCCCGGCTCGCCCGACTATAGCTTGAGTGTACCGATTTTTGACGGAGCGCAGTACCGGGTGAAAGTGGATTACACCAACGGGATGCCTATAGGCTCTTTCGTCTACTCGGATGTGCTTGGGCCGGGGGGCACTGCCAACTTGACCCTGCCCAATTTGGGTAAGGGGCTCGAGCCCAACAACACGGCCAGCAGCCCCTTCCCGACCTTTAGGCAGACTCCAGCCACGGGGTCAAACTTGTACCAAGTTTTCATGGCCTCAGCCCCCCTGCAAGGCACTCACGACACCGAGTGGAATGGATATAGCAGCGGCCCCAGCATCAAACTCCCCGACCTGCCGACACCGGCAAGGCTGGTTTCCGGTAAGAGATACCAGTGGGTAGTGGCTAGCTTCCAACTGCGCGGCTTCGGGATAGACGACTTGCTGGATGGACGGTTGGTGCTGGGCGACTTCGGCGAAAACAACCCCGATGCGGTGGTTTCGGGGTCGTTCAACTACAAAACCTTTCTTAGCTTTGTTGTGCCCTAGCAAACCGCTTTTTGTGAAGGGCCGGGAAGCTCCCTGGCCTTTTTGTTGGTCCTTTTCCCTCTTTACCAACCATAACCCACTCATAACCCCTCCATACCGCAGCTATAACGTCCTGCTTGCTACCTTTCTCTTGGCTCAGGGCAAAAGTGTTCAGAAATCGAGCCAGGAGGCATGAGATGAAGGGTTTATACACAGCGTTAGGCTTAGGACTCATCCTGCTGTTGGCGGCCTGTGGTGGAGTACGACATCCTCTAAACTCACCGTTAGCCCAAAAACCGCGACCTTTACCGCCGGAGGGGCAGCCCAAAGTTTCACCGCGACCCTCTCCAATGTGTCGGGTTCGCCCACCATCAACTGGTCTATCAGCCCCAGCACCGGCTCCTTGAGTGCCGCCACCGGGGCTACGGTTTCCTACACGCCCCCGGCCTCAGTCGGCAGCACCACTACCGTTACCCTGACCGCGACCTCGGGAGCTTTGAGCGACACCGCGACCATCACGGTAAACCCGATTCCCACCATTACCGTGAGCGGGAAAGTGGTGGATAGTTCGGGCGCTGCGGTTTCCGGGGCCAGTGTGCTTTTGAACGGCGCGGGCCTGTTCACCACCGGAGCCGACGGAACCTTTACCTACTCGGGGGTGATGGTTCCCTACAACCTCACCGTGAAAGTGGGTTCGGTCATCAGCGAGTACCGGGGTCTGACCCGGAACAATCCCCAGGTTTCCACCTCTTTGGCCGGGGTTGCCTATACCGGTACGCTTTCGGGTAATGTCACCGGCCCGACTTACCCCTTAGCCGCAGGGGAGGGCATACTAATCGGCGCGACGGGTAAAGCGTTCACCCTCGCCCCTGTGGCCGCCAGCAACACGACCGGCGCATACAGCATGTCGGCGCTGTGGTCGGGCAGCAGCAACCTCACCACCGATGTGGTGGCTTTGCGCTACCAGTTCAGCGGGGGGGCTTTCAGCAACTTCGTGCAGACCGGTAAGAAATCCGGGGTTTCGATCTCGAGCGGCTCCGCTTTGAGCGGTCAAAACATCGCGCTGGACACCTCTGTTACCACTGCCAGCACCGTGCTCACCTATACCGCCGGGGCGTACACCTCCGGGACGACTGGCGGATATTTGAACATCAAGGCCAACGGAGCGAACTTTGTCCTGGCGGGCGTACTCCCGGTAGCCAGCGGCGGCACGGCCAAGTATCCCAGCGACGGAGCCAGCTTCTACGTGATGGGTAACGATGGGGCGGGTAACAGCGCAATCCTGGTGACTCCCGCCGTTGCCGGTGCTACCAACGTCAACTTGCCCGCCGCCGTGGCCCTCAAAAACGCCGTACCGGCGGCTGGGGCGACGGGCGTGAGCAAAACTCCCACCCTGTCCTGGTCGAACGTCAGCGGGTCTACGCTGTATGTTCTGACCGTGAGCGGCGGGGGTTTCAGCTACCGGTTCTACCTGCCGGGCGGCTCCAGCACCTTCACTTTCCCCGATTATTCCATGCTCAGCGCGGCCTTGGCCGGAGCTACGGCCTATAGCTGGAGTGTGCAGTCCTACCAGGGAACCGGGTTCTCCCCGGACGAGTGGACGGATTCGGCGAGCCTCAACTTCTTCAACTTGTACACCTCCAACTCCCTTACGCTGTTCAACTCTGCTCCCACCACCTTCACCACCATGCCCTAACCAGTTCTAAACAGCCTCGAGGCCGGGGATTTCCCCGGCCTCGCCCTTTGCGTGGGTTTAGAACCGCTCGCCCACCTTGTCCCAGTTAATTACGTTCCAGATCGCCGCCAAATAGTCGGGGCGTTTGTTCTGGTATTTGAGGTAGTAGGCGTGCTCCCAGACATCAATCCCCAGCAGTGGAGTATCGCCCTCCATCAGCGGGGAGTCCTGGTTGGCGGTGCTGTAGACCTTGAGCCCGC
>PSMF01000076.1:0-8728 GCA_040290005.1 Meiothermus sp.
CTAGGCCAACGCCACCAAACGCGAATAAGCCTCGCTCAAACACGCAAGTGCGGTAGCAACGTCGTCCTCCTGGTTAAACCTTCCCCACCCGATCCGCACGGTTGAGTGGGCTAGGTCACGCGACAGGCCGATGGAGGTAAGAACATAAGAGGGCTCGATAGCCCCGGCATTGCAGGCCGATCCCATGCTCAACGCTACATGGGGCATATTCAGGAGCAGGGCATCCGCCTCAATATCCGGGAAAGTGATGCTGCTATTCCCGGGGAGGCGGTTCTCCAGGTCGCCGTTCACGCGGATTCCCGGAATAACAGCGCGCAGCCCGGACTCAAAGGCATCGCGCAGACGGGATATCCGCCGCGACTCCTCGGGCATCGAGACCCGCGCGATCTCGCAAGCCTCACCGAGTCCGACAATACCGGGCACATTTAGGGTGCCGGACCGCAACCCCGACTCCTGCCCACCCCCAAGGATCTGCGGCTGAAGGGCCGTCTTTTTCAGACCTTGGGCCACGTAGAGGGCTCCAACACCCTTGGGGCCGTATAGCTTGTGGGCGCTGATCGATAGCAGATCGACGTCCCAAGAACCCACATCCAGCGGGATTTTTCCCACTGCCTGGGCTGCGTCGCAGTGTACGAGTGCTCCGCACCGATGGGCCAAAGCGGCTATCTCGGGGACGGGCTGGATGGTCCCGATCTCGTTGTTGGCCGCTTGTACCGAGACCAAGAGGGTTCGGTCATCGATTACCTGCTGGGCAGCCTCGAGGTCGACCCGGCCCCTGGCGTCTACCGGCAAGAATACGGCTTCAAACCCCCCTCGCGTGAGCTGCCTGAATGGCTCCAGTACCGCTTTATGCTCGATGGGCGTGGTAACGATGCGCTGGCGCTCCCCCCTGTAGGCTTCAGCAACGCCGAAAATAGCAAGGTTGTTGCTTTCCGAAGCTCCGCTGGTAAAAACGATCTCACCGGGTTTGGCGCCGATGAGCTC
Organism: Meiothermus sp.; assembly: GCA_040290005.1. Taxonomy (GTDB): domain Bacteria; phylum Deinococcota; class Deinococci; order Deinococcales; family Thermaceae; genus Meiothermus. The sequence goes on from PSMF01000076.1 coordinate 985, forward strand.
TGCGACCTGGCCGCGGGCATGTTCAACTGCCTGTGCAGCCTTTCGGCCCGGCTGATGAAGGCTGCTCGAGGGGTTGCCAAAGAACTCGGTAAAGTAGGGGAGCATGGCCTGCAGCACCCGCGGATCACACGGTGTAGTGGCGTGATTATCGAGGTAAATTACCTTCATATCGCCTCATTCTCGAGGTACTGCTCGTACTGCCGGTACTCACCGTCAAGGAAATACAGTTGATTCCACACCAGCTGCCGCAGCTCGAGGGCGGGCTTCAGGCAGTACCGTTCGAATTCCTCCGGGCTGACCTCCCCATGTGGGAACTGGATCTTCATCAGGCCGCTGGCGATGGCGCGCACGGACTCCTCGTTGCGGCGGTAAGGCCGCTCCCCTTTGAGCCTGACCCTGCGGGCGCAGTACTGGTCTGCACTGAAATCGTCCCTAAGGCTGAGCAGCACATCGCCGAAGAAGTCCGACTTGAGCCCTACGGCTAGCTCAGTCTGCGGACCGATGAGGAAGTGGCTGCTGAGCTTGGGCAGCTTCCACCCAGGGATAAGGCCCCGCATCCGATCGAGGAAGGCTGTCTCCTGAAGAAACTTTGGGAGCTCCTCCACAACCAATTCGCGCAAGGGGCGCTGATGTTCGTCTAGGGAGATATTGGCCAGCAGAACCAGCCCACAGTCGCTGGCGGTCTCGTGGAGCCCCCCTCGGGTGAGCTTGCCGTTGGCCAGGTACCCCTTCAACCCGCCTATGATCTCCTCAGGCTTTTCAAAGCGGAGGGTCTGGACCTCGTCCAACACCACGACGGCCAGACGGGCCAGCAGCCCCCAGTACCCGGTAGCGTTGTTTACGAATAGCACAGCTGGTGAAACATTACCCCCGCTCACCAGCCGGACTTTTGGGCTGATGTTCTCGTAGATGTAGCTCTTGCCAGTTCCTTTGGGGGCCAGCTCCATCAGGTGCAGGTTCTTCTGCACCAGCGGAAGTAGGCGGCACAGCAGTAGGGTTTGTTCTTCTTCCTGGAAGGCGCTCGGTACGTATCCCATTGAGATCAGCAGCAGTGCGCGCCACTCCTCGAGGGAAAAGGCCTTGCGGGCCGCTTTGAACAGGTCAAGGTTTACCGAGGCTTGCATCGGCTTGAAGCTGAGGATGGCAGGACCATCGGATAGTTGGCCGATCTCGGTAACCCCCCAGACCCCTTGACGCAGCAGGTCAGGATACTGGTTGAGCAGCTCGTTGGAGATCGCAGCCTCATTGATCCCCAGCAGGGCCAGCCGGGCAAAGTGGGGCGGTTTCCTTGTACGGCTCAGGTCTACTTCGGCTTGAACAGGGGTTAGTACACGGACTGTTTCCCCCTGAGCGATCCTGTGTTTGATGACGTTCTGCTCGTTTGGGCCGGGTATGACCCGCTTGGCCCATTCCTGTACCTTATAAGCTTCCTCAGGGGTCAGCGGACCAACCCCTGGCACGATGGTCTCTAGGACCCACTCCGCCACGTAAGCCGGCACACCGCGCTTTTGTAGCTGGCTCATCAACAGGCGCCGCTTATCGATGGCTAGGCGGCCAAAGACCTCACCAACCTTATCGCTGAGGCCAGGAACAGCGGTGCCTTCCATATTCACAGCAGCTCCTCCAGGGGATTATCCCCCTGTTGGTACATTTCTTCTACCTCCAAATGCACTTGCGCGCCCACCTCGGCCAGGCGCTGATCGGGCAAGCGGTAAGAGAGCTGCGCGGCGAACTGCTCGAGCTCGCGCGAAGTGGGCCAGGTGGGCATCTCCAGAGCCTGCTCGGCCACACCCATCGGAGGAATGACCGACTGAACCGGGAAGGCCAGTACCTGCGGGGATACGACGCGGAGGTGCTCGGCTTGCAGCGGAATGGGGTTGGGGTTCTGAATCCGGAGGTAGAACTGCCCTGGGCGCCCGGCCACGCCTTTCCCTGAGAGCTGAACGCCGGGATGGTTGATTTGACGGTCCTTCTCAATAACCCACCAGGGGATCAACACCTCTTCGGGGAAGAGGCCTCCGTGGGGGTAGGCGTCCACCCCTCGCTTTCCGTCTTGGGTAACAAAGGCGTCCCCCGACAGCAGGACGGCGCAGTCCTGGGGAAGGCCGTAAGCGCTGCGGTGAAGGTAGGCCACCTCACCGCGGATCTCCAGGCTCTTCTGGAGCCCGAAGTCGCCTAGGGCTGCCCGCTGGCGAGACTGCGCCCCCTCGGGCAGCGCGTAGCGCCTTGGCGACTCCGCCAGCAGGCGCCCGTGATCGGTCGTTACCACCACCTGCAGCGGTTTTTCAGTCGGAACACGCAAGACCAACTCGGTCAGCCGCTGGGCGAAGCCGGTGAGGATTCCGCGCGCCCTCTTCCGCGCGACCTGCTTGGAACTCGAGGCATGGTAGGTGCTGTCCGGCTCAGGATCTTTCCAGATGATCAAGTCCCCCAAGACCGCCTCGGCGAGCGCTCGCTGCACCTCCTCGTCTTTGCTAAGAACCCTGCCCAAGTCTGGCTGCGTGCTGGCGAGGGAAGGCTTTACCCCCTTGAGCAGGGCCGGTTTGGCGCACTCAGTGATGGTGGGCAGCGGGGCAAAAGCGACCTCGGCCTGGCTTACGGTGAGCCGCCTGGAGGGGTCGAATCTTTGGATCTCGTCCCAGAGGTGCTTCATATCGGTATACCCCAGGCCGTCCAGCACGACCATCAGCGTCACCCGGTCCGGCTGGCGAGCCTTTACCCAGCTCAGGTGCGGGCGTGACGGTCCGTCGGTCAGTGCGTCCGAGCTGTAAAGCTGCAGGTAACTTTCGGCGAACGAACGCCCGATCTCGAGGATCCGGGGGTCCTTATCGGGTGCCCACTCCCGGTAGGGCAGGTACTCGTTAAGGAACCAGCGCCCCATCCCCGAAGCATCGGAGGGCAACGGACCGGGTTCAGGAGGGGGGACCAGCCTGCGGAGGTCTTCGCGCAGCGGGATCTCTAAGTAGCCCTGCACCGCGCTGAACGCCTCGGCGGTGAGCTGCTCGGGCCGGGCCCGGTAGTAGTGCGCGAGAACCTCGGCCACAACCGAAAGCAGCCGGGCGTCCGCTCGCCTGCCATCGAGCAGGAAGAGGAGTCCGCCCGGGTCCTGCAGCGCCTGGGCCATAAAGTCCTTTTTTAGGGCTGCAACGAGGTCCTCTGAAAGCTCAACGGGGAACCCGCCCCAGCCCAGCGGGCGGCCCAGCCCTAGCCAACACCTCAGCGTTTCGTAAGCGGCATCGGCGCTTGTGGTGGAGTAGGCATCCCGTTCGGGCCCGGGGCATTCCGCCCTGAAGTACCGGCCGAGCGCTGCCAGCAAGGTTTGCTCTGCGACGGTAGGCTTCCGGCCAACCCACCATTGAAGCCACCGGGCCGCATGGGCGGGGCCTGGCTCATCCGTCCACCAGGCTTCCTCCCAGAGCCATTGCGCCACCTGGGGCAGGCCTGGCGCTTCGTGCGTAGTGAGTTGGCTGCCGACCCGGCTTGCGAGCGCCTGGGCTTGTTCAGCGGTCAGCTCCGGGCAGAGCTGGCTGAGCCGACGGGCAGGTGAGCGCAACACCCGCACCGCGATCCCCCTGCCCCTGGCATAGTCCTGCGCCCAGCGGCACAGCTCAACTCCCTGGACCACGCCCACCTCTGTGGTGCGGATCAGCTCGAGAAAGGCCACCTCGCTGCGGATAACCGGTACCCCCTCGGGTATGTCGGGTATGGGCGCATCCCCGAGGGGGTCTAGGTACAGCTCAACGGTCATGCCAATTCCCCTTGCAACAACTGGCCGAGGCGGACGAGGCAGGCCTGGCGTTCGGACGGGCTCATGCGCAGGAAAAGCTGCTCAATGCGTTCCCTGGCGTTTTGGTCCAGCTTCTGCCGCAAGGCGTGCCGCAGGCTCGCGAGCTCAGCCCGGTCTTCCTCGGGAAGGAAGGGCGGCGGGAGGGCCACCTCAGCCTCGAGGGCCTCGAGGTCTTCCTCGGAGGCCAGCCGGGCCCGGCAGCGGGCCAGCCAATCGCGCGCCTCCTGGCGTTTGCGTTCCACGGTTGAGCGGATCTGGGCGATCAGGCTTTGCCCGACCTGGCGGTGGGCTTCACTCAGTTCGGGATATAGCCCCGTAGGACAATCCACTTCGTGACTCGCTGCCGCTCGTGCACCGAGAGGACGATCCACTTCGTGACTCGCTGGCGCTCGTGCACCGATCAGTTTTTCGATCTCGCCGACCGCTTGGTCGGCTTCAGCGGGCGAGGCCACGGCTGCGGGCTTGAAGGTGCGCAGGCTCTCGAGGTACTCCCCTAGACGGTCGGCCCGGCTGAGCAGGTCGTCGATGGCGGCGGCCTCAGGGGTACCGATGAGCCGGGCGGCAAAGTCCTTCAGTTCCGCCGCCAGCCTCCGCACCTGGGTGTACTCCGTCGCCCCGTCTAGCTGGGAACGGTAAGCCTCTATGCCTTCAAGCACCTCGCGGATTTGCCGCTCGAGTTCGGCAAGTTTGACCTCAAGGGCCCCCCGTGCCTCCGGGCCCTGCACCTCCCCAAGCCACTGCCCAACCTCCTGCTGCTGCGCACGGAGCTCACGCAGGGTAGTTACTCGAGGCAATGTGCGCAGCGACCGCTGGATCTCTTCCTCCCTGCGCTGGCGCTCTAGCGCAGCCTCCACCCGGGCGCGGAGCGCCTCGAGGCGGGGGCGTTCCGCCTCAGGCAGAAAGGCGGGGGGTTGCAAGAGCTTATGCCGGAGGGCTTCGGGCTGGACCTGAGCCTTTGACAGGGCCTGCTCCAGATCGGTAAGCCACTCCCGGGCCTGGGCTTCCCTCTGCTGCTGGTAGGCTTTGATCCTTTCAATGGCCGCGTCAAGGGCCTGCCGCTGGGTCTCGCTCAATTCCGGGGCATTCCTGATACCGCTGAGCCGAGCGATCCGCTGTTGAACGGCGTCGGGGGCGTGCAACTCGCCTCTGGCCTCCCCTTCTTTGAGGAGGTCGCTTACCGTTCTACAGCGTTGGCAGAGGGCTTCTAGCCCCTCATACTTTTCGGTGTGCTCGTACTTGCTGAGAGACCTATTCACCCGCTCCCGCAGCGCCTCAACCTCCTGCGAGGTGACGAGCGCCCCTGCTGACCTCACCCATTCCTCGGCCTGGGCCTCGAGCTCGGCCATCTCCTGCTCAATCAGGCGCTGCTTTTTTGCGGCTTCGTTGAGGATCCGCTCGCTGCCCCGCAGCTCGCTGAGCTCTTGCCGGCGCCGACGGAGATCGGCTAGGGGGCCGCGGGTGGGCATCGCGGCAATGCGCCTGAGCACCTCTTCCTCCTGGAGGCGGGCCATGCGCTTAGCCAGGAGTTCTCTTTGCAACTCATCGAGGATCGGTCGCATCTCCTCTGACAGGAAGGGGTGCGGCTTGGACAGCGCTGCCTCCAGGCTCTGAAGATCCTCTCCTGCAGCTAAGCGGCGACAGCCCTCAAGCCATTCCCTGGCTTTTTCGCCCTGCACCCTGAGGTGTTCCTGAACTTCCTGAATCCGCTGCTCCAGCTTTTGCTTGTGAACATCGCTTAGACAATCATAGGTTGAGGGCAGCCCAGATAGCTTGTTGATCAAGCGACCGGCCTCCTCAGTACTGTGGGGCAGGCCTCCCTCTACCTCCGAGAAAAAGCCGATCAGCTTAGCAACCCGCGCTTCGGCGGCATCGATATCACGGATGTCGGGGGTGCCCTCGAAGCGGCTTCGCTCCTTTATGATTTCGCGCTGTAGGACTCGAGCACCCTGGGCGCCATCCACAGCATCCAAGCGCTTGTCCAGATCGAGGACAAAGCCCTCGAGGCGCTTGACCTCCGCACCCAGTACCGCGGCTTTCTCCAGGGCTGCCTGCCGAATGGAGGCCATCTCGTGGCTACTGTACTTTTCGATCTCCCTGAGTTCCTTACGGAGCTTGTTGAGGTTGCCGGAGGCCTCGATCGAGCGAATGAGGGCCAGCAGTCTGTCGGTCTCCCGGGCCTCCTCGAGGCGGCGCTGCTCCTGCTGCAAACGCTCCAAGGCCTGCTGAACCCGCTGCTGCAGCTCGGCGAGCCCAAGCTTCCCCACCTCCGCTAAGGCCCGCTTCAGCACCTCCTCCTGCCGACCGTATTGGCGTATGTCGTCTAGGCGCTCGTGGAGCTGGCAGGTCTGCTCGGTCAGCTCTTTAGCCCGGTTCAGGACCTTCTGCCGCAGCTCTGCCGGCTTGGCCAAAGCCGAGACCACCGTGACGGGCTCAGCCAGCTCGGCTATTTTTTTGAGCAGGCTCGAGATCGACTGGATCGAGGCCCTCTCGAGGCCATGCTCAATCTCCTTTACCGCCAGGTCGTATCTTGTGAGCCCCTCGATCGCCTCCTGAAGCTTTCGCACCGACAGCCTGGCGTTGTCCAGGAGGGTCGGGTCGGTGATGTCGTTCTCGTTGGCACAAGCCTTCAGCTTTTCCAGTATGGACTCGGCCTCGTTGAGGCTCAGCCCCCCTGCGCTCACCTTGTCCATGGCCTGCTCGACATCCTCAAGGAGCTTTTGGCGGTCTTTGCGGCGTAGATGCGCAGAGGCCCAGGCCTCAAGGAACTCCCTGGGCTTTAGCCTGTTGCCCCCGGCCATGTTGTCGATCCCCACGATCTTTCCTGCCACTGCGATCTGGAGATCCCGACGGTAGTAGCCAAGCCAGGCGCTGAAGAGCAGGGCCAGGCTGTTGTGGTCGTAGCCATAGGGCAGGTTGAGGAGTTCCAGCAGGATCTCCTTGAGCGGCGTCCACTCTTTGCCGGGGGGAATGCTGGCCTCGAGCCGCTCCCAGGCCTTGTGCGGATAGGTGGCTTTAGGTGGCTGAATCTGCTGCTTAGCACTGAGCAGCTGCCAGGCCCTCGAGGCCAGGAATTTGTCCACGATTTCCTTGGCCACCCTGCTCAGACCCACCGCGGCCCCCGCGAGGTTGTTGGTCATTAGCACAGGAATCAACACCTCAACGGCATTGCGTAGGGTCGGGGTGGTGCTGCGGTAGTGGGTGTAGAAATCGCCGGGGTGGCTATGATACGCAATGCGGTAGACCTCGCGCAGGGTGCGCTCGACCCTGTCCGAGGCGCCAATCCCGATCGAGAGGGCCCGGATCTGCCCCCGGGCCTCGGCCGGCACCTCGAGCGCCGCCTCCTTGTGCAGTTGGTTCAGGGTTTGCAGGATCTGCTTGGCAAGGCGGTCCTTTTCCTCCTGCATCACGGTCATCCCGATCTGTTTGACCGTCTCGCTCACAAAAATGCTATCTTCCAGCAGCGCGTACTTCTGGAGGTTGGTGATGAGGTCGGGCGTAGGGCGGTTGGGAATCAGGACGAGCAACGGCGCCGACTTCAGCCGGGCCGAGCTGTCGAGCACCCCCTGAATCTGCTCGGTAAACCAGTCTAGGTCGTCCTGGCTGCGTGCCAGCGGCAAGAGGACCAGTCCGCGGCAACTGGGCATTTCCTTCAGCGAGGCGGTGTAGCGCGCGGTAAGGCGCTCGAGGGCGTGCACGTTCCAGGAAGCCCGGGTCAGCACGACGAGCTGAGCCGCCCAGTCCTCGGGGTGGCCCCAGTCCACGCTCACCGGGTACTGCCGGTAAAGGGCGCTTTTATCGTTTGCGAAGAGGGCATTAACCTTGTTCTGCCCGTAGGTATCGAATTCGTCCAGGTAGGCCTTGAGCAGCCCACGGTTTTGCAGGTCGGCCAGCCCCTGGTTGAGCAGCCGTTCAAGCTCGATGGCGGCGTTGCTGCCGGCCCAGAACGAGTAGACCCTG
>PSMF01000076.1:8810-15996 GCA_040290005.1 Meiothermus sp.
GGGGTGAGGCCTGATAGCTCGGCGATCAGCGGGCCGAAGCCGATGGCCCTGGTTGGGATATTGGCCGCTCTTTGCAGGACCATCGCCTTGAGCACAGCCTTTTGTTCCGGGGTAAGGTCGGGCAGGTCGATCTGCTTGTACTGCTGCCAGATCTGCTCGCCCAGCATCTCTTTGAAGTAGTCCACAAGGGCTACCGGCAACACCCAGTTGGGTTTGCCGTCAAGGATAGCTGGCGCATCCAGGCTCTGTTTGAGCGGCGCCTCCGCATGGGTAAGGAAGCCGAGTACGGAGCGGGTTGTGGAGGCCGCCTCAAAGTCGACGCTCGAGAGCAGGGCCGTGGTCAGGGGATGCAGGGGAAAGCACTCCCGCGTGACCCTTTCCTGGAATTCTTCGGCGCTCCAGTGCAGCACCCGCTTGTAGCGGTCTGCAAAGGCCTCATAGGCCATCTCGCTGGCGTTGGCTACCCGGCTGCCGATGCCGGGCTCGCGCAGCATCTGCTGCCAGTGGGCGAGGTTGGGCTTGAAGTAGGCCCCCAGCACGTCCTCGAGGGTGGAGTGCAGCCAGTAGCGGTTTTTGGACGGCAGCCGGGTCAGTTCCTTGGTGAGGCTGTCATACCGAACAGTACCATCATTGCCGACTACCCGCTCTGGCTCATGCTGCGAGAGGGCGACAAAAAGCACCTTGTTCCGGCTTTCCTCCACCCCGTTGAGCAGGTCTTGCAGCGGAACCCCGGTAGGGTGCAGGCCGCTATAGCCGCGAACGAACTCACTGAATTCGTCGAAAAGGATCAGTAGCCCTCCGATAAGGTCTTGCTTTTGGCAAAGCTCCTCGACAACCCAGCGGATCGCGTCGGCCAGGCCGGTCTCACCGCCGAAGTCTGGCGTGAAGCCGATCAGGCTTTTGAAGAGGTCCACACAGATCGCGTAGGTACCGGTTTCCCGCCGTTCAACTTTTTCGCGCAGGGTAGATAGGTCTAGGCGGTAAGGCTCCAGGAGGCCATCGGCCCGCTCCCGCTGTTCAGGTGAGAGGCTGTCTAGAAAGCGCAGGGCCTCGTTGAACCAGAAGGGGGTCTCTAGGCCCCGTGTGGTCTCTGTGGTCTTGATGGCCGTCTCGAGCTCGCGGAAGAACTGGTCCCGCAGGTTTACCGAAACGTCGCCGCGCAGCAAGAGTACGAGGTAGGGCTTGCGGTGCTTTTTAAAGTTCCGGAAGGGCTCTACGTCAGCAGGCTGGTTGTAGGCATACTCGAGTTTATTCAGCAACAGTTCAACCTCAGGCGAGTCGGCAGGTTTTCCGAAGTAGTTCGCGACGGCCAAACCAAAGTGGCTCTTGCCCCGCCCATAGGTGGCCTGTACAACGAACCGGTTGTCGATATTCTCGATCGCGGCCTCTTGGAGAAGCCGTAGCATCTCGGCTGAAGACTTCCGCCCTGGGAAGCTGCCTGCCGTGAACATGTAGCTGTTGATCAGCCCAAGGTTGGCGTTGGTGCGAAAATGGCTGAGCTGAACGTCGCTTCTGAACTCAGCGGTATGGTCTAACTCGGTGACCTGGCCAATGCGCAATTCCATAGTGGTATGACCCCCTGTGCGTCTTCTAGATTACGCTAGCGAGGCGTCCCCCCGATTGCCAAATGCACCTCGAGGACTCATCCGGCAGGAGGTGGTCGGCTTGGGCGGGCATAGTGATCACCAGGGCCTTCCTCCGCTTGCGGAAGCTATCGCGCAAGAATTCCCACACATAGCCACGGTCTAGGTAGGGCAGGTACGCCAGGGCGATATCCAGATTGAACAAAAGCAGGGCGTTGGTAGGGGTCTCGAGCTGGCAGATCTCGTCTATTTCCTGCAAAAGCCGTTCTTTGCTGAGGCCGAGGTAGCGTTGCCCAGGTTTTACCTTGCCCAAGCGCCATTCGGCATAGTTCACCGGGTCGAGGTTGAACTGAGCCGCGAGCGAGGACTCCCGGCCGAAGTAATGGTTGTTCAGCAGCAAAATAGCCGTGCGGCACTGGAGCTGCGTGCTGCGCACAAGCTGAATGACCTCGAGGGGGGTGGGGCTAGTCATAGATGTGCTGCAGGAAGTCCGAGGGTGAGCGCCATAGCCGGAGGATCTGATGGGGCGGGGCTACCTGCATGAGCTCGAGCAGGCCCTTGCTCTGAAGTTCTCGCAGGCGGGAGTTGAGCTGAAAGGTACTAAGGAAAAGCAAGTCGGCAAACCCGCCCGGCTGGCTTAGCTCGCCAAGGGCTACCTGCTTGAACTGTGGCCATACGCTAGCCCAGTAGTGAGCCAGGGCATAGCCGACCACCCACTCGTTGGGAGGGTCGGGCTCGAGCACTTGGTAACCCGAGCCGGTCTCCTCCAAGATACCTAGCTTGCCGAGGCCATCCGTTTTGGTGTAGGTTCCAGCGAAGATGCTGATAAGCGATCTCGCTGAGCGATCAACAAGCGCCCTGCCTTCGGCCTCCCTGATGAAGTTTTGCACTGCCTCAATCAGCTCAGAGCGCTCCAAAGCCATACCTGGCCGTACTCTCTGGCTGATGAGGAAATGCCAGAAGGCTGGCCCAGGGCCCGCTGGGGCGCTGAGGTGGTAGTGCATGAGCCACAGTGTGGAGGGGTGGTTTAGGTTGGGATCATGTTGATAAATGAATTTGCCTAACTCAGTTAGGCGGTAGGGCTTTTCATCCAGCAATCCCGTTCCCACAGCATATCTAGGCATTGCTCTTACATAATTGGCGCCAAGCTGACTATCCTCACGCAACACACCAAGATCTATTTTTGATCCTACCTCCACAGCATTAGATACGATCTCTAGTATCTGTGCAACGGCTGGGCGGTTTAACGAAAATGACTCATGGAAAACCGTAGCGATTCGCTTCATTGGCGTATCTCAGGTTGTTCCAGCAGTAGTTGAAGATACTGCCGCAGTTCATGCCTCAAAGCCTGGTTGATCATGATCTGATACATCTGTTCAGATAAGTAAGAATATTCAATTAACTCATCAATACGTTTACGGCCACCTCCGGTAGTAGATGTTTTTTTATATTCCTCCTCTTTGCCTGGCAGTATCTTGTGATGCCAAAAGCTCGAACTTCTCAGGTGAAAGAAGGGTGGTGCGGGTTGACATAAATCATCTTTTGCCTTGTACCGGCTAAAGTGCTGTTTGAACCGGCTTATCAGGTTATCGTCAAGGTATATGCGATTATCCCCGAGCAAGTCGTCCTCAAAAAGATCTAAAAGCATTATTAGCTTATGCGGTCTCTCATGACCAGCTCTACCACCCCTACGAATGGAGCTTAGCTCGATCTTGAGCGCCTCTAGATTATCTAGGTACTTATAAATCATAGATGGCAGATTAAGCAGGACTGCTCGCTATCGTCATCTTCCACCAACAACTGCGTTAAGGATGCGTAGAGTTTTGTCGAGTTTTGTCGTTGAAGTCTCTTCTCATGCTGCTGCTTTATCTGCTTAATACGTTCTGGATGCTGCAAATCTTGAAGACTCTCTCGAGCATTCCATGTAAAAGATTGTCCAGTAACGGGGTCATACCTTTCAAACTGCTTAGCTTTTTCATAGTATTCCGGATGGTGCTCCAGTAGGCCAACCCATTCATTTCTTTGTTGAAAGAAACAAAAATAGCATCCGGACCGCGAACGCCATTTGTAGTATTCAGGCAGACCAAGTCCACTCTCCTCCAAAATCCTAAAAACATCTTCTTTGGTAACCCCATCTTCAATAAATGGATAAACTGCAGTAATGTTGGGCTTCGTTGAAATGTAGCCTTTTCGATATGTCTCATCGGCTCTGATTGCCAGATAGCTCATCACAGTATCGTCTCCGATGTACTTCTCAAAAGGCTTGATCTTTAGCATTCGTGTGCACCATCGGGTTCGTGGGTCGGGCAAAACCCCGCGGTAGATGTCTAGGTAATGCGAAAACGGGCGGTCTGGGTTTAGCCGAATAATAGGCTTTCCTAGATAGGCTTCTATCCTGTCGAGGTACTCGTATGTTTCCGGCAACTCCTCACCGGTATCCATGAATACATATTCCATTTCGGGAACCTTGTCTCTCATATAGACAGCCAAAGCGGTGCTGTCCTTGCCACCTGACAACGAAAGAATATGCCGAACTGGCTTCTGCTCCATGTGTACCCCTTTGCCGGATTATATCCTGCCGTGCCGGCAAGCGAGGGCAAACTGCCGCTACAGGTTCTGAAGAAGCTTGGCAAGGGCGGCCCGCATCACATGTGTGGGCACATCTGCGCCCAGGCTCCTGCGGATCTTCTCGGCCAACTCGTCCCTCTTCGCCTCGTCCTCCGGGGTCAGCACCCCGAGGTAATGAATCGCCTGCACAAAGCGTTCACCCAATGGTGCAACCTGTCCTGGAAAGCGCTCGATATCGGCGTCGGTCCAGTTCTTCGGCGGGCGGCCAGCCACGAGCGCCAGGACGCCCTCGAGCACCGTCTGTTCATCACCGGGCGCGTTAAGCCTGTTGATGAACGGGATAAGGGAGCTGTGCAACGGTTGGCCTGCCAACTTTTTGGCCTGTTCACGCAGCCGTGCCCAACCCTCTTCACCCGAAGGCAACTGGCAGGCAGCCAGTAGAACGTCGCGGGCTTGATCAATCTGGGTAAGAGTAAAAGCCCCCCAGGTTTGCAAGGCTGTGTTCAGCTTGGTAAAGAAGGTTTCAACGTTGTGTGAATGGACGCGCCCACTGTCGCTGAAAGGTTCAAGGCCCAGTGCAACTGGGAGATCAAAAAACAACAACCGCTCTGGCGACTTGGCTTTGTCGAAAGCCTCGCGAAGGGCCAGTACCTCTTGCGGGAGCCGCTGGGTGCGCCACGCCGAGTCCGGCACCGATCGCACCATCCGGACCAGCGCGCGCACCACTGGAACAAGGGCCGCCTTGACCCTTAGCCCCTTGGCCATACGCTCTAAAACTGCTTTGCGCTCCCCTCGAATCCGGCTCCCACCAACCGCAAACAGCTCGGGGCGGCGCATCAGCACCTCGAAATCGGCAGGGGTAGGCTCAGGAATAAAGACCCCCTCGCGGTAGAGGCTGGTCTCGTCTGGATAGGCCAGGAGGAAGGCGGCGAGCAGCACCGGGAGGACGCCCGGCATCACCCCATAAGGCGGTGCGGCCAGCTCGCGGAAAAGTTCATCGACCGGATAGGGCCCTGCGACTGGGTGAACAGCCGTAGGTCTGTCCCGATGCGCTTCTTTCGCCGCGTAGCGGGGTAGGGGATCGTCCTCTGCCCCGAAGATCCGGGCCTCCATGTGGTTCCAGGTAGGCTGCAAGTTGTACGTATCATTCTGCAGTGGGCCGAACTGCCAACGGGTGCCCGGAGCTCCCGCCGCCGGAGGCTGCTCCATCCCCCCAACAGCCCGGTGCAGGCCGGTCGCAAGGAGCACCGATTCGTACATGCTCCGCTCCGGCGGATAGCCCTCCATCCCCAGCAACGGGTCGGAGGGCTGTGTCAGCATCCGCTCAACCAGGTTGCGGCGGGCAGCGGCAGCGGCTGAGGATAGCGAGCGGCGGTTGATCAGCTCGTTCTTGATGCGGGGCGAGTGCGGGTAGAGGCAGTCCATTACCCTCGAGAGCAGCCTTGCGACGGCACTGGGTGCGCTCACATCCTGCGCCTCGCCACGGTAGTACCAGACCGCAGCGGAACCCTTCGGCTCTGGCCGCGGGTCGAACAAAACCTCTACGGCGCGGGCCAGGTTCTGCTCGACTAGGGTTATGCGCTCGGCCAGCTCCTTGCGGGCTACCCGGTCATCCCGCAGCGCCGGGGTGTTGTCCCAAACCCAACGCAGCGCCCTCAGCTCGGCGGCAGCTTCCCGCAGCGTCCCGATCTGCTGGGGCAGCACCACCACCACATGCTCGAGCCCTGCAACCGCCGGCGATCGGGCCCAGCTTTCGAAGGCCTCGGCCTGCTCGAGGCTAGCAGGAAGGCAGCAGACCAGAACCCCGTCTGCACCCTTGCTCGGGTATGGAAGGGTTTCGAGCGGAGCATCGAGGTAGCGCACCTCGAAAAAACGCAGGGCCCCGACCTCGTAGCTGTGCCGCCGGGCGGCGATGGGGTGGTGCGGCAGGTAGCGCTGGAGGCTCTCGGCTAGCCCTTGCCTCGAAGTCTTGCGACGGGCCTGCTCGAGTTCGGCCTCGAGGTCCACATCACTTCCTTCCCAGACCCTGAACGTGTTGTTGTACAAACGGAAGGTGAGCAGGGAGCGGGCCCTCAGGCTGTCCAGGGCTGCCCTAACCCCCTGGTCACCGGTCGCGTCGGCCAAGGCCAGCGTGATTAGGTCCCCGCTTGCCGACAGTGGGCTCAGGTCCCCGAGGATTCCCAGCAGCCCCGCGGTTTTGAGGGTGGCAACCTCGAGGGGCGATAAATCCGGGGTACGCTCCAGCGCGTCGGCGACCTCCAGCCAACGGCGCGCGAAGGCTTGGCGCAACAGGCTGCCCCCCAGGTTTGCCACGAAGTAGTCGAACAGGTCAGGCAGCCGCACCAGGTGGCCTGGCCTGGTCTGCACTATATCCTGGACCCCAAACGGCTCCTGGCTGAGCAAGTAGGCAAACAGCGAGCGTTCATTCTGGGCGAAGCGCCGGAAGAGGTAGGGCAAGGCTGCGAGCACCGTGGGATGCAGCGGGTAGGCCTGGGGCGCCAGGGCTACGAACTCCTCGGCGCGGGGGGCGTACCCGGCATCTACCATGGCCCTGGCGACCGCCGTAAGGCGGTCTAGCCCCCGAGCCTCCCCAAGTTCCAAGGAGGCCATGGCTTGCGCAGCCAGCCACATCTGCTGCTCAGGGGGTTCGAGGAAGGCGATATCGCTGAAACGACCCTGCACCTTCGCCCATTCCTTACGGGCAGCAAGGTCGAGGTGCTCACCGTACTGTTCGAAAGCCTGGTGTAGGATGCCGACAAGAAGGAAGGGCTGTGTGCCGCTGCGGCTAGCGGCTTCCGCGAGCTCCTGGAGCAAGTAGATATCCTCGCCAGGGTGGCGCGCAGCGTACTCGAGGGTTTTACCCAGCTCGTCGAGGATCAGCAGGATACCGCGCTGCCCCCGCCGCGCGGCGAGGTCGCGCAAGGCCTCTATGTGCTCGAGGACCTTGCGGGTATCGGTCATCCGGGCCGCAAGGTCGGCCTCGAGCCGCCGGGCCAGCGCCCGCGCGGCCGGACTGGAAATCCGCTTGACGGCTC
>PSMF01000076.1:16006-17583 GCA_040290005.1 Meiothermus sp.
GTGAAAGCCCCTCCAGGAGGGTCAGGGCTAAGGGGGCCCGGCGCAGGGTCAGCACCACGGGCACAAGACCGGGGGTCAGGCTTGTGGCGAAACGCTCCGCCAGGAAGGGATCGTGCGCGTGGAGGAGTTGGGATGCCAGGTTCTCCTGAGCCGAGGGGGCCTTAAGGAGATGCGCAAGGAACAGCGCGAAGGCCGACTTGCCGCTGCCGTAGGGGCCAGTTAGGGTGAAGGCCCGCTCTGTCCCCACAGGTTGCAGCCCCTCCTCAACCCGCGCGAGCACCTGGCGCACCTGGGGCGTGAGGGTATAACCGGCCAGCGCCTCAAGGTCGTCGAAGTCGCGCTCAAGGCGGATGGAACGGAAGAAACGGCGGGCCTTGCCGGAAAAACGTTCGGACAGCAGCTCCGAGGGGGTCATGCGCGGCCCCCTCGGTGCACGAGCGCCAGCGAGTCCGCGCCACGCCAAGGCGCGGCGTGTGGATCGTCCCCGTAGTAACGGTGCAACAGGCTCACGGGCTCGAGCTCCCGCCGCCGATAAAGCTGCTTCAAGCCGGCCGTGTCATCGAGCTCCAGGGCTCCATCGCCGATCTCTTCCAGGGCCTCGAGGTATTCAACGAGGGAGTTCTCGTCAAGCTTGAAGACCTGGCCTGGGCTACCTACCCCGTACAAGCAGTCGCTGAAGGCGATACTGTTGCGCCCCTGGCGAACCCGGCCCATGTACTCCAGCAGGGCATAGCCGACGACCTCGGCCGGCAGGGTGGGCTTAGGCCCTATAGTAAACCGATACCCCTCACCGTCGCGGAGCGGCGAGAGCAGCCCAAGCTCAGCCAGGGGACAGTCGAAGGAGTCTTCTGGCAGGCTATTTTTCGACCCCTCCAAAGCTAGGTAGCTCCGGATAAAGCAATCGACGTCACGGCTCAAGCTCGATTCTCGCACCCGCAGTTCATTGCGCTCCTTGACCTCGAGCAGAAAACTGATGAGTTGGCGCTTAGTGAAGTCAGGGCTGGTGAGGTAGGTGAAAGCCAGGTGCCACACCGCAGCCCGCGCAGGATTGTTTACCAGGTGCCAGTGTACAAGCCACAGCGAGGCTGGATCCTCCAGGTATGGGTCCCACTGCTCAAGCAGCAGCGCGCCGATGGGAGAAACCTCGAGGCTGCGGCCAGGCCCCTCTCGGAGCACCTGCGTCGCCAGGCCCCAGTGGCGGATGCTTTGGACCATGTTCTTGCCAACCCCTAGGCTCACTAAGGCCCTGTCGCTGCTCAGCAGATGGGGGTCTTCCCGCACGGCATCCACGGCTTTCTTGAGCCAGCCGTAGCGCAAGGGAAAGGTCTCGTGACCGGCAAAACCGAGGCGACCGGATGGCATTTGCAAGGTAGGAGTAAAGGGCCTTTGCGCGGCAGTCATAGGTCGCTCCAAGTTTATCGCAAGGTGGGTAGCCTTCAGGCTTTTATCATAAAAGCGTACGAAGCCCAGAGGCATACCCAGTCCCCTACCTCAAAACTTGCACCTCCCGCATATCCTGCATAATGGCTCTGAAAAAGTGCTCAATCGTGAACCGCCTTCTCCCCCACAAGAGCAGG